>DASZYR010000001.1:0-2476 GCA_035545255.1 Rhodanobacteraceae bacterium
CGCACGCGGGAGAGGGGAAAAGCGATCACGACCCGCATCGCAGGCTTGTCCCCCTCTCCCGCTGCGCGGGAGAGGGCTGGGGTGAGGGCAAGCTGGTTCGACGCTTCACTCCGAAAGCCCTCACCCTGCCCTCTCCCGCAAGCGGGAGAGGGAAAAGCCGAGCTAGGCGATCGCGGCGTCGATGCGCGCCAGCTCCGCGTCGCCGAGCTTCGCGACGACATCGAGCGCACCCAGATTCTCCTCGAGCTGCGCAGGCTTCGTGGCTCCGAGCATCACGGTCGATACGTTCGGATTCTTCAGGCACCACGCGAGCGCGAGCTGCGACAACGGCACGCCGATGTCGCGCGCGATGACCGCGAGACGCTTCGCCTTCTCGATGCGCGCGGGCCCCTCGCCTTCGGTCAGGTTGCGCCGGAGCCACTCGTAACCCGGCGTATCCATCCGCGATCCCGCCGGGATGCCGTCGTTGTACTTGCCGGTCAGCAAGCCCGATGCGAGCGGCGACCAGATCGTCGTGCCGAGCCCGAGCTCGCGATAGAGCGGCGCATACTCGATCTCGACGCGCTCGCGATGGAAGAGGTTGTACTGCGGCTGCTCCATCTGCGGCGCGGCGAGATGGTTCGCGCGCGCGATGCGATGCGCGGTGCGGATCGCGTCGGCGGGCCATTCGCTCGTGCCCCAGTACAGCACCTTGCCCTGTCGGACGAGCAGATCCATCGCGGCGACCGTCTCCTCGACCGGCGTGTCGGGATCGGGCCGATGGCAGAAATAGAGATCGAGATAATCGACGCGAAGGCGCTTGAGCGCCTGTTCGCACGCCTCGACGACGTGCTTGCGCGAAAGGCCGCGCTGCGTCGGCTTCGGATCGCGCACCGCGCCGAAGAACACTTTGCTCGACACGCACCACGCGTCGCGCGGCAGGCGCAGATCGGCCAGCACGTCGCCCATGACGCGCTCGGCCTCGCCGGCCGCGTAGGTCTCGGCGTTGTCGAAGAAGTTGATGCCGCGATCGTAGGCGAGCGCGATCAGGTTGCGCGCTTCCGATCGCCCGACGCGATTGCCGAACGTGACCCACGCGCCGAACGAAAGCGCGGAGAGCTGCAGACCCGAAGAGCCGAGGCGGCGGTATTCCATCGCGAAAGCCGGTTGCCGATACGGCCTTGCACTTTGCGACCGCCGGATGCCGACGGCAAGTGCGATCGGGAACTTCCTGAACGGTTTGCTTGATGACGCGCCGGACTGCCCCTACACTGCGCGCCGCTCCATCGGGGAGTAGCCGACCGCGGCGAGAGGCCGCGGGACGCGCGTCAACACACTTGGCGATCACGCCATGGCGCGCGCGACGGAATCGTCCGGCGAGACCTTTGGTTCTTGCGCATCGTGCCCGGGCTGGGACGGCGCGCAGCGAACCATTGCGTCGAGACTTCCCAGCCCTTTGGAGCCTTCGTGCAGACCTTCCTGATTTCGAGCGCGACCGTCGCGCTCGCCGAGATCGGCGACAAGACGCAATTGCTGTCGCTGATCCTCGCCGCGAAATACCGCAAGCCGTGGCCGATCTGCCTCGGCATCCTCGCCGCGACGCTGGTCAACCACGCGCTCGCCGGCTACGTCGGCGCGCTCGTCGCGCAATATCTCACGCCCGAAGTGCTGAAGCGGATCGTCGCGCTGAGCTTCTTCGCGGTCGCGCTCTGGACGCTGAAGCCCGATTCGGCCGACGAGGAAGAAGCCGCGCGCGGCGCGGGACACGGCGTGCTGCTCGCGACGATCGTCGCGTTCTTCATCGCCGAGATGGGCGACAAGACGCAGGTCGCGACCATCGTGCTCGCCGCGCAATACCATCCGCTCTGGCAGGTCGTCGCCGGCACGACGCTCGGCATGCTGCTCGCGAACGTGCCGGTCGTGTGGCTCGGCTCGCGTTTCGCGGCGAAGCTGCCGCTGAAGGCGGCTCGGATTTCGGCTGCGGTGCTGTTTGCCGCGCTGGGTTCGTGGATCCTGCTGCGGTGAAAGAGCTTGGATTCGGGATGTCATCCCGAATCCCGAATCCGGGCTCTTCAATTACAACGCATCCGCATCGAGCTCGCCCGTCCGGATCCTGACCACCTGCTCCAGCGGCCACACGAAGATCTTGCCGTCGCCGATCTTCCCGGAATTCGCACTCTTGCGGATCGCCTCGACGACGCGTTCGAGCAGCTCGTCGGCCACGGCGACTTCGATCTTGATCTTCGGCAGGAAATCGACGACGTATTCGGCGCCGCGATAGAGCTCGGTGTGCCCCCGCTGGCGGCCGAAGCCCTTAACCTCGGTCACGGTGACGCCCTGCACGCCGACTTCGGCCAGCGCCTCGCGCACGTCGTCGAGCTTGAACGGCTTGACGATCGCCATGACCATTTTCATCGGAGCCCTCCGTTCTCGCGCCCGCCGCGACGCGCCTCGCGACTCTAATCGGGATCGCGCGCGGTAGGAAGTTTCCTACACG
>DASZYR010000002.1:0-2150 GCA_035545255.1 Rhodanobacteraceae bacterium
CGCTAGCGAGGTGACGTCTCCGACATCGCCTTCATGCTGGGCACTCAGCGACGACGCCGCCGGCAACCGACGCCAGGCCGAGGCGCTCGCGCAGGCGATCGACGCGCGTTTCGAGGCGCGATGCCTCGTGCTGCGCGAGCCATGGAACACGTTCGCGCCGCGACTTACGCTTCTGGCGGATCGCGGCATCCGTGACGCGTCTGGCGCGTCGCTCGACCCGCCTTGGCCCGACATCGCGATCGGCTGCGGGCGCCGGGCCGCACTCGCGACACGCCTTTTGCGTCACTGGAGCGGCGGAAACACCTTCACGGTACAGATCCTCGACCCGCGCATCGACACCCGCGCCTTCGACGTGGTCATCGCGCCGCAGCACGACGGCATCCGAGGCGCCAACGTGATCGGCAGCATCGGTGCGTTGAATCCGGTCGACGCGGCTTGGCTCGCGCGGGGTCGAACGGATTTCGCGGCGCTCGCGGCGCTGCCCGCGCCGAGGACGGCCGTTCTCATCGGCGCGACGAGCAAGGCGCAGGCGCTGGACGCGGCCTATTTCGCGGCGCTCGCCGAACGGCTTCGCGCGCGACATGCGAGCGACGGCGGCAGCTTTCTCGTCACCACGTCGCGTCGAACCCCACAAAGCGCCGTGCAGGACCTTCGCGCGATGCTCGCAACGCTTCCGGGACGATTCTGGGCCGGCGCCGACGACGGCCCCAACCCATATGCCGGCTTCCTCGCCTGGTCCGACCGCATCGTCGTGACGCCCGATTCGGTCAACATGCTCTCGGAAGCCTGCGCGACCGGAAAACCGGTCTACACGTTCGCGCCGCGACCGATCGAAGGCAAGCTCGCGGCGTTCCATCGCGAGCTTCGCGCGAGCGGGCATCTGCGCTCGATCGACGACACCGCACACCGACCGCAACCGCCTCCGCTTGCGGAGACGCGCGAGATCGCCGAACTCGTGCGCAAGATCTGGCGGACGGCGGCGGCGAAGTCGCTCGGGCGATAAACGACGGATCGGTCAGGCGGCGTGCGAAACGATCCGACGTACCTTTGCCCTGAAGCGGCGTTGCGCCTGCCACAGGTCGTAGTCGGCCTGCATGTTGAACCAAACGCCCGGCGTCGTGCCCAGTGCCTTCGAAAGGCGCAGATCCATCTCGGCACTCACGCCGGCGGCGCCATTCAGCACGCGCGACAGCGCTGCGCGCGTCACGCCCAGACGCCGCGCGGCCTCGGCGACGGTGATGTGCGCCAGCCATTCGCGGAGAACGCTGCCGGGGTGCGGAGGATTGTGCATGTTCGTCATGGCTGCTCTCAGTGATAGTCCTGATAGTCGACGAGCACCGCATCGCTACCCTCGAACCGGAACGTCAATCGCCAATTTCCGCTGACGCTGACGGCCCAGTGTCCGGCCAGTCGGCCACTCAACGGATGCAGGCGTCAACCGGGGGCGTTCATGTCGTTAGGTCCATTCGCCCGGTTGAGCGCACCGAGCATGATCCGCAGACGCGAGGCGTGTTTTGCTTGGATGCGGCTCGTATTGCCCGTAAAGAAGAATGCCTCGATGCCCTTGTGTCGAAAGGACTGGATCATGCGATCGATCGTATAGTCATACTATACACCCTTTTCGGCATCATCTGAACACGGTCGTGCGGGCATGTATGCACGCGCTCTGTCGCGGTCGGCCCGCGCTGGCGCAGAGCGACATGTCACGCATCGAGCAGGCCGGACGCACACGCTAGCGAGCGCACCACTCCGGCATGCTGCTCGATCTCGCGATCGCGAACCGCGATTCTCGACCTCCCATCGAGCGTGCAGGTGATCGCGTGCGCGAGCAGCGTCGCGTGCGCTTCTGCGAGCGCATTCGCGTCTTCGCCGCCGAGCACGCCGGCTTCGGCCGCCGCGGCGATCAGCGACGGCGTGCTGCCGCTTGCGAGCAACGCGGGTTTCGCCGCGGCATGCAACAGCACGATGCCTTGCAGCAGGAACTCGATGTCGACGAGCCCGCCGATGCCCTGCTTCAGGTCGAAACGTTCGGGGTCCGAGCGATCGCGCTCGGCGCGCCAGCGGGCGCGCATCGTGCCGATCTCCTCGCAGACGCGCGCAGCATCGCGCGGCGCGGCGAGCAGCGCGGCGCGCACGCGCGCGAAGCGGGC
>DASZYR010000003.1:0-10322 GCA_035545255.1 Rhodanobacteraceae bacterium
CGCGCCGCGAGCGTGCGCGCTCACATGATCGCCGCACGCCTCGCGGACATGCAGGGCGACGCGAAGCGCGCGGCCGCCGAAGCCGATGCGGCGCTGAAGCGCGCGACCGTCGCCGACGATGCGCGCGAGCGGGCGCGCACGTTTCGCGAGCGCGTGCGCGCGCTGCTCGACGCCGGCGATAGCGCAGCGGCGCGCGAGGCGCTGGACGCGCTCTCGTCCTTCGCCGAGCACGACGGCTCCGCACCTGCGCGTTTCTACGCGCACCTCGCGAGCGCCGACGCCGCCGCCTCGGGCGGCGACCGCTCGGCCGGCTCGCTCTACTCGCAGGCGCTGGCCGATGCCGACGAGTTGCGCGTCCCGCTCGACATCCGCGAAGCCGCCGACGCGAACGCCGCCTGGCTCGTCGCGAGCGGCGATCTCGCCGGAGCGAGCGCCGCCGCCGAACGCGTCGCCGGCTGGGCGGCGCGCGACTACGGCAGCGCGCTGGTCCAGCTGCGCGTCCAGCGCGCGATCGGCGACGAGAACCTCTGGCGCGGCGCGCTCGCCAAAGCGCTGGCCCTCGCCGGCGAGCGTGCGATTCCGGCGGCGCTCGCGGATCGCGCGACCCCGTCGCCTGCCGCGCCGGCGACGTCCAAGTGACTGATTGGCCTCGCTTCTGATGCGAAACGAATGCGGCGTTGACGAAACCGCCATGCGCGGCGCGGCGCCCCGCGTGATGCTTGCGCGCACGCTTTTCCGTTAGCTCCTTCTACCCCTCAAGACGTGGAGATGTTCATGGTGTCGAAGAAGATGCTCGTTACGACCGCGCTGATGCTGACCGTTCCGGTCGCAGCGCCGTGCCTCGCCGCCGACGGCGATCTCGATCCGACGTTCGGTGACGCAGGCATCGCCTACATCACGCCCGATCTCGTCGGCGCGCAGGAGCTGACGCCATACAAGGCGATCGTGCTGCCCGACGGCAAGATCCTTTTCGCCGGCAGCCTCGACAAGCCGACGGGCGTGCCGTTCGAGCAGGAGTATCGCGGCATGCTGGCGCGCTTCAACGCGGACGGCAGCGCCGACGAGACCTTCGGCAATACGTCGATCCCGGGCATCGTCGAGGTGCCCGCATTCGATCCGAACCACCGCATGGAGAACATCGAATCGATCGCGCGCCTCGACGACGGCTCGCTCGTCGCGGTCGGCATCTCGCAGGTGACCTCGCAGGAGAAGGGCTTCATCGTCAAGATGGACGAGAACGGCGCCATCGACACGACGTTCGCCGGCGGCGTGGGCTACGTGCTGGTGCCGCTCTACTACCCGCACGCGGTCGGCATCGACAGCCAGGGCCGCATCGTCGTCGCCGGCGAATCGATCGACATGGACACCTTCGTCTACACCGCGAACGTCATGCGCTTCGACGCCGATGGCGCTCCGGACACGGCGTTCGGCGACAGCGGCACGGCGTCGATCGGCTGGGACGGCGCCGGCAACTCCGGCTATCTCGCCGATCTCCTGATGACCGGCGACGACGGCGTCATCGTCGGCGGCCGCTACGAGGTTTACGGCAGCGGTCTCGGCAGCGATTTCGCGATCGCGAAGCTCGACGCGACCGGTGCGCCCGACGCGGCGTTCGGCGACGGCGGCATGCGCGTGTTCCACGATCCCGCCGACGACAGCTCGATGAGCAATGCGATCCAGCGCATCGCCGCGACGCCGGACGGCGGCATCGCATGGGCCGGCTACTACTACGTCCTCGACACGGGCGCGAACCCGATCGTCATCGGCCAGCTCGCGGCGGACGGCTCGACGGACGATGCATTCGGCGACGCCGGAACACCGGGCTATTTCCGCCCGGCGATCCTGCCCACGGCGTCCTCGATCTATCCGACCGGCCTCGTCGCGCAACCCGACGGCAAGCTCGTCGTTTCGGCGAATTTTTCGGCGTTCCCGGACAAGTCCGAGTTCCTCGCGCTGCGGACGACCGCGGTCGGCCAGCTCGATCCGGATTTCGCGGACGGCGGCGTCTTCGAAGCCGACCTCGCGCCCGACGGCGATTTCAGCGAGGCCGCGACGCTGGCCATGCAGCCCGACGGCCGCATCATCCTCGCGGGCCGCGCACACCGGACGACGACCGACGCGTGGCCTGTCGATCTTGGCGTCGTGCGGCTGCTGAACTCGTTCGGGCCGGACGACACGATCTTCGCCGACGGGTTCGATCCGCCGACCGCGGAAGATTGATCGCGTACCGTCGCGCGCCTTCCTCCTCTCTCACGCCCGCTGTTCCCCCTCTCCCGCTTGCGGGAGAGGGCCGGGGTGAGGGCCGGCCGGAGTGAAGCGCTTCGGCTTTGGCTCTCACCTTTCTCAACGTCGAACCCGCTTGCCCTCACCCTAACCCTCTCCCGCGAGCGGGAGAGGGGACATACAGCGTGTCTCGCTGACGGGGAGGCGACAGGACTTCACTCGAACCGCAATACGGCGCGCAGCGGCGCGTCGCGCATCCAGCGCGCGCGTCCGCCGAGAAACGCAAGCTCGGCGACGACGGCCGCGCCGACGACCTCGCCGCCGGCGTCCTCGCACAGCCGCGCCGCGGCGGCCAGCGTTCCGCCCGTCGCGAGCACGTCGTCGACGAGCAGCACGCGCTCGCCGCGCACGAACGCGTCGGCGTGCAGCTCGAGACGATCGGAGCCGTATTCGAGCGCGTATTCGACATGGAGCGTTCGCGACGGCAGCTTGCCGGGTTTGCGCAACGGAACGAAGCCGGCACCGAGCACGCGTGCCGCGGCCGCGCCGAAGATGAAGCCGCGCGCCTCGATGCCGGCGACGCGCGCGATCGATGCGTCGCGGAACGGAGCGATCAGCGCGTCGACGGCCGCCGCGAACGCCCGCGCGTCGGCGAGCATCGGCGTCAGGTCCTTGAAGACGATGCCGGGCTTCGGGAAATCCGCGACGTCGCGCACGAAACGCAGCAGGTCCGCGCGCGCGGCTCCGTCGCCGCTCACGGCTCGGTCACTGCCGGCTCCGCGGCCGGCCGCGGCGCGCGCCGGTACGATCCGACGAAAATGCCGACGAGCGAAAGCGCGACGCCGATCCAGTCGAGTGCGCGCGTCGGCCGCGCGAACAGGACCACGTCGAACACGAACGAGAGCGCCGGCTGCAGCAGCAGCAGCAACCCGATCAGCGACGCCGGAAGCTGCGGCATCGCGCGCGTCAGCAGCACCCAGCCCAGCACCTGGCCGAAGAATCCGAGGCCGAGCAGCGACGCCCACGATTGCGCGTCCGGCAGCGCGAGCGAATCCCGCTCGACGAGCGCCGCGACGCCGAGCACCGCCGCGCAGAGCAGCGTGCTGACGCAGAGCAGCTGCGCCGGCGCTAGCCGCACATGCCCGCCGCGCTGCGCGTGACGCGTCGAAAGCATGTAGACGGCGTAGGCGACGCCAGTGACGACGCCGAGCACGACGCCGAGCCGGTATTGCGGGCCGACGCTGCCCCAGTCGAGCCCGACCAGGAGATAAAGCCCGACGAACGCGAGCGCGACCCCGGCAAGGAACGGCCAGCCGAGCCGCTCGCGATAGATCGCGAAACCTGCCAGCGCCATCAGGAAGACCTGGAAATTGCCGAGCAGCGTCGCGAGCCCCGGCCCGACGTAGAGGATGCTGCGATGCCAGAGCATGAGGTCGGCCGCGAACGCGACCGCCGGGATCATGAGCCAGCCAAGATCGCTCCAGCCGACGCGCCGCCACTTGCCGAGCGCGACGAGGCCGATCAGCAGCATGCCGCCGCCGAACGCCATGCGGTAGAACGCCGAGACGGTCGGACCGACGTGCGCGACCTTGACGAAGAGGCTCGTCGTGCTGATCGCGGCGGCTCCGGCGATCATCTCGATCAGCGCCGCGCGCGGGATTTCGGGATTTGCGGACGACATCAGGCGATCGCGTCGTATTTCGGCAACGCGAGGCCTTCGGATTCGGCCGCCGCGAGCCATTCGCGCAACGCGGCGAGCCCGAGCATCGTCTGCGCGTATTGCTGCTCGGGTCCGCGAAGCTCGACGCCGTACGTGCGAAAGCGCAGCACGACCGGCGCGTACATCGCGTCGGCGATCGAGAACGCGCCGAACAGGAACGGACCGCCGCTCGCGCGCTCGCGGCATTCGCGCCAGATCCGCGCGACGCGATCGACGTCGCCCTGCGCGTCGGCGGGCACGACGAAGCCCGTCACGCGTCGCCGGCAGTTCAGCGGCAGCGCGGTGCGCAACGCAAGGAAGCCCGAGTGCATCTCGGCGCTGACCGATCGCGCGACCGCGCGCTCTGCGGGGTCGGCAGGCCAGCCGGCGCCGCCGAGCAACGTCTCGCTGACGTACTCCGAGATCGCGAGCGAATCCCAGACGACGAGATCGCCGTCGTGCAGCACCGGCACGCGCCGGCTCGGCGACCAGCGCGCGACGCCGCTTTCGAACTCGGGCGTGTCGAGCGGCAGGCGAACCTCGTCGAACGCGATGCCGTGATGGCGCATCAGGAGCCAGGGCCGGAGCGACCATGACGAGTAGTTCTTGTTGCCGATGACGAGCGTCAGCGACCGGCTCATGGTCTTCCTTCCGAATACGGCAGCACGAAATCCGGAGCGCGCGAGAAGACAAGCTCCGGCGGCGCTTCGCCCGCGATCATGTCGCGCGTGACGACGATGCGGCCGGCGGGATCGGCCATCAGCAGGCGCTCGTCCTTGCCTTCGATCGTCAGCATGGCCGATCCGCCGGGCGGGAAGTGCACCTCGACGCCGCTGATCGCCGGCGCGGCGTCGCCGCGATTCTTCGCATAGAACGCCTTCGCCTGCTCGAGGCCGGCCTCGATGTCGCTCCATGGCACGCGCAGCGCGCCCGCGCCGCGCAGGCCCACGTTGACGATCAGCGCCAGCGATCCTTTCGGCTGATTCGTCTCGACCGGAGGATTCTCCGCGCGGAGCGCGTCGCTGACCGGGAATTTCACGGCGCCGCCGTCGCCGACGGCGACCGGGATCGCGCCGCTCCTGGCGTGGATCACGATGCGGATATCCCCGGCACGAACGCCGGGCAGCTTGCTCTCGATGCGCTCGACCGCGACGAGCCGGTCGTAGGCCTCGATGCCGGCGATCGGCGAAAGCACTCGGTAGAGCGCCAGATATGGAGTCGAGCCGGCGTCCTCCGCGGTTGCCGCGGTGGTGGCCGCGAACGCGAAGGACAGGCACAGGACGAGCGGTTTCATCGACGGATATTCGCCCGCGGAAGCGGAGCCGAAGCCTAGCAGGTTGTCGGGAAACGCACTTCCTGCGCATTTCCCGATCGAGAGAAGCGAAGGACGCTCGCGTACTTTCCGCGACGGGCCGGCGTCAGGCCGGTTGCGGCGCCGCGCCGCCGTCGGTCGCGATCCCGGTGGCGCGTTCCTGCTTGAGGCTCGCGTCGATGGCCTCGGCGATCGGCAGCGCGCGCTCGACGTCGTGATCGGCGACCATGACCGTCACGAGATCCCAGGCCGGCAGCTCGCCGATCGCGCCGGTCAGGTACTCGCCGGACACGAACGCGTCGATCCCGGCGTCGGCCAGCGCCGCCTTGACGAGATTCGCGTCGATGATGTTCTCGGCTCTGTAAACGATCTTCACGAGGGTCAACGCTAGCGAAATGGACCGTCGCGCGCAAACGCCGGGGGCGCTATGATGGTTCCGTCCGGCCGGCGCGGGGTGGGGAGGCGAAATGCCTTTGCTGCGCGGCTGAACGCCCTGCCACCGAACGAGGCCGATATGGCCCTGCTGTTGCCCGACGATGAGCTCGCCGAGCGTATCCGCGCCTGCGTGCTCGAACTTCTCATCGCACGCGGCCCCGGGCGCAGCATCTGTCCCAGCGAAGCCGCGCGCATGCTCGCGATGAGCACGGGCGCCCATTGGCAGGATCTCATGCGGCCGGTCCGCACCGTCGCCGCCGCGATGGCGGAAGCGGGCGCGATCGAAGTGCTGCAGCATGAGTCGGTCGTCGACATCGGCGACGTGCGCGGTCCCGTCAGGCTCCGGCTGCACGCGCTGCACGGCGAGAGGAAACGCGAAGCGGCCGCGTGAGGCCCGGTCGCGAGGCGCTTTCCGCGAACGGCGGACTCCTGCGCGCCTCACTTCGGCGCCGATCGCCGCTAAACTGCCGGGTCCCGTTTCCACGACGCCGCGGACGCGGCAACCCCGCATGACCGACGCCGCAGCGAATCACTTCATCCGCCAGATCATCGTCAACGACCGCGCCGCCGGAAAGCACGGCGGGCGCGTCGCGACGCGCTTTCCGCCCGAGCCGAACGGCTATCTCCACCTCGGCCACGCGAAATCGATCTGCCTCAACTTCGGCCTCGCGCGCGAATTCGGCGGCAATTGCGACCTGCGCTACGACGACACCAACCCGGCGAAGGAAGAGCAGGAATACGTCGACGCGATCCAGAGCGACGTCAACTGGCTCGGCTTCGAGTGGAACCACCTGCGTCACACGTCGGATTACTTCGAGGTGCTCTATCTCTGCGCCGAGAAGCTGATCCGCGACGGCAAGGCGTTCGTCTGCGATCTCTCGGCCGACGAAGTGCGCGAATACCGCGGCACGCTGACCGAGCCCGGCCGGAATTCGCCGTTCCGCGACCGCACGCCCGGGGAAAACCTCGATCTCTTTCGCCGCATGCGCGCCGGCGAGTTCGCCGACGGCGCGCGCACGCTGCGCGCGAAGATCGACATGGCGTCCGGCAACATCAACATGCGCGATCCGACGATCTACCGCATCCGCAAGCTGACGCACCAGCACACCGGCGACGCCTGGCCGATCTATCCGATGTACGACTACGCGCATTGCGTCTCGGACGCGGTCGAAGGCATCACGCACTCGCTCTGCACGCTCGAGTTCGAGGATCACCGGCCGCTTTACGACTGGTTCCTCGACCAGCTCGATCTCATGAACCACGCCGAGCTCGTCGAGCCGATGCGCCGCGCCGGCCTCGCGGGCACGCCGAGCCGGCCGCAGCAGATCGAGTTCGCGCGCGGCAATCTCGACTACACGGTGATGTCCAAGCGCAAGCTCATGGCGCTCGTGACCGAGAATCTCGTCGACGGCTGGGACGATCCGCGCATGCCGACTTTGGCCGGCGTGCGCCGCCGCGGCTTTCCGCCGGCGGCGATCCGCGCGTTCTGGGAGCGCGCCGGCGTCACGAAGCAGAACTCGGTCATCGAGTTCAGCGTGCTCGAGAACAGCGTGCGCGAAGTCCTGGATGCCTCTGCGCCGCGCCGCATGGCCGTACTCGATCCGCTGAAGCTCGTGATCACGAACCTCGACGTGAATCACGACGAGACGATCGAATTCGCGAACCATCCGAAGAACGCCGACTTCGGCGCACGCCACGTGCCGTTCTCGCGCGAGCTCTGGATCGAGCGCGACGATTTCGCGGAAGTGCCGCCGAAAGGCTTCCATCGCCTCGTTCCTGACGGCGAAGTGCGGTTGCGCAACGTCGGCATCGTGCGCTGCGTCGAGGTCGTGAAGAACGCCGACGGCTCGGTGCGCGAAGTGCACGCGACGCTCGATCCCGAAACGCGCCACGGCATGCCGGGCGCGGACCGCAAGGTCAAAGGCACGATCCACTGGGTCAGCTCGAAGCACGCGATCGACGCCGAAGTGCGGCTCTACGATCGCCTGTTCTCGGTCGCCGATCCCGACGACACGAGCGACGGCAAGACCTACGCCGAGCATCTCAATCGCGATGCGAAGCGCGTCGTGCGGGGTTTCCTCGAACCCTTGCTCGCGGATGCGGAACCCGAAGCGAACGTGCAGTTCGAGCGGCTCGGCTATTTCGTCGCGGATCGCTACGACCATTCGCGCGCGAAGCCCGTGTTCAATCGCACGGTCACGCTGCGCGATTCGTACGCGACGAAATAATCAGCGCGTCGCCGGTACGGGGTTGCTCGTTCCCTGCACCACCCACGGATCCGGCACGTCATGCGGATCCGGCAGGTTGAGCTTCTTCACGAACTCGACGAAGCGCGGATCGTCGCGCAGCACGTGCGCGACGATCGGGTCTTCATAGAGGATCGAAACGCCGGGATCGCGCACGGCGTACGCTTTTTCGACCCATTCGAACGCTGCATCGACGTCGCCGCGAATGCCGTAGACCTCGGCGATGTAGAACGGCAGCGAATCGGCATCGAGCCGGATCATCTCGTCGAGAATCGGCTGCCCCGCTTCGCTGTTGCCGGCCGCGAAATACGCCTGCGCCGTCGCCGCGCGGCGCGTCGCCTCATCGGGTTCGGCCTTCGCGGCCGCGAGCGCTTCCTCGAAACGCCCGGCCTTGATGTACGCCTGCGTCAGCAGCAGGCGAAAGCCTGCGGCGTTCGGCTGCAGGTCGATCGCCTGACGAAGCTCGGTTTCGGCTTCGTCGACGCGGCCGAGCCCGAGCAGGAACTGGCCCATGTTGAAATGGAACTGCGCGTTGAGCGGCTCCATAGCGAGCACCTTCTTCATCATGACGACCGATTCGTCGAGACGACCTAGGCAGCCGATCACGTCGGCGAGCTGATAGAGCGCTTCGGGATTGCCGGGATCCTGCGCGACCGCCGCGCGCAGCGTCGTCTCGGCCTTGCGGATATCGAACTGCGACCACGCTTCGTTGATCCCGAGCACGCCCATCGCGACCGCGGATTTCGGATCGAGCGTCAGCGCCTTCTCCGCGTTCGCACGCGCTTCGGGCGCAGTCACGCTGCGCTCGGCGCCGGTCGCGACCCAGTCGGAAAACCATTGCTGCGCGTTCGCAAGACGCGCGTATGCCATCGCGTAGAGCGGATCGAGCCGGATCGCCTCGCGATAGAACTCGACCGCCTTGAAGTAATCATCGCGATTGCGGCGCGCCGCGTACGAGCGGCCGTGCAGGAGCGCCTCGTAAGCGTCGAGGTTGCCGCTCGGCGGCTTGTCGTTCGATTCGAGCGAGCGTCCGAACAGCGTCGCCTGCAGCGCACCCGCGACCGCGCGCGCGATCTCGGCCTGCATCACGAACACGTCCTTGAGCTCGCGGTCGAACGTGCGCGACCAGAGCGCGCTGCCGTCGGACGCGCGGATCAGCGACGCGACGATGCGCACCTGGTTGTCGTTCTTGCGTACGGTGCCTTCGAGCAGCGTCGCGACGCCGAGCTTCGCGCCGATCGCCGCGGTGTCCTGCTGCTCCTCGCCGCGGAAGCGGAACGATGACGAGCGCCCGATGACCTTCAATTCAGGCACCTGCGCGAGCGCGGAGATCAGCTCTTCGGCGAGCCCGTCGGAGAAATAATCCTGACGCGGATCGCCGCTTTCGTTGATGAGCGGCAGCACCGCGATCGATTTGTCGGGGACCGCCGCGCCGCCGGCATTCGGGTGACGCACGAATCGGTCGGTCAGCAGCAGCACGACCGCGATCGAGAGCACCGCGACGATCGCGAAATCGAGCGTGCGCCGCGTTTTCCGATTCGTCGTCGCATCGGGCGGGATGTCGCGATCGAGCCTCAATCCTTCGGGTGTCAGCTCGAAATACCACGAGAACGCGATCCAGAACGGAAAGCCGATCGCGGCCGCGACGAGGAACCAGCGCGTGGCCCATTCGGGCGCGCCGATCGAGGGTCCAAGCTGCGCGATGCCCTGCGCGAGCGCCCAGATCGCGCCGACGTAGAGCACGGCCGCGCGCAGCACGTTGCGGCGCTTGAGCTCTTCGAACAGGCGCTTCATCCGGCGGCAATCCCTCGAACGCGTGCGGCAGCGTGCGCGGAGTGTCGGGGAATCGCGGCAGCGTCGCAACCGCGAGCGTCAGCCCTGCGCGACCTTCAGCGGCGGGCTCTCGCCCATCGTGCGCAGGTATTGCCGGTCGAATGCGGCGAGCTGGCTTTCGAGCTCCGAATACGGGCCGGGCGTCCATGCACGCGACGCGACGCCGCGCTGCGTGTTCTCGCAGAGCGTCCAGTCCTGACGGTTCGTGAGATCCCAGAACTCGATCGCGGGCGCCGGATCGAACCCGGGTTGCGCAATCGCGTCGGGATGGAAATACCTGTCGCAGATGATGCGCGTTTTGTCGATCGCGAGCGGAAGCGCGCGATGCACGAGCACGTAGTCCGGATGGAACGAGACGAACGCGCTCGGGAAAACGGTGTAGTTGTAGACGCGCGCGCGTTCCTCGGCCGAGAGCGCCTCGAACGGCGCGGCGCAACGCGCGCCGCCGATCGACATGCTGCCTTCGGGATTCGTCATCCACATGGGCCCGCCGAGCACGGGGCCCTCGTCGAGATCGTTCTCGGAATTGCGGAACGGCGTCAGGTGGTTGAGCAGCGGATGCACCGTCGGGCAG
>DASZYR010000004.1:0-16829 GCA_035545255.1 Rhodanobacteraceae bacterium
GAGCAGCACGTTCTTCTTGCGGAACTCGAGCGGAATCGGATTGAGCTTGCGACGCACCGATTTCACTCGCTCGCTCTGGCACGGCATGATGAACGTGCGGCCGATGTAGCGGTTCTTGACGAAGCCTTCGCGCACGGGCACGCCGAGGATATGCGCGAGCGGCCCGGCCGCCGTGCGCGAGGTGTCGGGAATCGGGATGACCGCGTCGATGTCGTGGTTCGGCATCAGCCGCAGGATCTTCTCGCCGAGCTTCTCGCCCATGCGAAGGCGGGCCTTGTAGACCGAGACGTCCTCGATCATCGAATCCGGCCGCGCGAGATAGACGTACTCGAAGATGCACGGCGCGTGCACGGCAGGCTCCGCGCAATGGCGCGCGTGGAGCTTGCCGTCGAGCGTCAGCAGCACGGCCTCGCCGGGCTCGACGTCGCGCAGCAGCCTGAAGCCGAGGATGTCGAGCGCGACCGATTCCGACGCGACCGCGTATTCCATGCCGGCGCCGGTCTCGCGCTCGCCGAGCACGAGCGGGCGGATGCCGTGCGGATCGCGGAACGCGAGCACGCCGTAGTCGAGCAAGAGCGAGGCGACCGCGTAGCCGCCGACGCAGCGCGCGTGCGTGCCGGCGACGGCCTTGAAGATGTGATCCGGCGTCAGCGCGCGCCGATCCTGGATCTGCAGCTCGTGCGCGAGCACATTCAGCAACACTTCGGAATCGGAATCGGTGTTGATGTGGCGCCGGTCGCCCTCGACGACCTCGCGCCGGAGCGAATCGGTGTTGATGAGATTGCCGTTGTGGCAAAGCGCGATGCCGTACGGCGAATTGACGTAGAGCGGCTGCGCCTCGGCCGAGCCTTCCGAGCCCGCCGTCGGATAGCGGCAGTGGCCGATGCCGACGTTGCCACGCAAGGACAGCATCGCCTCGCGCGTGAACACGTCGCGCACGAGGCCGCCGCCCTTGTGCAGCTTGAGGCGCCCGCCGTCGAGCGTCGCGATGCCGGCCGCGTCCTGTCCGCGGTGCTGCAGGACCGTCAGCGCGTCATAAAGCGCCGAGCCGACTTCGGATTTTCCGACGATGCCGATGATTCCGCACATGGGTCAGTACGCGCTCATCCGGAAACGGGTTTCCGCTCGGCCGCCGGACGCTCCGGCGGCAAAACGGGCCTGGCCATCGCCTCGGCCGGCTCGAGGTATTTCGCGACCTCGCCTGGCAACCGCTCGCCGAGCCAGTGCGCGCCGGTCTCGAAATTCGGCATCAGGCGCGACTCATGCCACCACGGATCGCGCCGAAACGGCGTGAAGCCGAGCAGCAGCACGACGAGCGTCACGAGCGCGAACCCGCGCACGAGGCCGAACACCATGCCGAGCAATCGATCGCTGCCCGAAAGACCGCTGCCCTCGACGAGCTTTCGCATCAGGAACGCGACGATCGCGCCGGCGATCAGCACCGTGACGAAGCAGACGACGTAAGCGAGCATCACGCGTACCGACGGCGTCGATATGCTGGCGGAAAAGCGATCCGCAAGGGCCGGCCCCAGCATCCACGCGACCCAGAACGCGAGGACCCAGCAGACCAGGGCCAGCACCTCGCCGATGAAGCCGCGCCAGAGGCCCATCAGGACCGAGAGCGCGAGGACGGCGAGGATCGTGTAGTCGGTCCAGTTCATCGAAGAGCCGGGAATCGGGAATGGAGAATTGGGAATGGAGAGCGGGAGGGGGCGGTATCGTCTTCTTCCATTCCCGATTCTCGATTCCCCATTCCCTCGCTCACTGCTGCGT
Organism: Rhodanobacteraceae bacterium; assembly: GCA_035545255.1. Lineage (GTDB taxonomy): Bacteria > Pseudomonadota > Gammaproteobacteria > Xanthomonadales > Rhodanobacteraceae > Dokdonella_A. The sequence goes on from DASZYR010000004.1 coordinate 1,774, forward strand.
CACCACCATCCCCTCGATCTTCAGCTTGTCCTTGATCCGTCCCTTCAGCTTGTCCGCATTGCCGCGATCGGCCTCCGGCCCGGCGCGCACGCGCCAGAGCGTGCCGCTTCCGGTGTCGGCCTTGTCGACGAACGCGACGAAGCCGGCGTTCTTGAGGCGATCGCGCATCTTGCTGGCCTCGTCGACGGTCTTGAACGCGCCCAGCTGGACGGCCCATCCGCCCGCACGGCCGGCCGGCAGCGCGCTTGCCGGCGCATCCGCTTTCGCATCTTCGGCCGTCGCGACGACGCTGCCCGGCACGGCCGGCTTGATCTGCTTGATGCGAAGGCGCGCGGCCTCGGCCGCGGCACGGTCCTCGTAGGGACCGACGCGGACGCGACGCACGGACTTGCCCTGATATTCGCTGGCCTCGGCAAAAGCGGAGAAGCCGCCCTGCTTCAGCGCGGCGACGAGATCGTCGGCGTTCTTCGTCTCGGCATAGACGCCAAGCTGGACGTAGAACGAGCCGTCCGCGGCGCGCCCGGGCTCGGGAGCCGCCTTCGACTCCGGTTCTGCTTTGGCCGGCGCGGCCGGTTTCGTCGGCGCCGGCTCCGCCGCAACGGGGGTGGCGGGTGGCGTGGCCGTCGCGACCGTCGGCTGCGGAATCTCCGCGGGACGCCGCGGCGTCTCGACCGTCGCCACCGGCTCGGTCGTCACGACCGCCGGCGCATCCGCAGGCTTCGTCGCGGAGGTCGTTGCCGGCGTCGCCGTATCGACCGGCAGCACGCGATTCTGGAATTCGCGATCCGGTGCCGGCGGGATCGCGAGGTTCACGGTCTCTGACGTCGCCTGCGGCGCCGGTCCGGACAGGAGCATCGGAACGAAGATCACGGCAAGCGCGATCAGCACGATCGCGCCGAGAAGGCGTTGTTTCAGCGAGAGGTCCATGGAGCGCGCCCGGATGACCCGACGCGATTATACGCGCGAGTCCGCTCCGCTCCGCGTTAACGGCTCGCGAACGCGCGCGGCCGCGAAGCGCAGCGCGGCTGCAGCGACGAAGAAGGAGCCGAACGCGACCACGCGATCGCGTTCATCGGCGAGCGCGAAGGCCGCGTCGAGCGCCGGGGCAACGTCGTCGTGGCGGCTCGCGATCTCGGCGCGTGCGGCGGTTCCACGCAGCCGGTCCGACAGCGAGTCCGCAGCCAGCCCGCGCGACGACTCGCGCGCAAGGCCAGCGATGACCCACGCATCGACGACGTCTTTCATCGCTGCGACGATCGCAGGCACGTCCTTGTCGGCCAGCGCGCCGAACACCGCGATCGTGCGGCCCTGCGACGGATGCGTGCCGAGCCATCCGGCCAGAACGCGCGCGGCTTGCGGATTGTGCGCGACGTCGACGATGAGCTCGGGAGCACCCGCGAAACGCTCGATGCGCGCGGCGATGCGCGCCGACGCGACACCGCGCGCGATCGCTTCGGGATTCCAGCCGGTTCGCGCGCGAACCGCGTGCAGAGCCGCGATCGCCGCTGCGGCGTTGGCGTGCTGGCACGCCGCGGCGAGCGCGGGATGCGGCAACACGCACCGCGCGTCGTCCGCGATCCATATCCAGTCGCGATCGCGGATTTCGACGCGGAACGCGCGTCCCGCGATGCGAAGATCCGCGCCGATCCGTCGCGCTTCGTCGAGCAGTCCGTCGGGCGGCGCGGGCTCGCCGACGATCGCGGGGCGGCCGGCGCGGAAGATGCCGGCCTTCTCGCGTCCGATACTGTCGCGATCGCCGCCGAGCCAGTCCTGATGGTCGAGATCGATCGTCGTCACGATCGCCGCGTCGGCGTCGATCAGGTTGACCGCGTCGAGCCTTCCGCCGAGCCCCACCTCGAGCACGGCGACGTCGAGCGCGGCTTCGGCGAAGACGAGAAGCGCGGCCAGCGTGCCGTATTCGAAATACGTCAGCGCGATCTCGCCGCGCGCGGCCTCGATGCGCTCGAACGCGGCGACGAGCCGCGCATCGTCGGCATCGATGCCGTCGACGCGCACGCGCTCGTTGTAAGCAAGCAGATGCGGCGAGGTGTACGCGCCGACGCGCTTGCCGTCCGCGCGCAGCATCGCTTCGAGAAACGCGACCGTCGAGCCCTTGCCGTTCGTTCCTCCGACTGCGATGGCGATCGGTGCCGGACGCGGGGCGCCGAGCCGGTTCCAGACCTCGCGTACGCGATCGAGACCGAGCGCGATCGACTGCGGGTGGACGCGCTGCTGGTAGTCGAGCCAGGCCTGAAGGCCGGGATTCGGGATTCGGGATTCGGGATTCGAAAGCATATCGGCTTGCCGCGATCGATCGGCCGCAACAGTCGTCGTTTTACCGAGCGGATTTCGAATCCCCAATCTCGAATTCCGGAGCCCGCCTCTACCGCATCAAGATGCGTTTCGGCCGAACCGGCAGCTTGCCGCGCCAGTACTGGATCAGCACGAAGCCGATCGCCATGCCGCCGAGATGCGCGAAATGCGCGACGCCTGCCTGCGAGCCGGTGATGCCCAGAAAAAGCTCGACCGCACCGTAGCCGATCACGAACAGCCACGCCGGCATCGGGATCGGCGGGAACAAGAGGAGGATGCGCGCGTGCGGATACATCATGCCGTACGCGAGCAAAAGCCCGAACACGCCGCCCGACGCGCCGAGCGTCGGGTAATAGCCGCCGGTCCAGTAATGGACGACGATGAGTTGCGCGACGGCGGCGCCGACGACGCAGACGAAGTAATACAGCGCGAACGGCCGCGATCCGAACAGGCGCTCGATCGGCCCGCCGAACATCCAGAGCGCCAGCATGTTGAACGCGATGTGCGTGAGACCGCCATGCAGGAACGCGTAAGTCACGAGCTGCCACGGCTCGAAGCCCGGAACGTCGACATAGCGCGACGGCCCGAGCGGCCACAGCGCGAAATGCGCGATCAGCGTATCGCCGGTGAGCATCTGCAGGAGATAGACGACGACGTTCGCGATCAGCAGCGCGCGCGTGACGGGAGGAAGGTCGAAAGGCATGCGGGAATCCCGATCGGAGCAGGCGATTGTGGACTACGCGCGCGGATGGCGCGAGACGGCGGCTTTTCCCCCTCTCCCGCTTGCGGGAGCGGGTGGGGGTGAGGGGAGGCTTTTCGCTCGTGTTGGTTCGCTGCAAAGCGATGACCGAAGACCTCACTCCGTAGGCCTCACCCTGCCCTCTCCCGCAAACGGAAGAGGGGGACAGCAAGAGCGCGCCGCGTGATCGAGCGCGCTGCTCACTGTTCAATCCGCCGGAGATCCGTCGAATCCGTCGACGAAGACGCGATCGATGACCGTCACCGAGCCGCGCATTCCGCTCGTCGTGTTGCCGTGCTCGTCGCAGAAATAGCCGAGCGTGCCGAGCCGGTTGAAGCGCACGACGACGCTCCACGGCTGATCGCTCGGCGCGTTGTTCGTGTTGCAGTTGAGAGAGCAGATGAAGCTGTCGTCGTCGGCGTGGACGTTGTGGACGCCGCCGGCGTTCTCGAAGCGGATCGCGTCGCCCTGATGGATCGTGATCGACGCGGGCGTGAACGTCATGTCCTCGTTCGCGGTGACGACGTAGACGGCCGCCCGAGCGCCGGCACTCGACGCGAGCGCGAGCGCCAGCGCCAGCGCCAGCGAAAGGAGGAGCCGAAGGCGCATGCGCTCTCGCAACGTAGCGCTCAACCCATGAAGCCGAGATCGCTGCTCGGGAAGCGGCCGAGATTCGGGAAGATGTCGTTGAGGCTTCCGGAATCGACGCCGAACCAGCGCGCCAGCGTCGCGGCGTACTGGTCGACCGCCTGCGTCGGGATGATCTGCCCGTAGCCGGTGTCGTCCGGATTGCCGTCCTGGCGCAGCGACGGCATCGCGCCATAGAACTTGCGTCCGTTCACGGCGCCACCGACGACGAAATGATGGCCGCCCCAGCCGTGATCGGTGCCGTCGCCGTTGACCGCGAGCGAGCGGCCGAAGTCGGACGCGGTGAACGTCGTCACGCTGTCGCCGATGCCCTGCTGCTGCATCTCGTGCTGGAATGCATCGACGCCTTGGGACAGTTGGGCCAGATTGTCGTTCTGATCGTCGAGCTGCGTGCCGTGCGTGTCGTAGTTGCCGACCGACACGAAATAGATCTGCCGGCTCATGCCGAGCGCCGCGCGCACCTTGATCAGCATCGCGACCGCGGCGAGCTGGTTGCCGAGATCGGTGTCGGGAAACGCCGTCGCCAGCGTGCCGGCCGCGGCGAGCGCGCTGTTGAGCAGCGTCGAGTTCGCGATCGTGCGCGAGGCGGCGTCGGCGTAGGCGCGCTCCAGCACGTGCGCCTGCGTGCCGCTCGCGATCAGCGCGCTGTACGCCGCCGCGTCGTTCGCGACGACGTTCGGATCGTCCCAGTCGATCATCCACGAATCGGGGCCGTCGCCGAGATAGCTCATCGTCGTCACGCTGAACGGCCCGCAGTCGGGATCGCCCGCCGCCGAGCACGCCGCGCCCCAGGCGTCGACGCCGTACTGGCTGACGATCGCGCCGCGCTGGAAGCGGTTCTGGCCCGACACCGTGATGCTCATCGGAATCTGGCCCTGGTTCGCCGCGTGCAGCATGTCGGCGATGCGCCCGCCCCAGCCGTTCGCGTTCGCATCGTCCGGCCGCGAGGTCTGCCATTGGTTGGTCTGGTCGTCGTGCGAGAAAAGCTGCGGCGGTGTCGGCACCGTGCCGTTCTGGTACTGCGATTGCGTGATCGGATAAAGCAGGCTGCCGACGTTCGCGACGATCGCGGCGTCGCCGCCGTTGAAGAGGCTCGCGAGCTCGGGCATCGCCGGATGCAGTCCGTAGTTCGAGGGACCGGCGTCGGGCGTCAGCACGTGCAGGCCCGAGGTCAGGGCGAGGCTGCCGCGAGAGGCAATGTAATCGACCTGATCCTGACCGCCGACAGGAACGACCGTGTTGAAGCTGTCGTTGCCGCCGTACATGAAGATGCAGACGAGCGCCTTGTAGTCGGTGAAGCCGCCGGGGCGCTGCGCGGCCGCGGCCGCGCCGATGAGGCGCAGGCTGCCGAGCGCGGAATACAGACTCGCGCCGCCGAGCGCGGCGCAGATGCTCTTGCGCAGGAATTCGCGACGGTTCACGTGCATGGCCGGCCTCACTTCTGGATCGAGTATTCGGGCGAATTCAGGATCAGGTACAGCGCGTGCTGCACGCGCCTGCGCCCGAGCTCGCTGCCGTAGTCGTCCTGCGTCATCTCCTGAAGACGCGTGACCAGCACGTTGCGCATGAACGGCGACATCTGGCCGGACATGAACAGCGCGTTGTACGAATCGACGAGCGCGCCGGGATCGCTCGCGGCGAGCGCGGCATCGCGATCCTCGTCCATCTGCATGGTCGCGGGGTCGTCGCTGGCCCAGCAGTCCTCGCTGCCGGTGTAGTCGCAGAACACTTCGTGGAACAGCCAGTTCGGCGTGTCGACGATCATCGAGTCGGTCAGGATCTGGAACTCTGGACTGACGAGTCCCGCCGTCGCGACCTCGCCCGGCTGCGCGTAATCGGGTTTGAAGAAGTTGAACACGGTCGGCGAGCGCAGCGGCGCCTGGCCGATCTGATCCTCGATCGGCGGCCACGGACGCAGCGTCGCGACGCGCCCGCCCGTCGAGCGCGCCGCCATCGCACGCCACATCTGCGTGATCTTGAGCAAGGGCTCGCGCAGCTTGCCGAACGTGTCGGGACGCTGCCACTCGCCGTAACGCGCTTCGGGATCGAGCAGGATCGCCTTGACGACGGCCTTGAGATCGCCGCGCACGCCGGCTCCGTTGTCGTTGAATACCTGCGCGACACGTTGCACGTAGGCGGGCGTCGGATTGCTCGTCACGAGCCGCTCGATCAGCCGCTTCGCGATGAACGGACCGACGTTCGGATGGTGGAATATGTTGTCGAGCGCGGCCGTCATCTCGGCCTGCGCGTTGCCGCCGTGCACGAGCACGCCGTTCGGGAGCGATACGCCCGCGTAGTTCAGAAGCTGCTTGTCCGAAGTCGAGTCGTGGTAGTGCTCGATCGGCTGCATCGCAAGCTGCCACGGCGCATCGTTGTAGTTGCTGGGACCGCACCAGAAATACGTGTCCGATTCGACGTCGCCCTGCTCGTTCACGATGTATTCGCAGCATGTGTATGTCGTCTCGCCGCACGCCGTTTCCGGATGTCCCGGAAAGCCGTCGTTGTTCCAGTCCCAGCCGGTGAACACGGCCGCGAAGCCGCGCACGGTCGTCTGATCGTAGGTCGGCACTTCCTGTCCGCCCGAAAGCACCGGCGTGCCGTCGGGATTGAGCTGCACGAGTCCGATCGAGAAAAGCTGCATGACTTCGCGCGCGTAGTTCTCGTCGGGATGGATGTTCTGATCCGGATCGGCCTTCTGGTTCTGGATCATGCTGAGGAAGATGCCCATCGCCGGATGCTTCGTGACGTCCTCGAGCAGCGTGCGGTAGTTGCCGAACGCGTCCGCGGCGAGCATGTCGTAGTAGCTCGCGAGCGCCCACGGCTGGTAGGCGAGCGTTCCGTTCGAGTTCGAGGTGACGAAGATCTCGCTGAGCGCGAGCGCGACGCGCTGGCGGAGCTGGTCCGTCGCGGCGTTCGAGGGATAGCCGGCCCGGCTCGGATCGGGCGTGCCGACCGAGTTGATCGTCCAGATCTCCATGCGCGTGTCGTCGAAGAGGTACTCTTCCGGCCACGTCAGCGAAACCCAGTCGAGGTATTGCGTCTCGGTCGACGCGGGCTCGGCGAACTGCTCCGCGAGCCACGCGTCGTAGCCGACGGCGCGCAGGTGCGCGATGCTCTGCGACGTCGGTCCGTAGGTCGCCTGGGCGAGAAAGCGCGCGGCATCCGCATCGAACGACGGACCGGACACGCCGTCGAAGCCGTCGTGCATGGTCGAGTCCGGACGATGGCTCGATTGCGCGGCGGCGATGCCGCAGTAAGCAGCCAGCACGGCTACGAGGCCGAACCGCTCCAGGCAACGGATGACCACGACGCTCCCCCACCGGACGTGAAGTCCGCAGCTCCGATCGGCAACGACTCTAGCGCGAGCGCAACCGGCGGGAACTTGACGCATGCCGCATTCGGGCAGCGTCCGTCAGCGTTTTGGACGTCTCCCCGGCTTTTTCCGCGCGGGCTCGCGGCGACGCGCAGCCTCGCCCGGCGGCGCCCAGAGCGCCGCGTCGAGATTGCGATCCCAACCGAACCTTGCGATGTCGACGCGGCCTCCCACGACCAGCACGCCTTCACCCGCGAGCTGGCGCACCTGCTCGCGAAAGCCGCGGCTTCCGGGCGCAAACGCGATGCGCCCGTCCGAACGCAGCACGCGGAACCACGGCAATCCAGAGACCTCTCCAAGCACGCGTCCGACCAGGCGCGCGCGGCCCGGAAGGCCGGCGCGTGCGGCGACCTCGCCGTAGCTCGCGACGGAACCCCGCGGGATCGAGCGGATCGTGTCCACGATGCCGGCGTGATCGCGCGACGGCGCCGGTCCGGATTTGCCTGACTTCATCGGTGCCAGACGCTAGCATAGGGCGCCGCATCGACCGAGAGCCATCGTGCAGAGCTTCGAACAGATCCGCTCCCATGCCGGCAGCCGCCACACCTTGCGGACGAACGATCCGTACCTCATCAGCTTCGACCTGACGCTGTCCGACGGGCGCCATCAGGGCATGTATCTCGCCGAGATGGAAGACGAGGAAGGCGGCAAGTACCTGCGCATCTCGACGCCGGTCGGCCCGTACGCGGGCATCGACGGCACGCGGTGCCTACGCTTCAACTGGGAGCAGCGAACGGGCTATCTCGCCATCAGCGATCTCGACGGCTCGCCGTTCCTGCATCTTTGCGAGAACCGTCCCTACGCGTTCCTCTCCGCAGAAGAGCTCGATCGCGTGATCCGGGAGCTCGGCACGCTCGGCGATCGTATGGAGCAGGCGATCTCGAGCGGTGGGGATACGTTCTAGCTTTCTAGCTTTTCCCCCTCTCCCGCTTGCGGGAGAGGGTTGGGGCGAGGGAAATCCTGAATCGACGTCTCACGATGATGGCCCGAACTTCTTCATCGAAGTCGGGACGTCGAACCTGCTTGCCCTCACCCTACCCTCTCCCGCAAGCGGGAGAGGGGAAAGCATGCGCACGTCTCAATGCATTACGCCATCGACGTGCACTACTTTTTCAGCCGACTCCGCCGAGCAACTTGAGTGCGCGCACCAGCATCCACGCCAGCGCCGCCGTCACCGGCAGCGTCAGAAGCCACGCCCACACCATGCGCTCGACGACGGTCCACTTGATCGCGTTCGCGCGCTTGGCGGTGCCGACGCCCATGATCGCAGACGACACGTTGTGCGTCGTCGACACCGGAATACCGAGCGTCGAGGCCGTGATGATGACGGTCGACGAGGCGATGTCGGCCGCGACGCCGTTCATCGGCTGAAGCTTCACCATCTTGTGGCCGAGCGTGCGGATGATGCGCCAGCCGCCGGCCATCGTGCCCGACGCCATGACCAGCGCGCAGGTCGCCTTGATCCACACCGGAATAGTGAACGCGTGATCGGCGAGCTCGGGAATGCGCAGGAACGAGAGCCATCCCGGAATGCCGTCGAGACTGCCGGCCGCCGTCGCGCCGGCAAGCGCGAGCGCGATGATGCCCATCGTCTTCTGCGCGTCGTTGAGCCCGTGCGAGATGCCCATCGCGCTCGACGAGAGGATCTGGACCTTCGCGAACACGGCGTTCACCGTGCGCGGACGGATCGCGTGCTTCAGCGGCCCGCGATCGCCGAGCGTCGAAAGCAGCGCGAACAGCGCGCCCATGATCGTAAATCCGATCAGGAAGCCCGCGACGGGCGACGCCACCATCGGCACGATGACCTTCGGCAGAAGTCCCTTTCCCTGCCACCAGTGCGCGCCGTCCTGCCACCAGATGATCGCCGACCAGTTGTCCGCGGCCGCGAGCGCCGCGCCGCAAAGGCCGCCGATCAGCGCGTGCGAAGAGCTCGACGGCAATCCCCACCACCACGTGATGAGATCCCAGATCGTCGCGCCGAGGAGCGCGCAGATCAGGAGCTGCGGCGTGACGGCGACGATGCCGGCATCGATGAGTCCCGACGAGATCGTCTTCGCGACCGCCGTACCGAGCAGCGCGCCGACGAAGTTCGTGAACGCCGCGAGCAGGACCGCCTGCCCCGGGCTCAGCACCTTCGTCGCGACGACCGTCGCGATCGAGTTGGCCGTGTCGTGGAATCCGTTGATGTACTCGAACGCGAGCGCGACGAGCACGACGACGAACACGAGCGTCAGGCTCATGCCTGCGCTCCTCCGGAGCGTGGGAATCGGGAATGGCGAATGGGGAATGGGGAAAGCACAGGCACCGCCGCGCAGATTCGCAGCTGCCTCCCCGATTCCCTGTTCCCCATTCTCGATTCCCCGCTCAGGAATTCTTCAACGCAATCTGATAAATCACGTTGCCCGCGTCGCGACACCGGTCGATCGCCTTCTCGAGCAGCTCGAAGAGATCCTTGCGCAAAAGGAGCTTCGCCGCGTCGCTCTCGTTCGTGAAGAGATCGCGATAGAGATCAAGGATCAGGCGGTCGGCCTCGCTCTCGATCGACTGCATGCGCTCGTTGAGATCGCGCATGACGTCGAGATGGAATCCCTTGCGGAGCTGTGAAGTCATCTGCACGATGACCTCGCTCGCCTTCTCGAGCATCTTCGCGCGCGAAGCGAAATCGACGTCGGCGAGGCGATCGGCGAACATCACGTAACGCTCGGCGAATTTCTCGACCGTCTTCGGGATCTTGTAGAGCGCGCCGGCCAGCGCCTCGATGTCCTCGCGCTCGATCGCCGTCACGAACGTGTCGACGAGCGCCTCGCTGATCTGCCCGAACAGCTCCTTCTCGCGCCGCCGCGCGACGCGGAACTCGTCGAGCGATCGTGTCGAGACCGGCGCCGCGAGCAGCGCGATCAGCGCGCCCGTGCTCTGCCGCGCGGCATCGGCGCTCGCTTCCAGAAGGCCGTAGAACTTGTCGCCCTTGCCGAAGATCGTCTGCAACGAAAACATGGGATGCACGCCGGGATTCGCGGGATGGAAAGCGGCGCCGGCCCTACCCGCCCGCGCGACCTCATATGACAGCCATGTTACCGCACGGGCGGCGCGCTCGTGGAGATCGCGGCCTGGCGGCACCCCTTTGCTCGGCCCGCGAGGCCGGGTTGCTACACTCTCGGGCCCTCTTTCGGAACAAGGGTCCGGATGCTGCTGCAGATCGCGCTGGTCGTCCTGCTCGCGGTGCTGAACGGCTTCTTTGCGCTGAGCGAAATGGCGCTGATGGTCGCGCGCCGGAGCCGGCTGAAACACCTCGCGCTGACGAGCCGCCGCGCCAAGGTCGCGCTCGGCCTCGCGCAGCAGCCGGAGAATTTCCTGGCGACGGTGCAGGTGTTCATCACGCTGCTCCAGGTCGGCGCGGGCGCCGCGCTCGGCGCGACGATCGGCGAGCGCATCGGTGCCGCGCTCGATGCGCTCGACATTCCGTGGATCGATCCGTACAGCCTGCCGATCGGCGTCGTCCTCAGCGTCTCCGGCATCACGTTCATCCAGATGCTGCTCGGCGAGCTCCTGCCCAAGCGCATCGCGCTCGTCGATCCGGAGCGGTTCGCGATCGCGACCGCGCTGCCGATGCGCGTGCTCGCGTGGCTCGCCGCGCCGTTCGCGTTCTTCCTGATTTCGGTGACGCGCGCGCTGCTGCGCCTGCTGCGCATGAACGGCGGAACGCGCGAGCACGTCAGCGAGGAGGAGATCCGGCTCCTCGTCGCCGAAGGCGTCGACCAGGGCGTCATCGACAGCGACGAGCGCAACATGGTGAACCGCGTGCTGCGTCTTGGCGACCGGACGGTCGACAGCGTCATGACGCCGCGCACACGCATCGCCTGGCTCGACACGACGGCTTCGCTCGAAGAGAACGTCAAGGTCATGCGCGAGACGCCGTACTCGCGTTACCCGGTGTATCGCGGCGGCGAGCAGGAAGTGCTCGGCGTGCTGGAAGCCAAGCGCCTCATCGCGCAGATCGGCGCCGGCACGACCGATCTGTTCCGCTCGCTGCGCAAACCGCTCTACGTGCCGGCGACGGCGCGCGCGCTCGACCTGCTCGAGGAGTTCCGCGACGCCGAGACCGCGCTCGCGCTCGTCGTCGACGAGTACGGCGACATCGAAGGCATCGTCACGCTCAACGACCTTCTCGCGGCCGTCGTCGGCAAGACCGCGACGCCGCTGATCGAGACCGCCGCGCAGCCGATCGTCGAGCGCGCGGACGGCAGCTGGCTGATCGACGGCAGCGTCTCGACGGACGACCTTCGCGAACTGCTCGGCATCGCCGAGCTTCCGAACGAGGAAGACCACGACTTCCGCACCGCGGCCGGCATGGTGATGGCGCATTTCGGCCGCATCCCGTCGGCTGGCGAGGCGTTCGGATGGCACGGATTCCGCTTCGAAGTCGTGGATCTCGACGGGCCACGAATCGACAAGCTCCTCATCGCGCGCGAGGCGGTCGCCGCGAACGAATGAGCGCAGCGACCGGCCACGTCCGGACGACCGAGCTGCTCGCGCACGTGCTCGCATCGAGCCGCGGCGAGGAGATCGCGCTCGGCGACGTCCTCGATCCGCTCGGCGAGCGCTCGTTCGGATTCGTGATCCTGCTGCTCGCTCTGCCGAACTTCATCCCGGTGCCGATCGGCGTCGGCGGCCCGATGGGCGTTCTCGTGGCGATCGCCGGGCTCCAGATGGCGTGCGGGCTGGCCCGTCCATGGCTGCCGGCGCGCCTTCGAGCACGCAGCGTCCATCGCGGCACCGTCGAGCGCTTCGTCGCGCGCCTGACGCCGGTGCTGCGCTGGATCGAGCGCCTGTCGCGGCCGCGACTCGAAGCGTTGACGCGCCAGCCGGTCCACCGGATCACCGGCCTCCTGCTCGTGCTGATCGGCATTGCGCTCGCGCTGCCGATCCCGTTCACGAACTACCTGTTCGGCATCCTGCTCGTCGTCTACGCGGTCGCGCTGATCGAGCGCGACGGCATCGCGCTGATCGTCGCCTGGCTCGCAAGCATCGGCATCGCGATCGCATTGCTGACGCTGAGCCACGCGGCCGTCGATGCGGTGCGCAATCTTTTCTAGGACGCGTTGCGCCTGTAGGAGCGGCGACAGCCGCGATTTTTTTCCGCGATGAGAGCGCGCAGGGAAGATCGCGGCTGTCGCCGCTCCTACGAAGGATTTTTCTCGCGCTCGCCGGCGCGCGCGCGCGCGGCGCGCTCGGTATCCGTGAGGATGCCGTGCAGGACGCGCAGCTCGCGCTGATCGAGCCGCGCGCGAAGATAGAGACGCCGGAGTCTCAGGAGGATCGTCCGCGGCGAGCGACCCTTGTGGAAATCGATCGCGTCGAGCGTGCGCGCCAGGTGCTCGAAGAACGCTTCGAGCTCGGCGCTCGAAGCCGGCGCGTCGCCCTTCTGTGCCGGCAGCGGCATCGCGCCGGCGAGCTCGGCCATGCGGACCTCGTAAGCGAGCACCTGGACTGCCTGCGCGAGATTGAGCGATGAAAATGCGGGATCGCTCGGGATCGTCACGGCGGCGTGGCAGCGCTTGATGTCCTCGTTCTCGAGGCCGATTCGCTCGTTTCCGAACACGAGCGCAACCTCTTCGCCGTTGCGCGCGGCGGCGAGCGCGCGCATCGCGGCTTCGCGCGGACCGGTCTCCTCCATCGGCACGTCGCGGCGACGCGCGGTCGCGCCGAGGACGAGCCCGCAATCCGCGATCGCACCGGCGAGATCCTTCGCGATGACGGCTTGCGCGAGCACGTCGTCGGCGCCCGCAGCGAGCGCACTCGCCTCGGCGTGCGGGAACGCATGTGGCGCGACCAGCGAAAGCCGGTGCATTCCCATCGTGCGGATCGCGCGCGCGGCCGCCCCGATGTTGCCAGGATGCGACGTGCGCACGAGCACGAAACGAATGCGGGCAGAGGCGCGCAAGGCTTCCGCGTCGGCAGTCACCGGATGACCCGCCTTGCGTTTGGTCGATGCCGGACGATCTGGTACGCTGCGCGCCCCGCGCGGGCACGGTTCCGCGCGCGTTCTTTCGCAAACCCGCAGAGCGGAATCGCATGTCCAGACCCGCCGTCAACGTGGCGGTGCGCGCCGCGCGCGCCGCCGGCCAGATCATCCTGCGTCACATGAATCGCCTGGAAGGCCTCGCGGTGGTCGAGAAGCAGCAGCTCGATTTCGCCTCGGAAGTCGATCGGCTGGCCGAAGCCGAGATCATACGTGAATTGAAACGCTCCTATCCCGCGCACGCGATCCTGGCCGAGGAATCGGGCGCGACAGGCAAGAGCAAGAACACGTGGGTCATCGATCCGCTCGACGGGACGCATAATTACCTGCGGGGATTCCCGCATTTCTCGGTCTCGATCGCGCTGCTCGAGCATGGCGATCCGATCGTCGGCGTCGTGTTCGATCCGTTGCGCGGCGAGCTTTTCACCGCGAGCAAGGGCGATGGCGCATTTCTCAACGACCGGCGCATGCGCGTCGGCAAGCGCGAGGGTCTCTCCGGTGCGCTGCTCGCGACCGGATTCCCGTTCCGCCAGCGCGCGCATCTCGACGCGCAACTCGGCATGACGCGCGCGCTGCTCGCCGAAGCCGAGGACATCCGCCGCACGGGCTCGGCTGCGCTCGACATCGCGTATGTCGCCGCGGGACGCATCGACGGGTTCTACGAGATCGGGTTGAAACCGTGGGACATGGCAGCTGGCGTGCTGCTCGTCCGCGAAGCCGGCGGCCGCTACTGCGATTTCGCCGGACGCGAGGGGATTCCGTCGAGCGGCAATCTGGTGGCGGGCAACATCAAGGTCGCCGATGCGATGGTGAAGGCGATCGCGCCGGAGCTGACGCCTGCGCTCGCGCGGTAGCTTGCCCTTTTCTATTCTTGATTTGGTTGGTCGCTCGGATTTTCCTTTCCCGCTTGCGGAACCGCACAGGGACGTGAGTCGGTTTTTGTCCGAACGCCTCAGGGACAAAAGCAAACAACAGCAAAGCAAAGCAAGATCAAGAGCGCCCTCACCCTGCCCTCTCCCGCAAGCGGGAGAGGGGAAAAACTGGCGCGCTCGTGCAAACGGAGAGGGGAAAAGCCGGCGCTATCGCGCAAACTGGAAAACTGGAAAGGGAAAAAGCGACGGGACTGGAAAGGCGAGAAACACGGGGAGCAAGCGACAGGAAACAAAGAAAAAGCCCGGCTTGCGCCGGGCTTTTTCGTGACACCTGGATCGAAACCGGAATTACGAACCCGGGTTCTCGACCTTGAGCTCGGTGCGGCGATTGCGCGCACGACCTTCCTTCGTCGAGTTCGTATCGATCGGCTGCGATTCGCCGAAGCCCTTGACCGCCGTGATGCGGCTGGCGTCGATACCATGCGAGGTCAGATAGTCGTACACGATCTGCGCGCGACGCTCGGACAGCTTCTGGTTGTACGCGTCGGTACCGATCGAGTCGGTGTGGCCATCGAGCTCGACCTTGATCTCCGGATAGCGCTTCAGCGCGTCCACGGCCTGGTCGAGGATGGCGACCGAGTCGGCCGTCGGCAGCTGCAGCGTCGGCTCGATGTTGTGCTCGCCGGTCTTCGGGCGATCGAACTTGAAGTTCACGCCGCGCAGGTCAATGACGACCTTCTGCGGACAGCCGTCAGGGCCGACGACGGTGCCAGCCGCCGTATCCGGGCAGCGGTCGTCGCAGTTGTTGACGCCGTCGTGATCGTCGTCGAGCGTATGGCAGTCCGGGGCCGGCGGCGGAGCGGCCGGCGGGGGCGCCGGCGGCGGCGGAGCCGCACCGCCGAAGCTGTAGACGAGGCCCACGCTGACGATGCCGTCGGTGAAGCCCGACTTGCGCGGGATATCGTAGCCGAGCGCTTCGGCGAGATTGTTCTCGGTGTTGTTGTCGTGGTCGTAGCGCGCCGCGATTTCGCCGCGGAGCGCGAGACGCTCGGACATGTTGTACTGGATGCCCGCGCCGACGGTGGCCATCGG
>DASZYR010000005.1:0-6110 GCA_035545255.1 Rhodanobacteraceae bacterium
AGGCGCCAGAGCTCGGGACGCTGGTTCTTCGGATCCCACTGATGCTGCGCGCTCCGGAACGAGAACACGCGCTCCTTCGCGCGCGATTTCTCCTCGTCGCGGCGCGCGCCGCCGAACGCAAGATCGAAGCCGTACTCGTCGAGCGCCTGCTTCAGGCCTTGCGTCTTCCAGACATCGGTGTGCAGCGCCGAGCCGTGCGTGAACGGGTTGATGCCGAGCTTCACGGCCTCGGGATTCCGGTGCACGAGGAGCTGCATGCCCGATTCCACGGCCATGCGGTCGCGGAACTCGTACATCGCTCGGAATTTCCAGGTCGTGTCGACGTGCAGCAGCGGAAACGGCGGCCTCGAGGGGAAGAACGCCTTCCGTGCGAGGTGCAGCATGACCGAGCTGTCCTTGCCGATCGAATACAGCATGACCGGATGCTCGGACTCGGCGACCGCCTCGCGCAGGATGTCGATGCTCTCGGCTTCGAGCTTTTGCAGGTGGGTCAGTGAAGCCATCGCGTGCAGTCGTCCGGTTCGCGCGAGGTTCGTTCTCGCAGCACCCCTGTAGGAGCGGCGACAGCCGCGATTTCTGGAGGTTGGCCGTGAAGGGATCGCGGCTGTCGTCGCGCCTGCGAGCTGCGCGCGTGGCGGAGCGATCGCCGCGCTGCTAACCTGCGCGGCCGCAAGCATAGCGTACCCGCTCGTCCGTGACCTCGACCTCCGCCGCCTCCCACGATTCGATCCGCGCCGTGATCTGGCAGGGCGATCGCCTGGTGCTCCTCGATCAGCGCCGCCTGCCGTTCGAGGAAACGCACATCGAATGCCGGAGCGCGGGCGAGGTCGCGGCGGCGATCCGCGATCTTGCCGTCCGCGGCGCGCCGGCGATCGGCATCGCGGCGGCCTGGGGCGTCGTGCTCGCGGCCCGTCAGGGCGACGCCGTACTCGACGCCGCTCTCGTCGAGCTGCGCGCCGCGCGTCCGACGGCGGTCAACCTCATGTGGGCGCTCGATCGCATGGCCGGCGCGCGCGGCGGCGGCTTCGCGGCGCTCGAGCGCGAAGCGCAATCGATCCAGGACGAGGACCTCGCCGCGAATCGCCGCATGGGCGAGCTCGGCGCATCGCTGCTCGGACGCGACGTCGGCGTCCTCACGCACTGCAACACCGGCTCGCTCGCGACTGCCGGCTTCGGGACGGCGCTCGGCGTGGTCCGCGCGGGCTATGGCGAAGGCCGCATCGCGCGCGTGTTCGCGGGCGAGACGCGGCCGTGGCTCCAGGGCGCGCGGCTCACGATGTGGGAGCTCGTGCGCGACGGCATCCCGGCGCAGCTCATCGCCGACTCGGCCGCCGCGCACCTCATGCGGACCGGCGCCGTGCAATGGGTCGTCGTCGGCGCCGACCGCATCGCGGCGAACGGCGACACGGCGAACAAGATCGGAACGTACCAGCTCGCGATCGCCGCACGGCATCACGGCGTCGGCTTCATGGTCGTCGCGCCCTCGTCGACGATCGACATGGCGACGCCGGACGGCGCCGCGATCGAGATCGAATTGCGCTCGCCGGACGAGATGCTGTCGTTCGGCGGCAAGCCGACGGTCGTCGACGGCGCGAAGGCGTGGAACCCCGTGTTCGACGTGACGCCGCACGAGCTCATCGATGTCGTCGTGACCGAGCGCGGTGTCGTCGAGAAGCCGGACGCCGGGCGCATGAAGGCGCTGTTCGGCGCGCCTGCGGCGACGGCCTGAGTCGCGCGCACCGCATGGCGTTGCGCAAGGAAATCCTGTTCTTCGCGATCAGCGGCGTCATCGGCTTCGTCGTCGACGCCGGCATCGTGCAGTTCCTCGTGCGCGAGTGGCACGTGAATCCGTACGAGGCGCGGCTCGCCTCGTTCCTCTGCGCCGCGACGGCGACGTGGGCGTTCAATCGCAAGATCACGTTCGCCGGCAAGGGCGGCGGCGGAAGCCGGCGGCGCCAGCTGATCCGCTACATCGCCGCGATGGCGGGCGGATTCGCTCTCAATTACGGCGCATACGCAGCCTGCGTCGCGTCGTTCGCCGTCGTCCGCGAGTGGCCGGCGATCGGCGTCGCGGCCGGCTCGATCGCGGGCGCGCTCGTCAATTTCCTGAGCTCGAAATACTGGATTTTCAGAGCTCCGGCGAGCGAGTCCGCGGCGTCCTGAAGGCGCGTCCGCGCGAGGCATCGGCAAGACCCCGTAAAGCATCGCTAAGTCCCCTAGAAATCAGGGAAATCCGGGCACTTTCCGAGCCGCTTGTGTTACAATTTCGCATTCCCTTCGCGGGTCCGGAAGCGGCCGCCGGGAAGCTCGGAAAAACACCTCCCGGCGTCATGTCCGCGAAAGCGGGCATCCAGCGGAAATGCGACATGGATTCCCGCTTGCGCGGGAGTGACGGCGGCAACGAGCTTTCCCTCGTCCGTCGCGGAACGCGCCCAGAAAACGACGGTTCTCCAGGAAGACAAGCCTGATGGCTGAGCTGGCCAAAGAAGTCATTCGCGTCAACATCGAGGACGAAGTCCGGCAGAGTTATCTCGACTATGCGATGAGCGTGATCGTCGGGCGCGCGCTGCCCGACGTCCGCGACGGCCTGAAGCCGGTGCATCGCCGCGTGCTGTTCGGCATGCAGGAAGCGAACAACGTCTGGAACCGCCCGTACGTCAAGTGCGCTCGCATCGTCGGCGACGTCATGGGCAAATACCATCCGCACGGCGACTCGTCGATCTACGACACGCTGGTGCGAATGGCGCAGGATTTCTCGCTGCGCTATCCGCTGATCGACGGACAGGGTAACTTCGGCTCGATCGACGGCGACAACGCGGCGGCGATGCGCTACACCGAATGCCGTCTCGAGCGGCTCTCGTCGGAGCTGCTTGCCGATCTCGACAAGGAAACGGTCGATTTCGTCCCGAACTACGACGAGAAGGAGCAGGAACCGTCGGTGCTGCCGACGCGCGTGCCGAACCTGCTCGTCAACGGCTCGGCCGGCATCGCGGTGGGCATGGCGACGAACGTGCCGCCGCACAATCTCTCGGAGATCGTCTCGGCGTGCATCGCGCTGATCGACGATCCCGAGCTCGGCTTCGACCAGCTGATGCAGCTCGTGCCGGGCCCCGATTTTCCGACCGCCGGCATCATCAACGGCGCGGCGGGCATCGTCGAGGCGTACAAGACCGGGCGCGGGCGCATCCTCGTGCGCGCGAAGGCCGAGATCGAGACCGACGACAACGGCCGCGAGACGATCATCGTCACCGAGATCCCGTATCAGGTGAACAAGGCGCGGCTGATCGAGAAGATCGCCGAGCTCGTCAAGGAGAAGAAGCTCGAAGGCATCTCGCAGGACGGTCTTCGCGACGAGTCGGACAAGGACGGCCTGCGCATCGTCATCGAGGTCCGGCGGGATACCTCGGCCGAGGTGCTGCTCAACAACCTGTTCCAGCAGACGCAGCTGCAGGTCACGTTCGGCATCAACATGGTCGCGCTGGTCGACGGCCAGCCGCGCACGCTTTCGCTGCGCGAGATCCTCGATGCGTTCATCCGCCACCGGCGCGAGGTCGTCACGCGGCGCACGATCTTCGATCTGCGCAAGGCGCGCGCTCGCGCCCATGTCGTCGAAGGGCTGGCCGTCGCGCTCGCGAACATCGACGAGATGATCGAGCTGATCAAGGCCGCGCCGGACACCGACGCCGCGCGCGAGCGCATGCTCGCGCGGCGCTGGGCGCCCGGCATGGTTTCGGCGCTGCTCGCGGCGGCGGGTGCGGAAGCGTCGCGTCCCGAGGACATGGCGGTCGACGCCGGCTTGCGTCCGGACGGTTATCAGCTCACCGAGATCCAGGCGGCGCAGATCCTCGAGATGCGGCTGAATCGCCTGACCGGCCTCGAGCAGGAAAAGCTGAGCGACGAATACAAGAGCCTTCTCGGCACGATCGGCGGCCTGATCGAGATACTGGAGAACCCCGAGCGCCTGCTCAACGTCATCCGCGACGAGCTCGTCGAACTCAAGGATCAATACGGCGACGCGCGCCGCACGGTCATCCAGGCGAGCCAGGAGGATCTCGACATCCTCGATCTCATCGCGCCTGAAGACGTCGTCGTCACGCTCTCGCATGCGGGCTACGCGAAGCGCCAGCCGGTCAGCATCTATCGCGCGCAGCGCCGCGGCGGCAAGGGCCGGAGCGCGACCGCGATGAAGGAAGAGGATTTCGTCGAGAAGCTCTGGATTGCGAACACGCACGACACGCTGCTGACGTTCACAAGCGCGGGCCGCGTCTACTGGCTCAAGGTTCACAAGCTGCCGGATGCCGGTCCGAACGCACGCGGACGGCCGATCGTGAACCTCTTGCCGCTGGAGGAGGGCGAGAAGGTGCAGGCGATCCTGCCCGTGCGCGGCTACGCCGAAGATCGCTACGTGTTCTTCGCCACGCAGAACGGCACGGTCAAGAAGACGCCGCTGACCGAGTTCGAGTTCCAGTTGCAGCGCGGCAAGATCGCGATCGGCCTCGACGAAGGCGACGCGCTCGTCGACGTGCAGATAACAGACGGCTCGCGCGACATCATGCTGTTCGCCTCGAACGGCAGGACCGTGCGCTTCTTCGAGGACGAGGTACGCGCGATGGGCCGTGGTGCGAGCGGCGTGCGCGGCATCCGCCTCGCCGAAGGCGCGGAGGTCGTCTCGCTGCTCGTCGTCGAGCACGCGACCGAGCAGAGCGGCGACGAAGACGAGGCGGCCGAGACGACGGAGGGCGAGGCGCTAGCGGAGGAATCCGCGTCGCCGTCGGAGACCTACGTGCTGACTGCGACCGAGCGCGGCTACGGCAAGCGCACGCCGCTGTCGAAGTATCCTCGCAAGGGCCGCGGCATCCAGGGTGTCATCGGCATCCAGTGTTCGGAGCGCAACGGCAATCTCGTCGGCGCGGTCGAAGTCGAGGAAGCGCACGAGGTGATGCTGATCTCGAATCTCGGCACGCTCGTGCGCACGCGCGCGAGCGAGATCGCGCGCGTCGGGCGCAACACGCAGGGCGTGACGCTGATCCGTCTGCCGGCCGAGGAGCAGCTCGTCGGCGTCGTGCGCGTGGAAGCGCTCGGCGACGAAAGCAACGGCGAGACGGATGGCGGCGGCGAGGAGTCGACGTCGGGCGAGCCGCCGGTCGTCTAGCCGTCCAGTCCATCATCCCGGCGAAAGCCGGGATGCCATCCTGGTCTGCGCAGAAACCGAAGATGGATCCCGGCTTTCGCCGGGATGACGAAGAGCAAGCGTTGCGAACCGAACTCGTCGTTCCCGCGAAAGCGGGAACCTGGCGACCTTGGCTTTTCGGCTGGCGAAGAATTTTCTCCGGGCAAAGAAAAGGAACTCGGCCCCCGCTTTCGCAGGTCGATGCTCGAAAGCGATCAGGAGATCGCTTCGAGCATCGTCTTCGCGTCAGACACCTTGAACTCGCCCGGCGCCTCGACGTTGAGCTTCTTGACGACGCCATCTTCGGCGTAGAGCGCGAAGCGCTTGCCGCGCATGCCGAGGCCGAACGGCGTGCCGTCCATCTCGAGGCCGAGCGATTTCGTGAACGTGCCGTTGCCGTCGGCGAGCATGATGAAGCCGTCCGGCACGTGCTGATCCTTCGCCCAGGCGTCCATCACGAACGCGTCGTTGACGGCCATGCACGCGACATCCACGCCATGCTGGCGGAAGTCCGCGAACTTCTCGACGTAGCCCGGCAGGTGCTTCGACGAGCACGTCGGCGTGAATGCGCCGGGGACGGAGAACAGCACGACCTTCTTGCCGTCGAAGATCTCGTCGGTCGTCACGGCCTGGACGCCGTCCTTGAGAACGTTGAGCGTCGCGTTCGGGATGCGGTCGCCTACCTGGATCGTCATGGGGCTGCTCCTTGGTCGGATGTGCGGATGATACGTGAGCCTTGGAAGTGTTGGTGCGAGCTTCCCTCATCCGCCTGCCGGCACCTTCTCCCGCAAGCGGGAGAAGGGGTTTCTTCGCCGGACTTCATGGCATTCGCAAGGCCGCCGATCGATCCCTTCTCCCGCTTGCGGGAAAGAGGTTTCTTCGCCGGACTTCATGGTATTCGTGAGGCCGCCGATCGATCCCTTCTCCCGCTTGCGGGAGA
>DASZYR010000006.1:0-21518 GCA_035545255.1 Rhodanobacteraceae bacterium
GGGCGCCGTCATCAAGATCGGACAGACGAGCCAGCTGCTCGCGAACCGCTTCCGCATGGCCGACAACCTCGGCGCTTGGATGATCCGCATCGACGACGGATTCGGCATCAGCCAGATCTCGAACTGCCTCATTGCGGACAACAACGTATCGAACACGCTGATCAGCGGCGTCTCGGTCAGCGCGACCTCGATCGCGAGCTGCACGCTCGTGAACAACGGCATCGATCTCGGCTACGTGATCGACAACGACTGCTGCCTGACGCTCGACGACAGCATCATCGACCAGCCGGATCGGCAGGCGATCGACTTCACCGGCGACAGCAGTCTCCTCATCGTCAACGACGTGCTCGCGAACGACGTCGGCACGCTGGGCGGCAGCGCGACGTCGATCCAGGGCGAACCGACGTTCGTCGACGCGGCGAGCCGCGACTATCACCTCACGCTGACCTCGCTCGGCATCGACTACGCGCCGGCCGCGGCCGGCTACGATCTCGAAGGCAACACGCGCAACGTAGACCTGCCGGGCATCCCGAACACGTACGGACCGCTCGATCTCGGCGCTTTCGAGCGTCGCCTGGGCTGCAGCGTCAGCGATACGATCTATTGCGACGGGTTCGACGGCTCCTGAGCGGACGCGGCGCGCCGGACGCGCAACCTGTCGACCCGCGCACCGATTCCGGCACGGCCGGCCGCCGCCTGCGGCAACGCGGTATCGTGGCGCTCAGCGATAGCGCGTCGGATCCGCGACGCCCGCATCGCGAAAGCCTTGCGAGCGCAGGCGACAAGCGTCGCATTCGCCGCAGGCACGGCCTACGGCGTCTGCCTGGTAGCACGATACCGTCGTGGCGAAGTCGACGCCGAGGCGCACGCCTTCGCGGACGATGTCGGCCTTGCTCATGCGGATCAGCGGCGCGTGCACTCGAAGGTGCGCGCCTTCGACGCCGGCTTTCGTCGCGAGGTTCGCGAGCGTCTCGAAGGCTTCGACGAATTCCGGCCGGCAATCGGGATAGCCCGAATAGTCGACCGCGTTGACGCCGCACCAGATATCGCGCGCGCCGAGCACTTCGGCCCAGCCGAGCGCGACCGAGAGCATGATCGTGTTGCGCGCCGGCACGTACGTGATCGGAATGCCAGTGATCGGGATGCCGGCGCTTGCGCGCATCGGCACGTCGATGTCGGCGGTCAGGGCCGATCCGCCGATGCTGCGAAGGTCGACGTGCACGGTCTTGTGTTCGATCGCGCCCAGCATCGTCGCGACGCGCGCGGCCGCGGCGAGTTCCGAAACGTGGCGTTGTCCGTAGTCGACGCTGAGCGCGTGGCAGGCAAAACCGCGCTCGCGCGCGATCGCGAGCGTGACGGCCGAGTCCATGCCGCCCGAGACGAGAACGACGGCGGGCGCGGTCGATGCGTGCGTCATGCGGAGGCGGCTGTGCGAATCGCAAGGGGCAAATCGCCGATCGCTGATCGCGCGTCGACCTGCATCGCGCACGCTTCGCCATGTGCGATTCGCGAGTCGTGAAATGCCCGGCTCACCGTCCTTGCTCCTCGCCCCAGAGCGCCTTGTGCAGCTGAAGCTGGAAGCGCACCGGCAGCCGGTCTTCGAGGATCCATCCGGCGAGGTCGCGTGGCGCGATCTGCCCGTAAACCGGCGAGAGCAATACCGTGCAACGCTCGACGAGCGCATGCTCGGCGATGCGCGCGCGCGCCCATTCGTAATCGGCTCTGTCGGCGACGACGATCTTGATCTGGTCGCGCGCGCCGACGTGCGCGAGATTGGTCCAGAGATTGCGCTTTTCCTCGCCCGATCCCGGCGCCTTGAGATCGACGACCTTGCGCACGCGCGCGTCGACGCTCGCGACGTCGACGGCTCCGGAAGTCTCCAGCGAAACCTCGTATCCCGCGTCGCAGAGCCGTGCGAGCAGCGCGACGCAGCGCTTCTGCGCGAGCGGCTCGCCGCCGGTCACGCAGACGTGGCGCGCGCGATAGCCGGCGACGGCGGCGAGGATCTCGTCGATCGCCTGCCATGCGCCGCCGTGAAACGCATATTCGGTGTCGCACCAGAGGCAGCGCAGCGGACAGCCGGTCAGGCGAACGAACACCGTCGGCCAGCCGACGGCGTCGGCCTCGCCCTGCAATGAATGGAAGATCTCGGTGACGCGCAGGCGCTGTTGCGCGTCGGCGTCGCGGTCGGAAGTGCCGCCGGCGCTCGTGCCGGCGGCGACGACAGGCCGCGCGCTCAGCGCCGGCTTTCCGTCTTCAGCGCGCGCAGGCGGCCTTGCGCGAGATGCGCGGGGGTCGTGTCGGGATACTTCTCGACGACCTGGTTCAACGTGGCTTCGGCCTGATCCCACTCTTTGAGCTCGTACTGGCTGTAACCGACCTTGAGCAGCGCATCGGGCGCTTTCGCGCTGTCAGGATAGCGCTTGAGCAGTGTCTGGAACGATTCGAGCGCGATCTTGTAGTTCTGGGTCACGTAGTACGACTCGCCGAGCCAGTAGTACGCGTTGCCGGCGAGTCCGCTGTCCGGATACTGGTCGAGGAACGACTGGAAGCGTCGTGCCGCCTCGGCGTAGCGTCCGTCCTTCAGCGCCGCGAACGCCGCGTCGTACGCGGGCTGCTCGCCGGCCGCGTCGGGCGGCGACATCGCGGTATCGGCGTCGAGATTTCCGCGCTCGTCGTCGCGCAGCTCTCCGACATTGCCTCGAGGAGCACCCGGTGGCGCATCGTTGCGCGCCGGCGGCGATGCCGTTGCACCGCCGCCACCGCCGAGGTCGATGTCCGGCGGTTGAGCGGGCTCGGCGCCGGCTCCGCCTGCGGGAGGTGCCGCGCCGCCTGAAGGATGGCCTTCCAGACGTCCGATGCGCGAATCGAGATCGATGTACTGATCCTTGTTGCGCTGGCTGGCCTGATCGAGCGCGTGCTTGAGCTCGTCGACCTGTCCCTGCAGCTCGCGTACCTGCGACTGCAGCGACTGCATCTGGTTGACGAGCTCGACGGCGTTGCCGCCCTGCCCGCCCGCTTGCTGCTGTTCGAGCCGCTCGACGCGCTCGGCCAGCGAGAGGCGCTGTGCATGCGCCGGCGCGACGACAGCGGCGGTCAGGAAGACCGCCGCTGCGATGAGGCTCGGGCGCAGGAGCTGCGCTTGGCTCATGCGTCGCTCACTTCGCCGTGTAGACGATCTCGACGCGGCGGTTCTTTGACCAGCACGATTCGTCGTGCTGGCGGCAAACCGGACGCTCCTCGCCGTAGCTCACGACATTGAGCTGCGAAGACGACGCGCCGGCCGCCGAGAGAGCGCTCTGCACCGCGTTGCCGCGGCGCTCGCCGAGGCCGAGGTTGTACTCGCGCGAGCCGCGCTCGTCGGCATTGCCTTCCAGGCGCACGCGCGCTTCGGGGAACTGGCGCAGGTATGCGGCATGGCAGGCGATCTGCGCCTGGAACTCGGGCTTGATCTCCGTGCGGTCGAGATCGAAGTAGACGACGCGCTGGCGCAGGCACGAATCGGTGTCGAGACTGTCGCGCGTGTACTTGCCGGTCGACTCCATCGGCGCCGTCGTGGTCGGCGGAGGCGTCTCCTCGACCGGCGGCGCCGGCTTCGTGTTCTTCTTCGCGCAGGCGGCGACGCCGGCGACGAGGATGGCTGCGACTATCACTCTGCTGATGTTCTTCATGGGGAGGTCCTTTTTCGTTCTTGCAGGTTCGGGAAAAAGAATCGGGAAGCGCTCGGTGTTCAGCCTTCGGGGCGCTGTTATTCCATAGTCGGATTAACGCTGGCGGAACGGACCCCAGGCGGGCTCGCGCACGTCGCCGTCGGCGAGGACGAGGCGCTGCCGGACGCGGCCGTCGGCGGACACGGCGTAGAGCACGCCGCGAGAGCCTTCGCTGGTGGCATACAGCAGCATGCTCCCGTTCGGCGCGAAACTCGGAGACTCATCCTGATTGCCCGGCGACACCAGCGTGCTCTGGCCGGTTGCGCGGTCTAGAACCGCAATACGATACACGTTTCCGTTGCCCCGCACCATTGCGATCTTGATGCCTTTCGCATCGACGATGCTCGCTCGCGCGTTGTACTGCCCGTCGAACGTGACGCGCGTCGGCTCGCCGCCCGACGGCGAAACCTGATAGATCTGCGGCTTGCCTGCGCGATCGGACGTGAAGTAGATGCTCTGTCCGTCCGGCGCCCAGACGGGCTCGGTATCGATCGCGAAATGCTTCGTGATCTGCGTCGTCGCGCGGCTGCCGAGATCCATGATGTAGACGTCGGGATTGCCGCCTTTCGACAGCGTCAGCGCAAGGCGCCCGCCGTCCGGCGAGAACGCCGGCGCGCCGTTGATGCCTTTCGACGACGACACCTGCTGGCGCGATCCGGTGGCGAGATCCTGGATGAAGATCGACGAATTTCCGCTCTCGAACGAGTTGTAGGCGAGCTTGCGACCGTCGGGCGACCACGCCGGCGAGAGCAGCGGCTCGCGCGATCGCACGACGACCTGCGGATTGAAGCCGTCCGAATCGGCGACCATCAGCGCGTACTGGATGTTCGGCGCGGTGCCGGTCGCCGTGACGTAGGCGATGCGCGTCCAGAACGCGCCGCGCACGCCGAGGATCTTCTCGTAGATGATGTCGGCGATCTGGTGCGCGACGTCGCGAAGCGCCGTCCGCTGTCCGCTGATCGCGAGCCCCGCCATGCGGCTCTGCTTGCCGACGTCGAAGAGCTCGAACTCGACGCGGACCGACCCGTCGCCGGAATCGGTCGCGTGGCCGACGACGAGGTAGTCCTGCTTGAGGAGCCGCCACGTCGCGAACTTGACCTCGGCCTCGCGCGTCGGCGTCTCGACGATGTCGCTTTTCGGAAGCGTGCGGAACTGGCCCGAGCGCGCGAGATCGGCGCGCACGACCTCGCCCACGTCGGTCTCGGGCGGCAGGCCTGCGCCGTCGAAGCCGAACGGCACGACCGCGATCGGCACCGCCGACGGATTGCCGTTCGAGATCGTGATGTCGAGCTGCTGCGCGCCGGCGGCTTCCATGCGCAGGCAAAGGATGGCGGCGAGGATCGCGAGCGCGAAGACGAGGAGGCGCCGCCAGGTTGCCGTGCCGTCGTGGTCGCGGGCGCAGGCACGGACCTGCATGGATTCCCGCTTTCGCGAAAACGACGACACCCTGGAAAATCCGTTGCGATGACTCATTCGTTTCATCCGTCGTAGGTGAAAGTGAAGCGGATCGAGCGCCGGAACACCTTTTCGTAACCCTGGTACGGCAGCGGCGCCGCCTTGCGCACGGCCGACTCGATCGAGTTGCGCGTGACCTGGTCCGCGTTGCAGGGCGTGGACACCGACACGCTGAGGAGATCCCCTCCGGGAATCTGCGTGATGATGAGCGCGCAACGCAGACCCGGCGCGGCGCTATCGGGCCGGTTCCAATTGTTTGTCACGGCAGTCTGAATCGCAGCCGCATAGCGTGCAGCGAGATCGTCGTCCTGCCCGCCGGCGCCGGTCTGGGCCTGCTCGGCTTCCTGCTCGGCTTGCTGGTCGATGCGTGCCTTCTCGGCCTTCGCGCGATCCGCGCGCTGGCGGTCCTCGAGCTGGGCGAGCTTCTCCTTCTCGAGCTTCAGCGCCTTCTCGGCCGCCTCCCGCTGTTTTCTGATATCGGCGAGCTGCTTCTTGCGCTCCTCTTCCTTGCGCTGCTGCTCTTCGAGCAGAGCCTGCTCGCGGCGATGTTTCTCTTCCTGCTCGCGCTTCTCCTGCTCGGCCTTCTCGGCCGCGAGCGCCGTGATGCGTTCCTGATCCTTCGTATCCTCGTGCACGACGGTCGGCGGCGGCGTCGCGACCTCCGGCGGCTTGGGCGGCTCGGGTTTCGGCGGTTTCGGCGGCTCGGGCTTCGGCAGCACCGGCTTCGGAGCCGCGAGCTTCGGGCTCGAGACGGCAACGCTCTTCGGGGCCGCGGTCGGCCCGATCAGGTCGACTTCGATCACCGGTCCCGGCACGCTGACCGGCCGCGACTCGCTCGTCCACCAGAGCCCGACCAGCATCAGAAGGACGCAGATCGCGTGGATGGCGAGCGCAAGACCGAACGCGCGCAGCTTGTCGCCGAAACTCTCCATCGTCTCAATGCGCGCCTTCAGCCTGCTCGGGCTGGCTCATGAGGCCGACCTTGGCGACGCCGCTCTGCTGGAGCAGCACCATCGCCGAATAGACGCGTCCGTAGTCGGCGCGCGTGTCGCCCGCGACGAGCACTTGCAGCTGCGGGTTCTCGCGCACGAAAGCGCCGATCTTCGCGACGAGCGCCTCCGGCTCGATCGGCTCGCGCTTCGACGGTCCGAGCGTGAGAAAGAGATGACCGTCCTTGTCGACGCTGACGACGGCCGGCTCCTTGTCGTTCTGGATCGACTTCGCCTTCGACTGCGGCAACTGGATGTCGACGCCGAGATTCAGAAGCGGCGCAGTCACCATGAAGATGATCAGGAGCACGAGCATGACGTCGATGTACGGGACGACGTTGATCTCGGCCTTGAGTTTGCGTTTGCGGCGGCGGCTAGCGGGATACATGGGCGAGACTCGCGGCTTGCTTGACGTCATTCCCGCGAAAGCGGGAATCCATTTCTGCGGCGCGGCGAAAGACGAAATGGATGCCCGCTTTCGCGAGCATGACGCCGGAAAGATGATTCATCGGCCGGATCATCGTCATTCGTCCACGTGCGCCTGCCGCGCGAGGATCGACGAGAACTCCTCGACGAACGTGTCGTAGCGCACGCTGATGCGCTCGAGCTTCGTCGAGAAGCGGTTGTAGGCCCACACGGCGGGAATCGCCGCGAACAGGCCCATCGCAGTCGCGATCAGCGCCTCGGAGATGCCCGGCGCGACCATCGCGATCGTCGCTTCCTTGACGTTCGCGAGGCCCTGGAACGCGATCATGATGCCCCACACGGTGCCGAAGAGGCCGACGTACGGGCTGATCGAGCCGACGTTGGCGAGGAATTCGAGGCTCTGTTCGAGGCGATCGACCTCGCGCGTCGACGCGACGCGCATCGCGCGCTGCGCACCTTCGAGCAGCGCGCGCGAATCGACGCCGCGGCGCTGGCGAAGCCGCGCGAACTCGCGAAAGCCCGCCTCGAAGATCGCGGCGCTGCCGACGATGCGCTCGCCCGCGCTCGTGATCTCCTTGAAGAGACCCGCGAGGTCGGCGCCCGACCAGAAACGCTCCTCGAACTCGTCCGCGCCCGCGTTCGCGCGGTCGAGCAGCGCCTTCTTGCGGAAGATGATGAACCACGACGCGATCGAGAACGCGATCAGGATGCCGAGCACGAGCTTCACCGGAATGCTCGCGCCGAGGATCAGGCCGAAGACGTTGAGTTCATTGTTCATGATTTCGCCATGACGTCGAGTGGTTGTCTCGTGGCACGCCGTCGAACGGTCGGTTCGATGATCGTGCATTCATCGGGTCTGATGAATCAGATCCGACAGGTATTCGGGAATCGGCCGCGGGCGGAACGCGGCCGCATCGAGGCAGGCGACGCGCACTCGGGCTTCGACCAGTGCGCGCGCCTCGGGTTCGCGCTTGAGCGCCTGCGCGACGACGAAGCTCGCGCTGCGCCGTTCGATCGGCTGCACGGTCGCGGTCAGGAGATCGTCGAGCCGCGCCGGCGCGTTGAAGCCGAGTTCCATCGCATGCACGACGAAAACGACGTTCTCGCGCTCGCGAAGCTCGTTCTGCCCCACGCCGGACGCGCGCAGCCATTCCGTGCGCGCGCGCTCGAAGAAATGGAGGTATCGCGCGTGATAGACGACGCCGCCGGCATCGGTGTCTTCCCAGTAGACGCGGATCGGGAAGGCGAAAGCCGGGATTCGGGATTCGGGATCGGGGATTCGGGAGAGATCGCGGCCCTGACGATGCGCCGTCATGTCCCGCACCTCGCGTCGCCGACGTTGCTGCGCCCTTCGGTCTCCGCCTTCAAGTCTTCGCGCCTCCCGAATCCCGAATCCCGAATCCCGGCTCTTCGAACAGGTCCTCCGTCGCGACTTTGCGCGGCGGCGCCAAGCCGAAATGCCGCCACGCCTTCGCGGTCACCATGCGTCCGCGCGCGGTGCGCACGAGAAAGCCTTGCTGGATCAGATAAGGCTCCAGCACGTCCTCGATCGTGCCGCGCTCTTCCGAAAGCGCGGCCGCGAGCGATTCGACGCCGACCGGACCGCCGTCGAAGTTCTCGATGATCATGCCGAGGAGGCGCCGGTCGAGCGCATCGAAGCCTTCCTCGTCGACCTTCAGCATCTCGAGCGCCGCGCACGCGACCTCGGCGCTGACGACGCCCGCAGCCTTGATCTCGGCGAAATCGCGCACGCGCCGCAACAGCCGGTTCGCGATGCGCGGCGTGCCGCGCGAGCGGCGCGCGATCTCGGCCGCGCCGTCGGCGTCGCAGGGAATGCCGAGGATCTTCGCGGACCGGCGCACGATCGCGGCGAGTTCGAGCGGCGAGTAGAACTCGAGCCGGTGGACGATGCCGAACCGATCGCGGAGCGGCGCGGTAAGAAGGCCCGCGCGCGTCGTCGCGCCGATCAGCGTGAACGGCGGCAGGTCGAGCTTGATCGAGCGCGCCGCGGGGCCCTCGCCGATCATGATGTCGATCTGGAAATCCTCGAGCGCGGGGTACAGCACTTCCTCGACGATCGGCGACAGGCGATGGATCTCGTCGACGAACAGCACGTCGCGCGGCTCGAGATTCGTCAAGAGCGCCGCGAGATCGCCCGGACGCTCGAGCACCGGCCCCGAGGTCGAGCGGAGGTTCACTCCGAGCTCGTTCGCGATCACGTGCGAAAGCGTCGTCTTGCCGAGCCCCGGCGGACCGAACACGAGCACGTGATCGAGCGCCTCGTTGCGCCGCCGCGCCGCTTCGATCGAGATCGCGAGCTGCTCGCGCACGGCGGGCTGGCCGAGATAGTCGGCGAGCTTCTGCGGACGGATCGACGCCTCGACGATGTCGTCGTCGGGACCCGCGGCGGTGGCGATGAGGCGGTCGGACATTCGGGGAATGGGGAATGGGGAATGGGGAATCGAGGGATTATCGTTGCGCGGAGCACCGGCAACCACTGTACGCGCCGCGGGTTAGGTTAGCGTTCAGAAAAATAACTCCCGATTCCCCATTCCCAATTCTCAAATCTCCACCTGCGTCCCCAGCTCCACCAGCCGATTCCCCGGAATCTGGAAGAACGCCGTCGCCGGCGTCGCGTTGCGCTGCATGAACACGAAGAGCTTGTCGCGCCAGCGCGCCATGCCGGGACGATCCGTCGCGACGATGCTCTCGCGGCTGAGGAAGAATGTCGTATCCATCAGGTCGAACGGAAAGCCGCAGGTGTGGATCGATGCGACCGCGTCCGGCACGTCGGGGTCTTCGGCGAAGCCGAAGCGCAGGATCAGCTTGTAGAAATCGTTGCCGAGCGGCTCGACCGAAATGCGCTCGTCGGCATCGGCGGTCGGCGTCTCCAGCACGTCGACCGTGAGCAGCACGTTGCGCTCGTGCAGCACCTTGTTGTGCTTCAGGTTGTGCAGGAGCGCGTGCGGAACGGCGTCGAGGTTCGCGGTCATGAAGACCGCCGTGCCCGGCACGCGCAGCGGCGGATGTGCCGCGATCGACGCGATGAACGGCTCGAGTGCAAGGCCGCTCTGCTTGATCTCGCGCATGACGAGCTCGCGGCCGCGCCGCCACGTCGCCATCATCGTGAAGATCACCGCGCCCAGCACGAGCGGAAACCAGCCGCCGTGCTCGACCTTGTCCGCGTTCGCCGTGAGGAACGCCGCGTCGACGAAGAGGAACACGACTCCCACCGCCGCGACTTTCGCGCGGCTCCAGTGCCACATGCGGCGGAACACGATCATGACGAGGATCGAATCGATCGTCATCGTGCCGACCACCGCGATGCCGTATGCGGCGCCGAGGTTGTCCGACGAGCGGAAGCCGATCACCACCGCGAGCGTCAGCACGAGCAGCATGCGGTTGATCCACGGAAGGTAGATCTGCCCGCGCGTCTGGCGCGAGGTATGCCGCACCTCCATGCGCGGCAGGTAGCCGAGCTGGATCGCCTCGCGCGTCACCGAGAACGCGCCGGAGATGACCGCCTGCGAAGCGATGACGGCGGCGGCCGTCGCGAGCACGAGCATCGGGATCAAGAGCGCCTCGGGCACCATCTTGTAGAGCGGATTCGCGGCTGCGGCCGGATTCGAGATCAGCATCGCGCCCTGCCCGAAATAATTCAGCACGAGCGCGGGCAGCACGAGGCCGAACCACGAGGCGCGGATCGGCTTCTTGCCGAAATGCCCCATGTCCGCGTAGAGCGCCTCGGCGCCGGTGATCGAGAGCACGACCGTGCCGAGCGCGAAGAACGCGATCCAGTGCGCGTCGAGGAAGAACTCGATCGCGTAATACGGCGAGATCGCGCGCAGCACGCCCGGATGCTGGCCGATGTGCCAGAGCCCGAGCGCCGCGAGCACGAGGAACCAGAGCGACATGACCGGCGCGAACACGGCGCCGACGCGCCCCGTGCCGCGGTTCTGGAACGCGAACAGCAGCACGATGATGAGCGCGGCGAGCGGCACGACGAAATGGTCGAGGTGCGGCGCGAGCACTTCGAGGCCTTCGACCGCGCCGAGCACCGAGATCGCCGGCGTGATGACGCCGTCGCCGAAGAAGAGCGCCGCGCCGAAGAGGCCGAGCACGACGATCCACCAGCGCGCCCGCTGGCTCGACCGGACGCTGCGCTGAGCGAGCGCGGTAAGCGCCATGATGCCGCCCTCGCCCTTGTTGTCGGCGCGCATGATGAAGCCTGCGTACTTGACCGACACGACGAGGATCAGCGACCAGAATATCAGCGACAGGATGCCGAGTACGTTCTCTTCGGTCGGCGGCACGCCCTCGGCGCCGAACGTCTGCTTGATCGCGTAGAGCGGGCTCGTTCCGATGTCGCCGTAGACGACGCCGATCGCGCCGAGCGTCAGCGCCGCGAAGCGGGCGCGCACGTCGGCGCCGGGTGTCGATGGGGAAGCGTCGCTCATGGCGTTTCTGCTCGCTCAGCGCAGCGCGGCCTTGAGGGCCTTGCGGATGATCTCTTCGGCGCGATCGCCCGGCGCGGCGGCGTCGCGGACGAGGCGCGTCGCCTCGGCGGGCTTGTAGCCCAGCGTCTGCAGCGCGACCGTCGCCTCGGCGACCGGATCCTTCGGCACGCCACCGCTCGAGCTCCCCGGGGAACCGAGGTCGCCCACGCGATCGCGAAGCTCGACGAGCATGCGCTCGGCGGTCTTCTTGCCGATGCCGGGGATGCGCGTCAG
This sequence comes from Rhodanobacteraceae bacterium, assembly GCA_035545255.1. Lineage (GTDB taxonomy): Bacteria > Pseudomonadota > Gammaproteobacteria > Xanthomonadales > Rhodanobacteraceae > Dokdonella_A. The sequence continues at coordinate 11,311 of DASZYR010000006.1, forward strand.
CGCGGCGACGTCGCCTTGCTGGATCAGCCGCGCGAACTCGTCGGTCGAGACGCCCGAGAGCACCGCAAGCGCGATCTTCGCGCCGATGCCGCTGACCTTCTGGAGATTGCGAAACAGCGCGCGCTCGGCTTCGCGAAGGAAACCGTAGAGCACGGCCGTGTCTTCCTTCACCGCGTAATGCGTGAAGAGATTCACTTCGCGGCCCGCCTCGGGCAGGTCGAAGAACGTCGACATCGGCGCTTCGAGCTCGTAGCCGACTCCGCCGACGTCGACGACGAGCGAAGGCGGCTGCTTGGCGACGAGCGTGCCTCGAAGACGGCCGATCATCGGCGCCTCCACGCGACGCGCGGCATGCCGAGCCGCGCGACGCTCGCGCGCACGTGCGCGTGCGTCAGCGCGATCGCGAGCGCGTCGGCCGCGTCGGCCTGGAGCTTCCCGCGGACGTTGAGCAGCACGCCGACCATGTGCTGCACCTGCGTCTTGTCGCCCGAACCGGTACCGACGACCGACTGCTTCACTTCGCGCGCCGCGTATTCGCTGATCGCGATGCCTCGGCTCACGACCGCGCAGATCGCGGCGCCGCGCGCCTGGCCGAGCTTCAGCGCCGAATCGGGATTGCGCGAGACGAACACGCGCTCGACCGCGCACTCGTGCGGCGCGTACTCGGCGATGATCGCGCCGAGTTCGTCGAAGAGCTGCTTGAGACGGTCGGCGAACGAATCGTTGTCGAGCAGGTTCAGCGCCGTGTTGAAGACGTGGCGCGAGCGCCCCGCATCGTCGACTTCGATGATGCCGATGCCGGTGCGCCGGCTGCCCGGGTCGATGCCGAGGATGCGCGTGGTCATGAGCGTGCCCGCGAGCGGCGAGCGGCGAGCGGTGAGCGGAAGAGTTCGACATGCCCCCTCTCCCGCTTGCGGAAGAGGGTTGGAGTGAGGGCAATCTTGCGAAAAGCGGCCCTCACCCTGCCCTCTCCCGCAGGCGGGAGAGGGGAAATGCGCAGTTCTTTCCGCTCACGGCGGGTCGCCGGCCGCTGACTCTTCGCGTTCATCGCGGCGCAAAGCTTCCGTTGCGAAGGAATGCGATCGTGAGATCCGCGACGTCCGACGAAAACAGGAGCCCCGTATGCGTCGCGTCGACCGTGCAGTGATCGGCGAGCCCCGCGAGCCGCGTTTCCTCGACCGCGACGGTTCCGTCGTGCGGCGCAGTCAGCGCGCCGATCGAAATGCCGAGTCCGAACGGCATCTGACCCGCGACGACGCCGACCGGACGGCTGCCGTCCCAGCGCTCGACGCCGGCGACGAGCTTGGCGTGATTCGAGCCGAGCATCCAGCGTCCGCCCGGGAAATGCGCGAGCAATCGCGCGACCGAGCTGCCCTTGAGCGGCGGACCGAGACAGACGATGCGGCCGCGCGGCAGATCGCGCTCGCGGCGCGTCGCTTCGAGCGCGACGATGCCGCCGAGGCTGTGTCCGACGAGATGCACGCGATCCGCGCTCGCCTCGCGCATGCGCGTGCGCAGACGCTCGATCGTCGCGGCGGAATCGCCGAACACGCTTGCGTAATCGAAGACATCGACCGAATAACCCGCGCCGCGCAGGCGGCGCGCGAGCGAGAACAGCGTGAGCCCGCGCATCCAGACGCCGTGAAGAAGGATCACGTGCTCGGCCATCGGCTTATTGTACGCGCGCTGCGGCGCGCGCACGCCGGCGCCTGCGCGCGGGCGCGGCCGGGTCGTCTTCGCGGCGGCAGGCATTTCCGGATCAGCCCTTCTCGGGCGGCGGAACCACGCGCACGTGCAACTCGGCGAGCTGGGCATCGGCGATCGGCGAGGGCGCGGCGGTCATGAGGTCCTGCGCGGTCGTCGTCTTCGGGAACGCGATCACGTCGCGGATCGATTCGGTGCCGGCCATCAGCGCCGCGATGCGATCGATGCCGAACGCGATGCCGCCGTGCGGCGGCGCGCCGTGCTTGAGCGCTTCGAGCAGGAAACCGAACTTCGCTTGCGCTTCCTCGCTGCCGATGCCGAGCAGCTCGAACACCGCGCTCTGCATCTCGGGGCGATGGATGCGGATCGAGCCGCCGCCGATCTCGTTGCCGTTCAGCACCATGTCGTAGCCGCGCGAGACCGCGATCGCGGCGTTCGCTTCGAGGTCGGCGACGTCGTCGATCTTCGGCGCCGTGAACGGATGATGCAGCGCGACGTAGCGCTTCGCGTCGGCGTCGTACTCGAACATCGGGAAGTCGACGACCCAGAGCGGCGCCCACGCGTTCGCGACGAGCCCGCGGTCGCGCGCGACTTTCAGACGCAGCGCGCCCATGAAATCGGAGACGGTCTTCCAGACGCCTGCGCCGAAGAAAAGCATGTCGCCGGATTCCGCGCGCGTCGCATCGAGGATCTTCGCGAGCGTCGCGTCGTCGAGGAATTTCGCGATCGGCGAGGCGACGCCGTCCTTCCCTTTCGCGCGATCTTCGACGCGCATCCAGGCAAGGCCCTTCGCGCCGTACTTCGCGACGAACGCGCCGAGATCGTCGATCTGCTTGCGCGAGAGATCGGCGCCGCCGGGAACGCGCAGCGCGGCGACGCGGCCGCCTTCGCTGTTCGCGGCGTCGGCGAACACCTTGAATTCGACGGTTTTGACGTGCTCGGCGATGTCGACGAGCTCCATCGCGATGCGAAGATCGGGCTTGTCCGAGCCGTAGCGGCGCATCGCTTCTTCGTACGTCATCCGCGGGAACGGATCGGCGAGATCGACGCCGGCGACTTCGCGGAAGATCGCGCGGATCATCGCCTCGACCGTGTCCTGCACGATGCGCTCGTCGACGAACGCGAACTCCATGTCGAGCTGCGTGAACTCCGGCTGCCGGTCGGCGCGAAGGTCCTCGTCGCGGAAGCAGCGCGCGATCTGGTAGTAGCGATCGAAGCCCGCGACCATGAGCAGCTGCTTGAAGAGCTGCGGCGACTGCGGCAGCGCATAGAACTCGCCTGCGTGCACGCGCGAGGGCACGAGGTAATCGCGCGCGCCTTCGGGCGTCGCCTTGGTCAGGATCGGCGTCTCGATGTCCTGGAAGCCGCGCGCGTCGAGATGACGGCGCAATGCCGCGACGAGCTTGATGCGAAGCCGCATCATGCGCTGCATCTCGGGACGGCGAAGATCGAGGTAGCGGTACTTGAGCTTCAGATCCTCGTTCGTGTGCTCATGCAACGCGAATGGAAGATCGCGCGCGGCGTTCAGCACTTCGATCGAGTCGGCGAGCACTTCGAACTGGCCCGTGCGCACCTTGTCGTTGATGCTGACGCGCCGGCGGACCGTGCCGGTCACGCGCAGCACGTATTCGTAGCCGACGTCGCTCGCGGTTTTGAACGCCTGGGCGTTGTCGGGGTCCGCGACGATCTGGACGACGCCTTCGTGGTCGCGAAGGTCGATGAAGACGACGCCGCCGTGGTCGCGGCGCGTGTCGACCCATCCGCACAGCGTGATGGGCCGGCCGAGCAGGGTCTCGTCGACAAGACCGCAGTAATGGGTACGCATGAAATCGTGGCTGTCGCGCCGGGCGGCGCCGGAAGGCGCGAGATGCTACGGAGTCTGATGTTGCGCTGCAACGCCGATGTCGGGCGCAGGCTCCCGCAAACCTGCCTCCGGCACCGCCTGCGCATACTTTTCGTCATCCCGCCAAGACGAGGATCCGGTGCCTTCTGCTACCGCATCGAAGGCCCGGGCCCCACTTTGGCGGGGACGACGGGATTCACGCTTCCGGTGGCGAGAAAGAAAACGCCCGCCTTCCGGCGGGCGTTCCCTCACTCCATCGGCTCTTGCGATCAGCGCCAGCGACGCTCGATCGTGAAGACCGCCTCGCAGCCGCCATCGACCCACACGCCGGCGCGGTTCCAGCCCCAGGTACGGCCTTCGACGCACGGCGTCTTCGAGATCTGGCGCGAGACGAAGACGCGTCCGCCACGGCCGGTGTCGACCTGGCACATGTTGTAGTTGTATCCGCCGCTCGCGCAGCGCACGTTGATCGACCTATCCCAGCCGGGACCCGGCTGCCACGGCCCCGGACCCGGACCTGGACCCGGCGGACCGCCGGCCCAGCGGCGCTGCACGCGGAAGACGCCTTCGCAGCCACCGTTGACCCAGACGCCGGCACGGTTGAAGCCCCAGTTGCGGCCTTCGACGCAGGGCGTCTTCGAGATCTGCCGAACGAGCGACACGCGGCTGCCGCGTCCCGTGTCGATCTGGCACATGTTGTAGCTGTAGCCCTCGCTCGCGCAGCGCACGTCGATGTCGCGATCCCAGCCGGGGCCCGGACGCCAGTCGCCGCCGTATTGTGCGACGGCTGCCGATTCGACGAGCCCGGCCAGAGGCGCGGTCTGCGCGGATGCGATTCCCGCGACGCCGACCGAGAAGGCCAGTGCCGCGGCGAAGCTGACTGTTCTCTGCATGATCTCTCCCCGATGGTTGAACTCGTGACGCGCGGCCAGTCTAGACGATGGTCCTGAACGAATCGCAAAGAATCGCGTCGCGCATCAGCCGACTTCGGGGCCCTTCGACTTGACGGGTGTCGCCGCGGGTTTGGCGTCCTTGCCGCCGCTTTCGGAAGAGGACGAAGCGGATTTCGCCGGTTCGCCGCCGGAAACGGATTTCGCGTCCGTCTTCGGCGCGTCGTCCTTCGCGGCGAGATTGCGCTTCTTGTCGCCGTCCTTCTTGAAATCGGTTTCGTACCAGCCGCTTCCGGCGAGGCGGAACGCGGGCGCGGTGAGCTTGCGCTTCACGTGCGTCTTGCCGCACGTCGGACAGACGGTCGGATCGGGATCGGAAAGCTTCTGCAGGCGCTCGAAGATCTCGCCGCAGTCGGGGCATTCGAATTCGTAGATGGGCATGGATCGATTATCGTCGTTTCGGAGCGTGGCTTGCAGTTTGCGCCGTTCTCCTCTACCGCTTCCGGGAGAGGTCGGGTGAGAGCACGCGTGGTTCGACGCCCGACTCCGAATGCCCCGCCTTGCCCTCTCCCGCAAGCGCGAGAGGGAAAAGCGGCGTTATTTTCTGGCGAACGCCAAACGGCCACCGCTCGCGTCGACCGCGACCGTATCGCCCGGCTGGAACTTCCCTTCGAGAATCTCCTTCGCCAGCGGATTCTCGAGCTGCTGCTGGATCGCACGCTTGAGCGGCCGCGCGCCGTAGACCGGATCGAAACCGACATTGCCGAGAAGATCCAGCGCCTTGTCGCTGAGCGCGAGCTTCAGCTGCCGCTCCGCGAGACGCTTCGCCAGATAGTCGGTCTGTATGCGCGCGATCTTCCGGATCTGCGACTTGTCGAGCGCGCGGAACACGACGATCTCGTCCAGCCGGTTGATGAACTCGGGCCGGAAATGCGCCTGCACGACGCCCATCACGGCGGCCTTCATCTTCGTGTGATCCTCTTCGCTGTCGCCGGCATATTCCTGGATCAGCTGCGAGCCGAGATTCGACGTCATCACGATCACGGTGTTGCGGAAATCGACCGTGCGGCCCTGCCCGTCGGTCAGACGGCCGTCGTCGAGCACCTGCAGCAGCACGTTGAACACGTCGTGATGCGCCTTCTCGACCTCGTCGAGCAGGATCACGCTGTACGGCCGGCGCCGCACCGCTTCGGTGAGGTAGCCGCCTTCCTCGTAGCCGACGTAGCCCGGCGGCGCGCCGATGAGACGGCTCACGGAATGCTTCTCCATGAACTCGCTCATGTCGATGCGGATCATCGCGTCGGACGAATCGAACAGGAATTCGGCGAGCGCCTTGCAAAGCTCGGTCTTGCCGACGCCGGTCGGGCCCAGGAACAGGAACGAGCCGTTCGGCCGGTTCGGATCGGACAAACCCGCGCGCGAGCGGCGGATCGCATCGGCGACCGCGTGCACCGCCTCGTCCTGGCCGACGACGCGCTTGTGCAGCTCGTCTTCCATGCGCAGGAGCTTGTCGCGCTCGCCTTCGAGCATCTTCGAGACCGGGATGCCGGTCCAGCGCGAGACGACTTCCGCGATTTCCTCGGCGGTGACGCGATCCTGCAGCAGCGTGAAGCCTTTCTTCTCGGCTTCCTGCGCGGCCTTGAGCTGTTTTTCGAGCTCGGGAATGCGGCCGTACTGGATCTCGCTCATCTTCGCGTAATCCTGACGGCGCTGCGCGGCTTCGAGATCCTGCTTCGCCTGCTCGATCTGCTCCTTGATCTTCGTCGCGCCCTGGAGCGTCGCCTTCTCGGATTTCCAGACCTCTTCGAGATCGGAATACTCGCGCTCGAGCGATCCGATCTCCTTCTCGAGATCGGCAAGACGCTGCTTCGATTCCGGATCTTTCTCCTTCTTCAGCGCCTCGCGCTGGATCTTGAGCTGGATCAGCCGCCGCTCCTTGCGGTCGAGCTCCTCCGGCTTCGAATCGATTTCCATGCGGATGCGCGACGCGGCCTCGTCCATGAGGTCGATCGCCTTGTCGGGCAGCTGGCGATCCGGAATGTAGCGATGCGAGAGCGTCGCCGCCGCGACGATCGCGGGATCGGTGATCTCGACGCCGTGATGCAGCGCATATTTCTCTTTCAGGCCGCGCAGGATCGCGATCGTGTCCTCGACGCTCGGCTCGCCGACGAACACCTTCTGGAAGCGGCGCTCGAGCGCGGCGTCCTTCTCGATGTATTTCCTGTATTCGTCGAGCGTCGTCGCGCCGATGCAATGCAGCTCGCCGCGCGCAAGTGCGGGTTTGAGCATGTTGCCCGCGTCCATCGCGCCTTCGGCCTTGCCCGCGCCGACCATCGTGTGCAGCTCGTCGATGAAGAGGATGACGCGGCCTTCCTGCTTCGAAAGGTCGTTGAGCACGCTCTTGAGGCGTTCCTCGAACTCGCCGCGGAATTTCGCGCCCGCGATCAGCGCGCCCATGTCGAGCGAGAGCACGCGCTTGTCCTTGAGGCCCTCGGGCACTTCGCCGTTGACGATGCGCTGCGCGAGCCCTTCGACGATCGCGGTCTTGCCGACGCCGGGCTCGCCGATCAGCACGGGATTGTTCTTCGTGCGCCGCTGCAGCACCTGGATCACGCGGCGGATCTCCTCGTCGCGGCCGATGACCGGATCGAGCTTGCCCTTCTCCGAGCGCGCGGTGAGATCGATCGTGTATTTCTCGAGCGCCTGGCGCTGGTCCTCGGCGCTCTCGCTCTGAACTTTCTCGCCGCCGCGAACCTTCTCGATCGCGGCCTCGATGTTCGCCTTCGTCGCCCCGGCCGCTTTCAGCGCGCCGCCGAGCTCGCCGCGATCGTCGAGCGCGGCGAGCACGAAGAGCTCGCTCGCGATGAACGCATCGCCGCGCTGCTGCGCGAGCTTGTCGGCCACGTTGAGCAGTCGGTTGAGATCGTTCGAGACGTTGATGTTGCCTTCCTGGCCGGCGACTTTCGGAAGGCGATCGAGAATCTGCCCGACGCGCGTGCGCAGCGCGGGCGCATTGACGCCGGCTTGCGCGAGCAGAGGCACGGTCGATCCGCCTTGCTGGTCCAGCAGCGCCGCCATGAGGTGCGCGGGCTCGAGCATGTTGTGATCGCGTCCGACCGCAAGCGACTGCGCATCGGCGAGCGCCTGCTGGAAACGCGACGTGAGCTTGTCCATACGCATGCGCAACGCTCCGCGCAACATCGGCCTGAAAATGATTGCACCAATGTTGGTCTTTTGCCGATCGCGTTCAAGGCCCGAGCCGAATATGGCCGGTGATCCCGGCCGGTGGTCGCGTTGCGCGGCAGACGGCACACTGGGGAGGGTTCGGCGGCGGGCGACGGAATGGTGCGGTTTTCGGTGATCGTGCTCGGCGGATACGGTCTGTTCGGATCGAGGATCGTGCGCCGCCTTGCCCGCGAACGCGGATGGCGCATCGTCGTCGCCGGCCGCGACGGGACGGCAGCGGTGAAGCTCTGCGATGCGCTTCGACGGGATCAGGCTGTCGCGGCGACGCTCGTGCCGCTCGCCTGCGACATCCACGCGACCGGGTTTTGCGACGTCCTCCAGCGCGAGGGCGCGCGCCTGGTCATCAACACGTGCGGCCCGTTCCAGCGACAGGACTACGCCATCGCACGCGCCGCGCTCGATGCGGATGCCGATTACATCGATCTCGCCGACGCACGCGATTACGTCGCCGGGTTCGGCGCGCTCGACGATGCGGCTCGCGGCGGCGGCCGCGTCGCGATCGCCGGCGCGAGCACGGTTCCGGGTCTGAGCGCCGCGGTCGTCGACCATTTCGTTCCGGCGTTCGCCCATCTCGATGCAATCGACATCGGCATCAGCCCCGGCAACCGGACGCCGCGCGGCCTCGCGACCGTCGCGGCGATCCTCGGCTACGTCGGCCGGCCGCTGCCATGGCTCGAAGACCACCGACGCCGCACCGTCGCCGGCTGGCAATCGCTTCGCCGTCATCGCTATCCGGCGCCGGCCGGCACGCGCTGGCTCGCGGCGTGCGACGTCCCGGACCTCGATCTCTTCCCGAGACGCTACGCCGGACTTCGCGCGCTCCGTTTCCGGGCCGGCCTCGAGCTGAAACGCCTTCATCTCGCACTGTGGCTCCTTTCCTGGCTCGTGCGCGCCGGCCTCGTGCGCTCGCTCGATCGCCACGCGCGAGCGATGAAATCGCTCAGCGAACGCTTCGAGCGCATGGGCGGCGACGCCGGAGCGATGCACGTCGAGATCGAGGGCTTCGATCGCGACGGCCAGCCGCTCGGCCTGCGCTGGCAACTCGTCGCCGAAGGGGGCGACGGGCCCGAGATTCCCGCGACGGCAGCGGTGCTTCTTGCGCGAAAGATCGCGGCGGGCGACGTCCAGCTGCGCGGCGCCATGCCGTGCGTCGGCCTCTTCACGCTCGAGGAGTTTCTCGCCGCGCTCGACGGCTACGCGATCAAGACCTCGATCGAGCGGTTTCAGCCGAGGAATCGCATAGCCTGATCCGGCGTCGGAACCAGGCATTGCTCGGTGCGGCCGAACCAGCGGTACCGGTTGCGCGCGAGCCATCGATACAGCGGATCGCGCACGAAGCGCGGAATTGCGCGCAGCGCCACCGTCGCGCGCCACGCGCCGCCGAAGCTCGCGAGCACGCGCAGTATCGCCTCGCTGTCCTGGAATCCGCGGCCGTCGACGACGTAGAGCAGCGAGAGCGGATCATCCGGATCGAGCCCGAACTCCGCGAGCAGTGCGCGCCCGGGCGCCGATTGCATCGATGCGAGCCGGATCCGTGCGCTCCGATCGTGACGCAGGATGAAGCGGACCCAGCGGCTGCACAGCACGCAGATGCTGTCGAACACGACGACAGGCGCTTCACTCATCGACCGCCTCGAGCCAGCCTTCGTAGCGCACGAGCTCGCCGACCCACGGCAGCGCGGCTTCGACCTCGAAACGGTAGCGCCCATCCCGCTGCGATTCGGCCGCGCGGACGCCACGGAACCAGCGCGCCGGCAGGGGGAGGCCGATTGCGAGGACGCGGCGCGGCTCCCAGCGCAGCACCCCGTCGGTGGCCGACAGCGCGAACTCGAACGTCGCGAGGCCGAGGCGCTCGCGCAGCAGCGCGCCGCGCTGGCGCAGTCGCGAGCGCATGCACTCGGTGCCGAAGCGGCGGGTCCACGTCTCCTCGTGCGCGCTCGCTTCGATCTCGACTTCGATGGGCGTCGCATCCGCTGCGCCGGGAAGACGCGTCGCCCAGCCGCAGAGCCGCGAGAGCCAGCCTGCGCCGCGGCGCACGTCGGCCGTGCCGCGATAACGCCGAATCCCGGTCGTTGAATGCAGCGCGCGGACGCGCGGCGGAAGCCGATCGAATGCGTCGCCCAGAAGGCGTGCGAACACCGGCTGCAACGCGTCGCCGGCGGCGTCCGCGGCGACGGCTTCGTCGGTGCGGGCACGCACGGTCGCGGGCTCGATCCAGATCAGGCTCGCGAAGCGTCCGGTCTCGCGATGGCGCCGATACGAGTAGAACCGATCGTCCGAAAACGTATCGAAACCGCCGCAGGCGATACGCGTCACGCCGGCGCGCGTCAGGCGCGCGCGTGCGAGCGCGCAGAGATCGCACGTCCAGTGGCCGGGCCGCGTGGGCGCGAACGCTTCGGCATCGGCCGCGTTCGCGTCGACGAATGCCGCGCGCACTTCGTCTCCGACTTCGTACGACGTCGCGCCGATCGCGGGACCGAGCCACGCGACCAGCGACGCCGGCGCGATGCCGAGCTTCGCGATCG
>DASZYR010000007.1:0-4595 GCA_035545255.1 Rhodanobacteraceae bacterium
CGCCCGGCTTCGCGGCGTCGCACCGCGTGACGCATGCGTCCGACGATGAGCCGGCCGCGCGCCGTCGCGAACACGTTGTTCGGGAACATCCCGTCGGGACACGCCGCATCGCCGGGAAACGTGACGACCGGAACGTCCGCGCCGAGCCGCCGCGCGAGCTCGGCGTGCTGGCGATGCGCGCGCGCCGGATCGAGCGCCTCCGCGAGATCCATGTAACGGTTGTCCGTCGCCGACTCCGCGGCAAGCGCGCCTCCGGCCGGAGCGACGAGAAACGCGGCGCGCGCGGTCGCCGCGGCTCTTGCCGGAAACCGCTCCGCGGAGCAGATCGCCAGAAACTCGTCGGGATCGCGGACGATCATCGGCGCCGTCGCGCCGGGCGCGCGGTCACGCCGTGGCGGAAACAGCTGGTGAGATGGTCGTCGACCATGCCGGTCGCCTGCATGAACGCGTAGCAGATCGTCGATCCGACGAAGCGGAAGCCGCGCTTCGAGAGCGCCTTGCTCATGCGATCGGAAACCGGCGTCGTAGCCGGGACGTCGCCGCTCCGCTTCCACGCATTGCGGATCGGCTCGCCGTCGACGAACGACCAGAGATACGCATCGAGGCTGCCGTGCTCGCCGATGACGGCGAGCGCGGCGCGCGCGTTGTCGCGCACGGACGTGATCTTCATGCGGTTCCGGATGAGGCCGGCGTCGCCGAGCAGGGTCTCGATGCGTTTGTCTGCGAGTTTCGCGCAGCGCCCGATGTCGAAATCGCCGAACGCGCGCCGGTAGTTCTCGCGCTTGTCCAGCACCGTGCGCCACGAAAGCCCGGCCTGCGCGCCTTCGAGACAGAGGAATTCGAACAGCGCGCGGTCGTCGTGCAGCGGCACGCCCCATTCGGTGTCGTGATAGGCGCGCATGCGGGCGTCGTTTCCGGCCCAGCCGCATCGCGGCCGCTCGTCTTCTCGCATCGGTCGGCTCCGTCGGCGGTTGCGTATCATACGAGGCTTCGCACCTCGCGCCGCGCCGATCCCCTCGTGAACGAACGCCTCGCCCCACGCCGCGCCGCGCTCGTCGCGTTCGCGCTTCTGACGCTGATCTGGAGCTACAACTGGATCCTCATGAAGGAAGTGCTGCGCGACACGGGACCGTTCACGTTCTCGGCGCTGCGCTATGCGCTGGGCACGCTCGTCCTGTTCGCGGTGCTTCTCGCGCGCGGCGAATCGCTGAAGCCGCCGCCGCTTCGCGAGACCGCAATGATCGGACTTGCGCAGACGGCCGGATTCCAGGCGCTCGTGCAATGGGCGCTCGTCGAAGGCGCGGCCGGCAGGACGGCGCTCTTCGCCTATACGATGCCGTTCTGGGTCGTGCTGTTCGCGTGGCTCGTGCTCGCCGAACGGCCGGGCCTGCGCCAGTGGCTTGGCCTCGCGGGCGCCGCGATCGGACTCGTGCTCGTCATCGAGCCCTGGCACGGGCTCGGCAACGCCGAGAGCATCGTTCTCGCGATTGCCGGTGGCGTCTGCTGGGCGATCGGCGTCGTGCTGTCGAAGCGTCTCTTCCAGCGGACCAGCGTGCGCGCGCTTGCGCTGACGGCGTGGCAGATGCTGATCGGCACGATCGTGCTGATCGCGATCGCGCTCGTTGCCGACGAGCGGGCGATCGCGTGGACGCCGTTCTTCGTCGCAGCGCTCGCGTACAACGCAGTGCTGTCGTCGGGCCTCGCGTGGCTCCTCTGGACTTACGTCGTCGAGCGCCTGCCGGCGAACGTCGCCGGGCTTTCGAGCCTCGTCATTCCGATCGCCGGCATCGGCTTCGCGTGGCTCCTGCTCGGCGAAAGGCCTTCGCGCGTCGAAAGCGCCGGCATTCTCGTGATCTCGGCGGCGCTCGTGCTCGTCAACCTGCGCCGCGCACCGCGCGCGACGTGACGCTCACGCGAGCCCGCGCGCCATGATGACGGCCGCGAGCGGAATCAGCGCGATCAGGTGCAACTCGATCATCAGGAGGCGCCGCACGCGTTTCCATTCCGGTTCCGGCACGCGAAACGCCGCATCGGCGCGCCGCGCCTTGCGCCAGCGCAGGAACTGGAGCGTCGGCGCGATCGAGATCAGCGCGACGATCACGAACAGCGTCACCTTCGCGTGGAACGCCGCGTCGTGCGCGTAGAACGACCAGCCCTTGGCTCCGAATGCGGCACGCAGCGCGCCGGTGACGAGCACGAGACCGGCCGTGATGCCGAAGCCGGCATCGGCGAGCGCGATGCGTGCCACGTCGACATTGGCCGCGCCGGCGCGCAGCAGCGTCCATTCCTTGGCGAGGAACCAGATCATCGCGAAGATCGCGGCGAAATGGAGATAGGCGAGGATCGCGTCGGTCCACATCTCGAAATACCTCGCTACGCTCGTTGAAAAGTGCGGTTCATGAAGAGCGCGGCCACGGATGGCCGCTCTTGCATCTTCGCGATCATGGAAGATCGCGAAAATACCGATCCAGATCGACGTTGCCGCCGGTCAGGACGACGCCGACGCGCCGGCCTTCGAACGCCTCGCGATACTTCAGCACCGCAGCGAGCGCAATCGCGCTCGACGGCTCGACGACGAGCTTCATGCGCTCGAAGATCATCCGCATCGCGGCCGTCGTCTCGGCGTCGGCGACGCGAAGCACGGTCACTTCGTATTTTTTCAGCAGCTCGAAATTGATTTCGCCGATGATCGCGCGAAGGCCGTCGCAGATCGTGTCGGCTTTCAGCTCGCGCACGCGCTCGCCGCGCCGCAGCGATTCGTACGCGTCGGACGCGCCATCGGGTTCGGCCGCGAAGAGGCGCGTGCCCGGCAGCAGCGCACGCGTCGCGATCGACGCGCCGCCGATCAAGCCGCCGCCGCCGATCGGCGTGACGACGGCATCGAGCGCGCCGGTTTCGCGGATCAGCTCGAGCGCTGCCGTGCCCTGTCCGGCGATCACGGCCGGCGTCGTGTATGGATGCACGAGCGTCGCGCCGCTGTCGGCGAGAAGGCGCCGAACCGCTTCGTCGCGCGCGGCCATCGTCGGCGCGCATCGGTGCAGCGTCGCGCCGTAGCGCTCGATCGCGGCGACCTTCGACTTCACCGCGCCCTCGGGAACGACGACGTGTGCCGGGATGCCGCGCGTCCGCGCCGCGAGCGCGACGGCAGCGCCGTGATTGCCCGACGAATGCGTCGCGACGCCGCGACGCGCGACGTCGTCGGCAAGCGAGAACACCGCGTTGCAGGCGCCGCGGAACTTGAACGCGCCGACGCGCTGCAGGTTTTCGCATTTGAAGAACAGCGACGCGCCCACGAGCGCGTCGATCGAGCGCGACGCCCGCACCGGCGTCTTCTCCGCGTACGGCGCGATGCGCGCGGCCGCGGCTTCGACGTCGGCGAATTCCGGCAACGCGATGGACGATGGATCCGGCATGTGCGATGGAGTCGGTCGGCACTCGCTGCGTTGCGCTGCACGATACACGCGCACGCGCGGCGCATGCTAGCCTCGCGATCGTCACTTCCGCACGATCCCGCGATGACCGCTGCCGCCGGCGCCAAGCCGACTGTCTTCCTGCGCGACTATCGCGCGCCCGCATGGCGCGTCAGCGAGGTCGAGCTCGTTTTCGATCTCGACCCGGCCGAGACGATCGTCGCCGCGCGGCTCGCGATCGAACCCGAGCGGGACCTGCGCGGTACGCCGCTTCGCCTCGACGGCGAAGGACTCGAGCTGCTCGAGCTTCGCGTCGACGGTCGTGCGCTCGCGGCCGGCGAGTACGCGCTCGATGCGCAGGCGCTGACGATTCCGGGCCTCGAAGGCCCCGCCATCGTCGAGACGCGCGCGCGCATCGCGCCCGAGCGAAACACCGCGCTGCAAGGGCTCTATCTCAGCGGCGATCGCGAGAATGGATTCCTGCTGACGCAATGCGAAGCCGAAGGCTTCCGGCGCATCACCTGGTTCATCGATCGTCCGGACGTGCTGGCGCGCTATGCGGTGACGCTGCGCGCGGACAAGGCGCGCTTTCCGCTGCTGCTCGCGAACGGCAATGCCGCGAGCGCCGGCGATCTCGACGGCGGCCGCCACTTCGCGCGCTTCGTCGATCCGCATCCCAAGCCGAGCTATCTCTTCGCGCTCGTCGCCGGCCGGCTCGATCGCATCGAAGACGAATACGTCACGGCCGAGGGTCGGCGCGTGCGCCTCTTCATCCACGCCGAGCCCGATCTCGTCGCGCGCTGCGCATGGGCGATGCAGTGCGTCAGGATGGCGATGCGCTGGGACGAGGAGTGTTTCGGCCGCTGCTACGACCTCGACGTGTTCCACATCGTCGCGACGCGCGATTTCACGATGGGCGCGATGGAGAACAAGGGTCTCAACATCTTCAACGCGAAATACCTCGCCGCCGATCCCGAGCATGCCACCGACGACGACTATCGCCACGTGCTCGCGGTCGTCGGCCACGAGTATTTCCACAACTGGACCGGCAATCGCGTGACCTGCCGCGACTGGTTCCAGCTGTCGCTGAAGGAAGGCCTCACGGTCTACCGCGAACAGGAATTCGAATCCGACCTCGCCTCGCGCACGTTGCGCCGCATCGAGGACGTCAGGACGCTCTGGCGC
>DASZYR010000008.1:0-10886 GCA_035545255.1 Rhodanobacteraceae bacterium
CGATGCATTCGCGATGCGTCTCTTCGTCATTCGTCTGCTCCGGAAACGGCCGCGGCAGCCGGAAGCGCGAGCCCGAGCTCCGGACCGGAAAGCGGTGCGTGCAGCGCGTCTTCAAGCGCGTTGCGCGCGGCTTGCAGCGCCGCCATCGCGGCGATGCGATCGAGCTCGGCGTGCCGCACCGCGGTTTCCGCGCCGGCGTGCTCGATGCGGTCGCTCGCGCCCAGACGCAGCGCCTGATCGGCGCGGTCGAGCGCGCGCCGTGCGGCATCGGCGCGCCGTCCGGCCGCGTCGAGATTCCCGCGCGCGATCGCCTCGGCGCGGAGCGCCGCCTCGATCGCACCGTAAATTTCGGCTTGCAACGCGAGCAGACGCTTCCCCGCGACGTCGCGCGCCGCGGTCGCCTCGGCGATCTCGCCGCGGTTGCGATGGAACAGCGGCAGCGCGAAGCCGATGTCGAACGGCCACTTCGCGATGCCGTGATCCCAGTAATACCCGGGATGTAGGTTCATCTCGGGATATTGCCGCGCGATCGCGCGCTCGAGTTTCGTCTCGGCTTCGGCATAGGCACCGATCGCTGCTGCGAGATCCGCGCGCGACAGCAGCGCCTGCTCGCGCAACGGCTCGATGCGGTCGGGCTCGACAGCCGGAGGATCGCCCCAATCGGGCCATGCGATCGCGATGCCGTCGAGCGCTCGCGGCGGAACGCCGAGCGCGGCGGCGGCCGCGGCATCGGCGGTGGCGGCGTCGGTTCGCGCCGCTGCGCGCTGCTGCGCGATTTCCAGACGCGCCGACTCGGCGATCGCGAGCGCCGAAGGCGCATCCTCGCCGGCTTCGACGCGCTGGCGTTGCGTCGCGACGAGCCGATCCTGCGCATCCGCCAGCAGCGAGAGCTCCGTTTCGCGCCGCTCTGCGCTCTCGCGGTCGGAAAGCGCCGTCGTCAATGCGCGACGCACGCCCCACGTCTCTTCCATGAGCCCGGCTCGCGCGGCGTTCGTGCCGAGCCGCGCGAGCCGGATGTCGAGATCGGCGCGGCGGCGCAGCAGGAAATCGAAGCTGAGGCCGTACAGCCAGTGATCGGGCTCGCGTCGCGCGTATTCGCTCTGGAGGTCCAGCGTCGGGTTCGGCGATTCGCCGGCGGTGATCTCGCCCGCGAGCGCGGCTTCGACTTCGGCGCGCGCGACCGCGAGCGATCCGTTCTCGGCGAGCGCGACGGCGAGCAGCGTGCCGCGATCCCACGTCGGCGGCGGCCACGCCGCGATTGCGCCGGGCGTCACGCGCTCGATGTCCTCGCGCACGTGGGGCGCATCGAGACGCTTCGCGCCGAACGCTTCGGCCGATTGCCGCGTGTCGATCGGCGCCGGCACGTAGCTCGCGCAGGCGGCGAGCGCGCCCGCGCACGCGACGAGCCCGGCGACGCGGCGCAGGGACCGGGCGCAACGGCGAGGCGCCCTCGCGGAGCCCGTGGCGAGCGCGATCGTCGTCTGTGCCAACCCGTTTCCCCCGTCATCCTGTCGACCGTCCGGTCCCGGGATCTGCGCTCCGTGCCGTGCCGATAGTACCGAAGGCGCGACGGAAATCGGGAATATTTCCCGGTTCCGCGGGTCCGCGACCGCCTCGATGCACGGTTCGCGGCGGCTGAGCCATCGATGAACCGGTGCCGCGCGTTTTGCGCGTTGTGAACAACGGCGGCGCTAGGATCGAAGCCTTCCTTGCTTCGACCGGACCATGCCGATTCGCTCGACTCTGGCGCTCGTCGCCGTCGCGATCATCGCCCGCCAAGCCGCGGCGGCGCCGGCCCGGTTCGGCTTCGACGACGTCGACGCGCGCGCCAAGGCACTGGCCGAAGCGGCCTGGCACGATCCGGGGCCGAACCTGACCGGCCCGATGCAGCATCTCGATCACGATCGTTACGAGACGATCCGCTTCAAGCCCGATCGCGCGCACTGGCGTCTCGCGAAGCGTCCGTTCGAGCTCTGGCTCTTCCACGAAGGCTGGCTGTTCGACCGGCCGGTGCGCATCGACGAGATCGGCGCGAAAGGCCCGCGCGAGATCGCATTCGATCCCGGCCTCTTCGATTACGCGGGAAGCGGCATCGAGCCTTCCGCCGCGGCGGGCCTCGGCTTCGCGGGCTTCAGCATCCACTACGCGCTGAACCTTCCGGCTTACAAGGACGACGTGCTGTCGTTCCTCGGCGCGAGCTATTTCCGCGCGCTCGGCAAGGGCCAGCTCTACGGGCTCTCGGCGCGCGGGCTCGCGATCGACACCGCGCTCGCCTCGGGCGAGGAGTTCCCGCGCTTCGTCGAATTCTGGCTCGAGCCGCCGCAACGGCGCGCCGACACGCTCGTGTTCTACGCGCTGCTCGACTCGCCGCGCGCAACTGGCGCCTACCGCTTCGCATTCACGCCGGGCGAGGAGTCGGTGACCGAAGTCACGGCGCGCATCTACCTGCGCGATGCGGTCGGCAAGCTCGGCATCGCGCCGCTGACGAGCATGTATTTCCACGGTTCGAACCAGCGCGCCGCGGGCGAGGACTACCGGCCGGAAGTGCACGATTCGGATGGCTTGTCGATCCAGTCGGCGAGCGGCGAGTGGATCTGGCGTCCGCTCGTCAATCCGAAGCGGCTGCTCGTCACGTCCTTCGCGCTCGAGAGCCCGAAGGGATTCGGCCTCATGCAGCGCGAGCGGGCGTTCGCGAGCTATCAGGATCTCGCGACGCGCTACGAGGCGCATCCGAGCGCGTGGGTCGAGCCGATCGGCGAGTGGGGACCGGGGCGCGTCGAGCTCGTCGAGATCCCGGCGCCCGACGAGACGAACGACAACATCGTCGCGTACTGGGTATTCGATCGCGCGCCCGAGCCGCACCAGCCGATCGACGTGCACTATCGGATCCACTGGCAGAAGCACGACACGCGTCCGCCCGCCGCGTGGGTCGCGAAGACGCGAAGCGGCAAGGGCTACATGCCCAAGCCGGATGACAGCCAGGGCTTCGTCATCGACTACGCGGGGCCGATGCTCGAAGGCGCGCGGAACGTCAGCGTCGACGTGTCGGCCAACGAGAACGCGACGATCGTCTCGCGCCAGCTCCAGCCGAATCCCGAAACGGGCGGCATGCGCCTCGAGCTGCACTTTCGCCGCATCGACGACAAGAAACCGGTCGAGCTGCGCGCCGCGCTCAAGACACCGGATGCGACATCGGAAACATGGAGCTACGCATTCCCGCCCGGCTGAACCGGGATGCCGCGCCGGCGGACGTCTGCGCGGCCTATCTCGACGCGCTCGGATTCGCGCCGGCCGAGCGCGCTCGCCTCGCCGAAAGCGCCTCGCGCGGTGCGCGCGACGTCGCATCGGCGATGGCGCGCCTGCACGCCGCGCTGGCCGGCACGGCCGCCGCACCGGACGATCCCGCCCGGGAGTCGCTGCACGCCCGCCTCGCGCGCACGGACATCGCGCACGAAGACCGGATCGTCAGCGACGATCCGCGGCGCGGGCTGCGCCTGGTCTCGGCGCCGCCGATCCGCCGCACGCCGATGGCGCCCGAACCCTGGCGCATCGGCGCATGGCTGCCGCTGCTTCGCCGGCTTCGCGGGCGCGCGCGGGACGCGGGCGGCGCGCGCGCTGCTCGCGCGGGCCGGCGTTGGCATCGGGCCGCGGCCGTGCGCCGGATCGTGCTGCTCGCGCTCGTCGTCGCGCAAACGATGCTCGCGACCGATTACATGTCCGCGGTGCTGCCGTATCACGGCCGGCAGCCGATCGAGATCGGCGTGCTCGCCCTTTTCGCGATCCTGTTCCTCTGGGTGTCGGCGGGATTCTGGACCGCAATCGCGGGCTTCGTCGTGCAGCTCCGCGGCCGCGACCGCTACGCGATCTCGGCGCGCGCCGGCGACGGCACGCCGATCGGCTCCGGAGCGCGCACGGCGATCGTGATGCCGATCTGCAACGAGAACGTCGCGCGCGTGTTCGCGGGCCTTCGCGCGACGCACGATTCGCTCGCGCGCACCGGCGCGATCGACCGTTTCGATTTCTTCGTGCTGAGCGATTCCGGCGATCCCGACCTTCGGATCGCCGAGCGCGAGGCCTGGCTCGATCTCTGCCGCCGCGTCGGCGGATTCGGGCGCATCTTCTACCGGCGCCGCCAGCATCGCATCAAGCGCAAGAGCGGAAACGTCGCCGACTTCTGCCGCCGCTGGGGCAAGGGCTACGCGTACATGGTCGTGCTCGACGCCGACAGCGTCATGAGCGGGCGCTGCCTCGTCGAGCTCGTGCGGCTCATGGAAGCGAATCCGGATGCCGGCATCATCCAGACCGCACCGCGCGCTTTCGGGCGCGAGACGCTGTATGCGCGCATCCAGCAATTCGCGACGCGCGTCTACGGCCCGCTGTTCGTCGCGGGCCTCCATTTCTGGCAGCTCGGCGAATCGCACTACTGGGGCCACAACGCGATCCTCCGCGTCGAGCCCTTCATGAAGCATTGCGCGCTCCGACGGCTGCCGGGACGCGGCGCGCTGTCCGGCGAGATCCTCTCGCACGATTTCGTCGAAGCGGCCCTGATGCGGCGCGCAGGCTGGGGCGTCTGGATCGCGTACGATCTTTCCGGCAGCTACGAGGAGATGCCGCCGAACCTCCTCGACGAGCTCAAGCGCGACCGGCGCTGGTGCCTCGGCAACCTGATCAACTCGCGGCTCTTCTTCGCGCAGGGCCTGCATCCGGCGCATCGCGCGGTGTTCGTCACCGGCGTGATGGCGTATCTCTCGGCACCGCTCTGGTTCCTCTTCCTCGTGCTCTCGACGGTGCTGCTCGCGGTGCACACGCTGACGGAGCCGACCTATTTCATCTCGCCGAACCAGCTTTTTCCGCTGTGGCCCGAGTGGCATCCCGGACGCGCGATCGGTCTCTTCGGCGCGACGGCGACACTGCTCTTCCTGCCGAAAGTGCTGGGCGTCGTGCTGATCGCGGCGCGCGGCGCGCGGCGCTTCGGCGGCGTGCTGCGCCTTGCCGTTTCGACGCTGATCGAGATCGTGTTCTCGATGCTGCTCGCGCCGGTGCGCATGCTGTTCCACACCGAGTTCATCGTCGGCGCGCTGCTCGGCCTCAAGCTCGCCTGGAAATCGCCGCCGCGCGAGGACGCCGAGACGAGCTGGTCCGAGGCGTTCCGCCGCCACGGCGCGCACACACTGCTCGGGCTCGCCTGGCTCGCGCTCGTCTACTGGCTGAACCCGTCGTTCCTCTGGTGGCTTCTGCCGGTCGCCGGCGCGCTGGCGGTCTCGGTTCCGGTTTCGGTGCTGTCGAGTCGCGTCTCGCTCGGCCGCGCGTTCCGCGACGAGAGGATGTTCCTGATCCCCGAGGAATCGGATCCTCCGCGCGTGCTGCGGCGCATGCGCCGGTTCTTCCGCGCCGCGCCGCGCGACATCGGATTCGTCGACGCGGTCGTCGATCCCCGCCACAACGCGATCGCATGCGCGGCCGATGTCGCGCGCACGCAGCATTCCGAAGCGCTTCGGCGCGTCAACGACGCGCTCGTCGAGCGCGCGCTGATCGACGGGCCCGACGCGCTGTCGCCGGACGACCGCAACGCATTGCTCGGCGACGCGAACGCGCTGTCTCGGCTGCATTTCGGCGTGTGGTCGGCACCCGATGCGCATCCCGCATGGATCCGCGCGCGCCGCCAGGGGCGAGTCGCGAATGCCACGCCTGACGCAGCCGCGCGGAGCGCTGCGTGAAGCGGCGCGACCTGCTTCGTGCATCGGGATCGCTGCTCGCGGCCTTGCCGTTCCAGCACGGCATCGTGGCGGCGGCAGGCGCGGACGATGCGACGCGGCCTTTCGATCACGAACAGGTGAAGACATCGGCACGCTCGCTCGCAGCGAAGCCCTATGTTCCGGATGCGACGAGAGTCCCGCCGTCGCTCGCGAAGATCTCGTGGGATGCGTACCAGTCGATCGGCTTTCGCGCGTCGCGCGCGCTCTGGGTGCATGAAGACCTGCCGTTCCGCATCCGGTTCTTCCATCTCGGCATGCAATTCCGCCGCGCGGTGCGCATGCACGAGGTCGTCGACGGCATCGCGCGGGAGATCGTCTACGACGCGTCGATGTTCGATCTCGCAAGAAGCGGACAGGATGTCGCGACGCTGCCGCACGGGCTCGGCTTCGCCGGCTTCCGCCTGTTCTTCGCGCCGGATTTCGAGAGCGACGTCGCCGCGTTTCTCGGCGCGAGCTATTTCCGCGCCGTCGGCGCCACGAAGCAGTACGGCCTTTCGGCGCGCGGGCTCGCGGTCGATTGCGGCCTTCCGCGCGCCGAGGAATTTCCCGATTTCGTCGCGTTCTGGTTCGAGCGGCCCGCGCCCGGCGCGAAATCGCTCGTCGTGCATGCTCTGCTCGATTCGCCGAGCATCGCCGGCGCGTACCGCTTCGAGATCGCGCCGGGCGAGCCGCTCGTCATGCGCGTCGACGCAACGCTGTATCCGCGCGCGTCGATCGAGCGGATCGGCCTCGCGCCGCTGACGAGCATGTTCCTCGTCGCGCCCAGCGATCGCCGTGTCGACAGCGACTGGCGCCCGGCGATCCACGATTCCGACGGCCTCGCGATGCACGCCGGCAGCGGCGAATGGCTGTGGCGGCCGCTCGCGAATCCGCCGGCCGTGCGCGTCAGCGCGTTCCGCGATGCGGCGCCGAAAGGCTACGGGTTGTTGCAGCGCGACCGCGACTTCGATCGCTATCAGGACGACGGCGCCTGGTACGACCGGCGGCCGAGCCTCTGGGTCGAGCCGCTTTCCGGATTCGGCAGCGGCGCCGTCATGCTGCTCGAGATTCCGGCCGAGCACGAGAGCGCCGACAACGTCGCGGCATTCTGGAATCCCGCGAGCGCTCCGAAGCCCGGCGCGGAAATCCGTTGCGCGTACAAGCTGCATTGGGGCGAGAAGATGCCGGATCTCCCGCCGCTTGCGACGACCGCGATGACCTGGAGCGGCGTCGGCGGCCAGGTCGGCGGCAAGCGCACGCATTTCTCGTGGCGCTTCGTCGTCGATTTCTCCGGTGGCGAGCTGGCTCCGCTTGCGCGCGACGCAGGTGTGGAACCGATCGTCACGCTCTCGCGCGGAACGCCCGAGCTCGTCTCGGCGCGTCCGCTCGATTCGATACGTGGCTGGCGTGCGATGTTCGACGTGCGGCCGCCGGATGCGAGCACGCAGCCGATCGACATCCGCCTGTTCCTGCGCCTTCGCGGGCGCGCATTGACCGAAACGTGGCTCTATCAATGGACGCCGCCGGATGGGCCGGCGGCATCGTGATGCCGATGCGGTGCACTGCGTACGGACGAGCCGCTGTCCGGCGCTACTGGCCGAAGTTGTAGACGAGGTTCGTCGTGATCAGCTGGTCGGTCGATTTCACGCCCGGCGCGACGTCGGAATTGTGCCGCACCTGGTAACCGACCTTGAGCGCGAGCTTCTTGCTCATCGCGACCTGGAGGCCGGCGTCGTTCTGGAGGAACGTGTTGTCGGCGCCGGACTCGACGAGCAGCGTGTCGACGAGGGCTGTCGTGTCGGTGAACTCGTGCTTGTACGCCATGAGGCCGCGGCCGACGACGTCGCCTTCGGCGTCGTGGCTCTGCACCACCGTGACCGGCGGATCGCCGGCCACGACGCGCGTGTCGATCGGCCGGTAGCGGCGATAGCCCGGGCCGACTTCGACCGAAAGCTCGTCGCTCTGGTTCTTGAGCAGCGTATAGCCGTAGCCGATCGACGCGACGGCCTGGTATTCGAACGGCGAGAAATCGTCGTTCTCGTAGCGCAGCGCGCCGACGACGTAGCTGCGCTCGTCGAGCTTGTAGCCGGCCGATGCGCCGGCCTCGTAGCGGTTCGCGGTCGTCTGGTAGCTCGACACGTCGATGATCGTCGGCGGCGTCGTGCTGCTGTCGACGGCGGTCGTCTTGACTTCGCCTTTGCTGCGCAACGCGGTCAGGTAGAAGAGATCCTTCCAGCGCTCGTCTTCCTTCTTGAATTCGAGCTTGGCGTTGAGGTTCTCCGAGCGGGCGTTGCCGCGCGCGGCGGCGAAGCCGATCTCGCCGGAGCCGGACCAGCCGTCGTCGGCTTGCGCGGCGAGCGGAACGAGAGCGGTGGCGGAAAGGACGGCGACAAGGATATTCGGGGTCATGCGGTCTTCCTCGTAATTGCGCGGGAAAGGCCGCCAAATCATGGATTTAGCGACGTATTGCTGCATCGCAGCAGCGCGTCGAGTCTAGTGGCGCGGATTGAACGTCGAGTGAATCGCGGGCGATCGCGGAGCGCGGACGACGCCGCGTCAACGCCCGTAGTACGCGATGACCGCGTGGCGTGCTTCGGCGAAGAAGAGCCAGCGCTCGACGAAGACGCCGAGCATGCCGGATACGAGCGCGAGCCATGCCGCCGCCGCGCGCGCGGTGGGGAATGCGAGCGCGAGCAGGGCGAGCAATCCCGGCGCGACGAACGCGCCGGCAAGCGTGATGAGCCGGAGCTTTCTCGCATGCTTGCGCGCGAGCACGAAGCCCATCTCGTGCGTCAGGTAGTTCTCTTCGGTATGCGGTGCCTCGAACGCGCGCACTTCGCCGAGCGATTCGAGTCCGGTCGCGCGGCCAGTACCGCTCCGCGACCCGGCGTCGACGTCACGCCAGTAGAAAGACTTCAATGCGAGCAATCCGAGCGACGTCAGCGCCAGCGCGATCAGCATCGCATCGATCTCGCGCGAGCGCGCGGCATCGATCTCGACGAGCGCGTTCGGCAGCGCCGACAGGACCCAGGTCCAGAGGAGACCCGTATGCAGCGCAAGCAGCAGGTACGCCGGCGTCACGAAGCGGTTGTGCCACGCGCGGATCGGCTTCAGGCTCGAATAGATGTTGGCCGTGCAGCAGACCGTCGCGACGCACATCAGCGCGAGCACGACGCCGATCAGGCTCATCGTTTCGTCGGTAACCCACGGCGTGTAGCCTGTGCCCGGCGGAAAGCGGCGTCCCTGCCATTCCTGGATCCGCGGCGCCGCGACGACGGCGAGCGCCGGCAGGTATGTCAGCAGCGCCGCGACACCCTCGCGCGAAAGCCACGAGCTTCGCCATTGCGAAAGCGCGCGCCACGCGCGCAGCGGCTTGCCGAGATGGCCGAGCGAGAAGAGAAGGCCCGCCGTCACGAGCACGAAGCCGGCGACGAAGAGATGCTCCCGGAGTGGCGGATACCAGCAGACCGTCGACGTGCCGCCGCTCGGATTCACGAACGGCGCGTCGCACGCGGGCCAGACCAGCGCGAGCGCCAAGCCGAGCACGAGCCAGATCCCGTAGCCGGCCCCCGAGAGCACGGTGAAGCAGATGATCGAGAGCGTCGGCCGCATCGTCGGTTCCGTCTCAGCGCGACAGCGCGCGGTCGAGCCAGCGCAGGACGCCGGGCAGCTGATCGCGATCGAGCGTTTCCTCGCGCGAGACGCTGGATGCCGTCGCGTCGTTGTCGTTGCACCCATCGCGCCGCGGACGCGGCGGCAGGTACTTGTTGACGGGCTTGTAACCGAACTCCGGCATCAGCGCGTAGCCGTCGCGCTCGGCGACGAGCCCGGAGATCGCCGAATCGGGATCGCCGAGATCGCCGAAATGCCGCGCGCGCGTCGGGCACGCGGCGACGCAGGCCGGCTGGCGGTCGGCGGGATCGAGCGTCTCGTTGTAGATGCGATCGACACAGAGCGTGCACTTCTGCATCGTGCCGCGTGCGCTCGAGAACTCGCGCGCGCCGTACGGGCACGCCCACGCGCAGAGCTGGCAGCCGATGCATTTGTCGTCGTCGACGAGCACGATGCCGTCCTCGGCGCGCTTGTAGCTCGCGCCGGTCGGGCAGACGGTCACGCACGCGGGCGTCTCGCAGTGGAGGCACGAGCGCGGGAAGTGCACGGTGAGATCGGGAATCGGGAATCGGGAATCGGGAATGGTCGAGGCAGCCCGAGCCTCGCCGTTACACGTCGCTGCTTCCCCGATTCCCGACTCCCGATTCCCGATTCCCCGATCTACCGAATAGGTATGCACGCGGTTGAACCAGACCCCATGCGGCTCCGCGCCATACGGATCAGCGTCCGGCAGCGGCCCGAAATCGCCGCCGTCGTTCCATTCCTTGCAGGCGACCGCGCAGGCGTGGCAGCCGACGCAGATGTCGAGATCGATGACGAGGCCGAGCTTTTTCGCGGCGGGAGGCGGCAGTGTCGTCATCGGCTCATCCGAACGGCCAGAAACGCGGAATCAGGTACATCGACAACGCGCAGAAGAGCGCGATCAGCGGAATGCCGATCTTCATGAAATCGGTGAAGCGGTAACCGCCGGCGTAGTAGACCATCGTGTTCGTCGGATAGCCGACCGGCGTCGCGAACGAGGTCGCCGCCGCGAACGCGACCGCGACGACGAACGGCCGCGAATCGGCGTGCATCGAATGCGCGACCGCGATCGCAATGCCGACCATCAGCACGACCGATGGATTGTGGCCCATCAGCTCGGTCAGGAGCGCGGTCAGAAGATAGATCATCAGCAAGGCCGCGAGCGGACCGTGCTCGCCGACGAGGCTCATGCCCGCATCGACGACGTGCTGCGAGAGCCCGCTGTTCTCGATCGCGGTGCCGAGCGGCAGGATCGCGCCGAGCAGCACGACGATCTTCCAGTCCATGCCCTCGTAGAGATCCTTGCGGCCGTAGCAGCCGGCGATCGCCATCAAGGTCGCGCCGCCGAGCGCCGCGATCGGGATCGGCAGCCAGTGCAGGCCGGAGACGATCACGACGCCGGCCATGATCGCCATCGCGGCGAACGCGCGGCGCGAGAGGCGGCGCGTGTCCTCGCGCTCGCTCAGCACGACGAAGCGCTCGTCGCTCTGCAACGCGTCGGCGCCGTTGCCTCCGACC
>DASZYR010000009.1:0-21110 GCA_035545255.1 Rhodanobacteraceae bacterium
CACGTATCCGGAGACGCATCCGCACAACGGCATCGCGACGTTCCGCGCCGACATCGACGTCGCGACCTGCGGCGTCATCTCGCCGCTGAAGGCCTTGAACTACCTGATCGACAGCTTCGAGTCCGACATCGTGATCATGGATTACCGCGTGCGCGGCTTCACGCGCGACGTGAAGGGCAAGAAGCACTACATCGATCACCGGATCAACTCGATCCAGGAATATCTCGCCAAGCACATCCAGCAGAAGTACGAGATGTTCGACGTCAACGTCTACCAGGAAAACATCTTCCACACGAAGATGCACGTGAAGGACTTCGACCTCGACACGTACCTCTTCGACGCGACGGCCGACGATCTTTCGTTCAAGGATCGCAAGCGCATCGAATCGCTCGTCAAGCGCGAGATCGAAGAGCTGTTCCACGGTCGCAATCTGATGTAGCGCGGTGTTCGCGCGCCTCGCCGCGCGGCGGCACTCGTTCCGGCGCATCCGGTACCAATGGCGGATGCGCCGCGCATGCCGGCTGCTAGCGTGGCGGCCGCGTATTCCCGCATTTTTCCGATTCCTCCCGACGGAGAGCGTCATGAAGGCTTGCGTCATCGCGTTGCTGTGCGCCGGAATCCTCGCGGCGTGCTCGTCGCCCGAAAATCCCGCCGGGAAAACCGTGGATGCCGCGCCGCCCGCGGCCGCTCCGGCCCCGCCGCCGCCGGCGAAGACAGGACTCGACGAGCCCGTCGACGCGTCGGTCAAGCCGCAGGACGACTTCTACGGCTACGTCAACGGCAAGTGGCTCGCCGCGACCGGGATTCCGGCCGACAAGCCGGCGTACGGCGTCTTCTCGAAGCTCGCCGACGACGCGCAGGCGAACCTGAAAACGATCATCGAAGACGCCGCCAAAGCCGATCCTGCGACGCTCGATGCGGACCAGCGCAAGGTCGGCGATTTCTACGCGAGCTTCCTCGACGAATCGGCGATCGACGCGGCCGGCATGAAGCCGCTCGAAGCTGCGTTCGCGAAGATCGACGCCGCGAAGAACGCGCACGACATCGCGGTGCTCATGGCCGATCTCGGCAGGACGGTCACGCAGCCCGGCACGTTCGGTCCTGCGCCGACGCTGCCGTTCAACATCGTCGTGCACCAGGACAACAAGGACGCGACGAAGTACATCGCTGACCTGCAGCAGAGCGGGCTCGGTCTTCCCGATCGCGACTACTACATCAAGGACGACGACGCGAAGCTCAAGGAGATCCGCGCGCAATACCTCGCGTTCCTCGAGAAGATCTTCGGAGAAGCCGGCGACAAGGATGCGGCGACGACCGCGAAGAACGTGCTCGCACTCGAAACCGCGCTTGCGAAGGCGCAGTGGACGAAGGTGGAGCTGCGCGATCCGATCAAAGGCTACAACAAGACGGAAATCGCAAAACTCGCGACGATCGCGCCGGGCTTCGACTGGGACGCGTATCTCGACGCCGCCGGCATCAAGGGCAAGGTCGACGTCGTCAACCTCGCCCAGCCGAGCTACATCACGGCGGTCGCGAAGCTCGTGAAGAGTCAGCCGGTCGCGAACTGGAAGGCGTACCTCCGCTGGAAGGTGCTGCGCGACACCGCGCCGAATCTCTCGAAGGATTTCGTCGACACGAGCTTCGCGTTCTACGGCACGACGCTGCGCGGCGTTCCAGAGAACCAGCCGCGCTGGAAGCGCGGCGTCAACACCGTGCAGCAGGGCATGGGCATGGCGCTCGGCAAGCTCTACGTCGCGAAGCATTTCCCGGCGTCGAGCAAGGAGCGCGCCGACGCGCTCGTGAGGAATCTCCTCGCCGCGTTCAAGCAGGGCATCGACGGACTCGACTGGATGAGCCCCGCGACGAAGCAGGAAGCGCAGGCGAAGCTCGCGAAGTTCATGCCGAAGATCGGCTATCCCGATACGTGGCGCGACTACTCGGCGCTCGAGATCGCGAAGGACGATCTCGTCGGCAACGTGACGCGCTCGAACGCGTTCGAATACCAGCGCAACATCGACAAGCTCGGCAAGCCCGTCGATCGCACCGAATGGGGCATGACGCCGCAGACGATCAATGCGTACTACAACCCCGAGCTCAACGAGATCGTGTTCCCGGCCGCGATCCTGCAGCCGCCGTTCTTCACGCCCGACGCAGACGACGCGGTGAATTACGGCGCGATCGGCATGGTCATCGGCCACGAGATCAGCCACGGCTTCGACGACCAGGGCGCTCAGTACGACGGCGACGGCAACCTGCGCGACTGGTGGACGAAGGAAGACCACGAGAAATTCGCGGCGAAGACGAAGGCGCTCGCAGCCGAGTACTCGAAGTTCGAGCCCGTGCCGGGCTATCACATCAACGGCGAGCTCACGCTCGGCGAGAACATCGCCGACAACTCGGGCATGGCGGTCGCGTACAAGGCGTATCAGATCTCGCTCGGCGGCAAGCCGGCGCCGGTC
This sequence comes from Rhodanobacteraceae bacterium, assembly GCA_035545255.1. Classification (GTDB taxonomy): domain Bacteria; phylum Pseudomonadota; class Gammaproteobacteria; order Xanthomonadales; family Rhodanobacteraceae; genus Dokdonella_A. Next base: position 2,460 of record DASZYR010000009.1, read on the forward strand.
ATCGACGGCTTCACGGGCGATCAACGCTTCTACATGGGCTTCGCGCAGGCTTGGCGCGCGAAGTATCGCGACAACTACATGATCGAGCTGATCAAGTCGGATCCTCACTCCATTCCGAAGTATCGCGTGCTCGGAACGGTCGTGAATCAGCCGGCGTTTTATTCGGCGTTCGACGTCAAGGAAGGCGACAAGATGTGGGTCGCGCCGGATCAGCGCATTACGATCTGGTGAGCTCATCGCTCCCGCGCGCGGGAGCGCCGGCTTTCCCCTCTCCCGCTTGCGGGAGAGGGCAGGGTGAGGGCAGCTCTTGCGAAAGCCTTCCCTCACCCGCGCCTTCGGCGCGACCTCTCCCGCTTTGCGGGAGAGGTGACAGCTAAATCCGATACGCGACGGTCTTCATGACCTTGCTCGCGAACCGCATCAGCGCAGGCACCGGATCCGGCAGGATCCCGGCACCCGCCGTCAGCGCATTCGACGCATGGCGCGCTTCGTCATCCTTCATCACGCGCACGATCGCGCGGCTCTTCGCATCATCGGCCGGCAGCGTTTCGAGATGCTCGTCGAGATGCGCTTCGACCTGCCGCTCGGTCTCGACGACGAAGCCGAGGCTCAGCCGATCGTCGATGATGCCCGCCGCCGCGCCGATCGCATAAGCGCCCGCATACCAGAGCGGATTCAGGAAGCTCGGCCGGCTGTCGAGCTCGCGCAGGCGCTCGCCGCACCACGCGAGATGATCCGTCTCTTCCGCCGCCGCTTCGAGCATCCGCGCGCGCTGGCGCTCGTCGTGCGCGACTGCGGCCTGACCGAAGTAGAGCGCCTGCGCGCAGACTTCGCCGACGTGATTGACGCGCATGAGCCCGGCCGCGTGCTTTCTCGCCGGATCGTCGAGTGGCGATTCGTCGACGTTCGCGGCAGGCGAGGGCCGTAACGCCACCGGCTCGGGTTCGAGGATCGCGCCGAGCGCGCGTTCGACTTCGACGAGCGCGCGATCGAAGCGTGTGAAGGTTCGTTGCGTCATGGCCCGCCATTCTCCAGCTGTTGCGCGAGCAATGCGAGCGGATGCATGACGCGCGGCGAAACGCCGCGCTCGCGCAGGCCCGCTGCCAGATGGATGCGGCAGCCGATGTTCGTCGTGAGCACCAGATCGGGCCCGGCTTCGAGCGCCTGATCGAGTTTTTCGTCGCGAAGCCGCGTCGCGATCGCAGGATGCTCGGCGAAATAGTTTCCGGCCGCGCCGCAGCAGCGCGGTTGCAGCGGCAAGTCGATGACGTCGAGGTTCGGAATGCGCGCAAGCAGCGCGCGGATCGAAGCGACTTCGCCGACGACGTTGACCTGCGTGCACGGCAGGTGCAGCGCCACGCGTGCGGCGAGCGGACGGAAACGCAACCGCGCGAGCCCGGCGTCGCGCGCGAGGAACGCGTCGATGTCGACGATCGATTGATCGGAAGATGCGCGATCGCGAAGCTCGCCGAAGCACCCGGTCGCGCTGACGAGGACGGTCGCGGCGCCGGTCGCCGCGAGCGCATCGCGCACCAGCGCATTCTGGCGCGTCGCCGCGTCCGTATCGCCGGCATGGCGAGCGAGCGTTCCGCAGCATGGCGAGCCCTCGGGAACGCGCACGTCGTAGCCGAGCGCTTCGAGCAGGAAGCGCGCAGCGGCGTGCGTGTCGCGGTCGTAGACGCTCGCGACGCAGCCGCGGAAGAGCGCGACCGTGCCGCGCTGGCGTCCAGCCGGTCTGGCGGGCGCGCGTTGCGGTAATGCGGGCGCTCGCGGCACCGCGCGCGCGAGCGCGCCGAGGGGTGACGTGCGCGGCAGCAGCCGACCCAGCGCGGGCAGCCAGCGATCGGCGCGCAACCAGGCGCCGACCCGGGCGAGCGCGACGAGCCCGTCGGGATCTCCGAGCCACCGGTCGAGGCCGCGCCGAGGTCGGATCCTCGCTTCCGCGGCCCGCGAGCGCTCGATGATCTCGCCGTAACGCACGCCGGATGGGCACACGATCTCGCACGAACGGCAGGCAAGGCACTGATCGAGGTGCCGCCACGCAGGGCCGGCCGGTGGCAGGCGTCCACTCGCGAGCGAACGCGCGAGCGCAATGCGTCCGCGCGGCGACTCGGCCTCGTCGAGGCTGATGCGATACGTCGGGCAATGCGGAAGACAGAGCCCGCACATGACGCACTGGTCGGCGAGCGCGAGGAGCCCGTCGGCGAGCGCTGCCGTATCGCCGGATCCGGCGCCGCCAGTGGCCGATTCGGCCTTGGAACGGCGTCCGGCCGCGGCCGGCTGGGGGTCTGCGGGCATTCCCGGATGCTAGCATCGGCAGCGCCCGGGGCGGGCCCGAGGTTGCCAGCGAAGGCCGCATCCGCTATCCTCCCGCGCCTTTCTTTGCCCCGCCAGCCCGATTCCGGGCCGGCGCCTCGGAGTTTCCGGACATGAAAACGATCAGCGCCAAAGCCGATGGCGTGAAGCGCGATTGGTTCGTCGTCGACGCGACCAACAAGACGCTCGGCCGCCTTTGCAGCGAGCTCGCGCATCGCCTGCGCGGCAAGCACAAGCCGGTCTTCACCCCGCACGTCGATACCGGCGATTACCTCGTCGTGATCAACGCGGAGAAGGTCGCCGTCACGGGCAACAAGCTCGAAGACAAGAACTACCACCGCTTCACGGGCCACGTCGGCAACCTCAAGACGACCTCTCTGAAGGACATGCTCGCGCGTCATCCCGAGCGCGTCATCGAGATCGGCGTCAAGGGCATGCTGCCGAAGACCCCGCTCGGCCGTGCGATGTTCAAGAAGCTGAAGGTCTATGCCGGCGCGGAGCATCCGCACACCGCGCAGCAGCCGCAGGCGCTGGATTTCTGAAGGAAAGCTTCAAGCGAGTCCATTCGCAAAAGCCCGCACTTCCCTGTGCGGGATTCTCAACAACAGCACACGCTAAATAAGCAGACACCAGACTCATGGCGACTCAGCAGAATTACGGCACCGGCCGTCGCAAGTCCTCCGCGGCCCGCGTGTTCCTGCGCAAGGGCTCGGGCAGCATCGTGGTCAACGGCAAGCCGCTCGACCAGTTCTTCGGCCGCGAAACCTCGCGCATGATCGTGCGCCAGCCGCTCGAGCTCACGCAGAACGTCGACAAGTTCGACGTGCTCGTGACGGTCGAAGGCGGCGGCATGACCGGCCAGGCCGGCGCGATCCGCCTCGGCATCGCACGCGCGCTGGTCGAGTACGACGAGACGCTGAAGTCCCCGCTGCGCAAAGCCGGCTTCATGACGCGCGACGCGCGCGAAGTCGAACGCAAGAAGGTCGGCCTCCACAAGGCGCGCCGCGCGACGCAGTACTCGAAGCGCTGATGCGTGAAACCCCCGAAGCTCCGGTGCGCCGGAGCTTCCGATGACGAGTTTCTTGGGGGATCGTCTAATGGTAGGACAACGGACTCTGACTCCGTTTATCTAGGTTCGAATCCTAGTCCCCCAGCCAATAAAAACAAGGGGCTTAGCATTAATGCTAAGCCCTTGGTATTTTGTGGAGACACATTGGGGAACAAATCTGGGAGCGTGGCATCAAGAATAGATTTGCTATAGATTTGATATAAATCTATAGGAGATTGATACTTCGATGAAGCTGCCTGTTCCCGCGCCACAGCTTACCGATCTGATCGACGCTGGCGAAGTAAGTATCAGCCAAATCATCGGCAAAGCGGGGCCCGACCTCGATGGCGCATACGAGCATTGGGACCATCTGCGCCATCTGCAGCCGCCAGATCAGCTCGCTCCTTTGACTTGGTGGGCGGCCATGAAGATGGCTCGCCTCGCCATTGCTCGGCATTTGCCACTCAGAGATCGCGACGGGCGTTTCTTCTCTGTTTCTGTCACCTCGACGATGCAGCGACAGCTGCACTTCCTGGATCGCGAGGCGGCCGGCGCCATCCTCGGTGCCGACATGGTGGACGACGACACAACGCGTAAGCGTTTCCTCATGCGGTCGCTGATAGAAGAAGCGATGACGTCCTCGCAGCTTGAAGGAGCATCGACCACTAGGCAGGTGGCAAAGGAAATGCTCACTACGGGACGCGCGCCCCGCGATCGCAGCGAGCAAATGATCTACAACAACTACCGCATGATGCAGTCGCTGCGTCGCATGAGCGAAAGGCCTCTCACGCCCGACCTTGTTTTCGAAATGCATCGTCTCCTCATGCTCGACGCCATCGACGCCCCGCAACAGGTTGGCCGTTTCCGCACTGCTGAAGACAACATCATTGTTCAGGACAAAGGCGATCCGACGATCGTTCTTCATGTGCCGCCTCCCGCTGCTGAGCTACCGCAGCGGTTACGAGCAATCTGCGATTTCGCCAACGCTCAGAATGGAAAAGACGACTTTCTCCATCCCATCATTCGAGCTATCGCGATCCATTTTCAGATTGGCTACGACCACCCGTTCTGCGACGGCAACGGCAGAACGGCACGCGCTCTCTTCTACTGGGCAATGCTCAAAGAAGGGTACTGGATGGCCGAATATCTCTCTATTTCGAGTGTCCTAAAGAAGGCTCCGGCGAAGTACGTAACGGCGTACCTGTACTCCGAAAGTGACGGACAGGACATGAGCTATTTCATCGCTCACCAGCTCTCTGTCATTGAGGAGGCCGTCAATAGCCTTCGTGCCTATCTAGCCAGGAAAGTGCGCGAAAGGAAGCAGGCTGAGGAGCTGCTTCGGCCAGGCTCGCCGTTGGGTGCGAAGCTGAACTACCGTCAGCGGGCACTACTACTGCATGCAATCAAGCGACCCGATAGCTTGTATGAAATCGCAGGACACCAGGCGGCGCATCGAGTCGCGTATCCGACTGCAAGAGCCGACTTACTCGAGTTGGTTGACTTGGGGCTGCTAGCGAAACGACAGCACGGCAAGTCCTTCATATTCTCGCCTGTTGAAGATCTATCGAAGCGACTAGACAGGAAGTAAATTGCGGCGGTGTTTCCCTCGGCGAGACCTCCGATGCAGTCGAAGACTTCCTCGGGGCAGTCCAGTTCGCGCGGGGATGTTTTTGCTGACTCCGACTCCCTTATCTAGGTTCGAATCCCGGTCCCAGAAAACAAAGAGGCTTGGCAGCAAGTGCCAGGCCTCTTTTCATTCCCGCCCGATATCCGCGAACGGATCGCCTCAATACCCGATCCGTATCTGCGGGGAATCGACATCCGGAAACGGTTCGACGGAATAGTCGCACTGGACGCCGTCGCCGATCGTCCACGGCGACCATGGAAACCTGAGCGAGCGCACGGTGCTGGTGCTGGCGAGCGGCGTCTGCGGTGCCAGAACGACGATGCGGCTGAAGGTCTCCTCACCGCTTTCGGGATAGTGGCCGCACTGGCTGACGCCGTAGGCTTCGAGCACGGCGCCGAATACCCAGTCGAACGCCTGCCCGTAGCCATCCGTGTCGAGTGTCGTCTCGCGCTCGGCGACGGCGTCGCGCGTGATGATCCTCCAGTTCGAGCAGATGCCGCTAGCGCAGGTGCCGCCGACGACGACGCCTTCGAGCGTCGTTCCGCTCGCTACCGCGATCGGCGCGCTGTGCCAGGTGTGGCCGTCGAGGCAGCAGTTCCAGCTCGCGATCGTCCAGCCGCCGTCGTTGAACGCATTCCAGCCGAGCACCGGCTGCACGATCGTCTGCACGTGCTCGATGTCCTCGAGACCCGGAAAGAAGTAGACGACCTGTCCCGAATGCACGGTCGGCGCCGTCGGCACGGTCATCTCCGCGAAGATGTAGCGCGCCGCCCTCGCGCGCTGCAGCGTGTAGCTTCCGTATGCGACCCAGCCGTTGATCTCCCCGCCTGCAGGCGACGCGGCAGCGCCCGGCATCGGCGCGCTCTCCGGCGCGAGTTCCGTTCCATCCGCGGCGTAGTGCGGGTACGCGCAGGGTGCGACGGTGCGCGTCGTGCCGTCGCGGCGCATGAGGACCGCGCCCGGCCGCAGCCGCTCGCCGGCGTCGACGCGCTGCACGCACGAAGGATGGAAGAAGCCGTTCGGCGTGACGACGTAGTCGCGCGGCACGTTCGCCGGCGGATGCGGCAGCGTGCGCACGGACGTCGGATCGCCGAGCGCGCCGATCGTCGCCGCACGAGCCGGCACGGCATCGAATGCGATGCAGGCCATCAGCGCCGCGAGCGCGAACGCAAGCGTCGGCACGCGACGACAACACGAAGACAGAAGCGTCATGGCGAATTTCTCCCCTGGATTCGCGACGGCAGACGGGATCGGCCGACGATCGCCGCTATCCTAGTCGCCGTCCGGAACGATTGCGAACCGCCGCGGGAGGGAGCGCCGCACCGCTTCGCGGAGCAGGCGCAATGGCGGAGAAGAAGAGCGCGGGCGGAAACATGCGGCCTGGAGCAACGAGTGCGCGGAAGAACTCCCGCGCACGATAGCCGACCGGAAAGATGGTCCGCGACGCCGCCGCGTCCCCGGCGCGCTGTCCAGCGGGCCCGCGCGCGGCCGCCGCGGGATACCGAATGTAGAGCGGCTCCGGCGCGCTTGCGTTAACGCGACGTTGGTCGGAGCGACGCCGTTCGCGAGCGATTCAGCGCGTTCGCGATCGGACGCCGCGCAAACATCCGCGATGCGCGCTGCGGATCGCGCCGAGCCGCTTCGCGCGCGCCGACCCATGCGAGGCATCCCAGCAGCAGCGCGATCGTGGAGTCCGTCAGCGTCGGAACGCCGAGCGCCTCGGATCCGGCGGGCGTCGGATGGAATTCGAACGCGCCGATGTCCGCGGCGGCGCCGACGACGCGCGGATAGCCCGCGCCGCGCTGATCCGATGTCAGCTGCGAAACGTTGCTGCCCGCGTCGATGGCGGGGCTCGTCGATTGCAGCGCCTGCGTGCGCGTCCGTCCGCCGTTAAGGCGCAGCGGCATCAGCTGCGGGTCGCCGCGCATCGTGTCGGCGGCGAAGACGATGTTGCCCGAGACGGTATCGACGAGGTTGTTGGACCCGCTGATCGCGATGTCGCGCCGGCCGACGAGATCGGCCACGTAGTGCGGATCGGCGTGATTTCCGGCGACGATCGTGCTCCGCAGCGACAAGGCCGGGGAATTCGTCAGGATGCCGCCGCCGTCGTGTCCGTGGTTGTCCGCGATCGTGCTGTTGCGTGCGTCGAGGAATGCCGGAAAGCGCACGAAGAGGCCGCCGCCGCCGATCGCCGCTGCGGTATTCCCCGAGATCGTGCTGTTGCGGATCAGCACGCTCGTGAATGTCGCGAGGCCACCCCCGAGACCGGTGGCGTAGTTCGAATCGATCGTCGAATCGATGACGAGGCCGCCGCGCACGGTCGAGATTCCGCCGCCGATGTCGTAGCTCGTTCGCGGCGGATTGGCACGATGGCGGGCGGCGTTGCCCGTGACCGTGCTGCCGACGAGATCGATCTGATAGACGAATGCGGCGCCGCCGAACGCGGCCGTGCCGTTGGTCGGGTGCGTGCCGTACGCGACGCTGTCGCTGAGCGTGCTGTCGAAAAGGATCAGCGAATACGCGTAGATCGCGCCGCCGTAGCCGCCTTCGCCCGACGCGAAGCAGCCGGTCACCGTGCTGTGGTCGAGCGTGAGATAACCCGCCGACGCGATGCAGCCGGCGATGCCGAGGTCGGTGTCGTCGGCGACGACGCTTCCGTGCGTGATGACGAGGTTGCGCAGCGTCATCGTGCCGGCGCCGTAGTGAAGGAGCACGCGATCGCGATCGTTGCCGTCGATCGTCACGCGGCGCGCGGGTCCATCGATCGTCAAGGTGTCGACGTGCGCCGCGAGCGCGCCGGTTTGCAGCGAGATGCGGCTGCACGCGAGCGCGCCGAGGTCGATCGTGTCGCCCGATGCCGACACGGCGAGTACGGCGCGCAGCGAGCCGGGCCCGTCGTCGTTGCAGTTCGTCACGGGCCGCACCGTCGCGTTCGCGGCGGGCGGAACGGCGCCGCGCGAGGCATCGGCGTGCCAGTCGGCGAGCGCGACGCGCAGCGGCGTGCCGTCCTCGCGCAGGATCGGATCGGCCGGCGCCTGCAACTCGCCGGGCCGGTAGTCGGTGACCGCATGCAACGGACCGGAAAATCCGGCCATGGCAAGCGCGGCAGCCAGCGGCCGCAATCTCGACAGGACCGATCCCGCGTCACGACTTGCGCTCATTTCCCGTCCTTCTCCGAAAGCCATCCGATCCGGCGATGCCGCGATCCGGCGACGGTCGCAGCATCGCGGCCATCGCCGCGGCGACGATCGCAGATCCGGATGCGACCATACGATGAAAAGCGGGTCAACCGGACGTGCCGCGCGGCTTGCGGCGGTGCGCGGCATCCCCATATGCCGTTGATGCTCGATCTCCAGCCGATACCCGATACCGACGGCGAACCCGCTCCGGCATCGCGCGATTCCGGCCTTCCCGGCGGAAGCGTCGAAGCGCTCGACGCCTATTCGCGCGTCGTCACCGGTGTGACCGAGCGTGCGGCGTCCGGCGTCGTCTCGATCGCGGTCGCCGAGCGAACCGACGAGCGCGGCCGCCGCGTGCCGGGCGGCGGCGGCTCCGGCTTCGTGTTCACGCCGGACGGGCTCGTTCTGACGAACGCGCACGTCGTCGCGGGCGCGCGCGGCATCGCCGTGTTGACCACCGCGGGCCAGCGCCTCGAAGCCGACGTGCTCGGCGCCGATCCGCATACGGACATCGCGCTCCTGCGCGTCGCGAGCACGCAGTCGCTGCCGGTGCTCGAGCTCGGCTCCGCGCGCGGCATCCGCGTCGGCCAGCTCGTCGTCGCGATCGGCAATCCGTTCGGCTACGAGTGCACGGTGACGGCGGGCGTCGTCAGCGCGCTCGGACGGAGCCTTCGCGCGACGACCGGAAGGCTCATCGAAGACGTGATCCAGACCGACGCGGCGCTCAATCCCGGCAACTCCGGCGGACCGCTGCTCGACTCGGCTGGCCGCGTGATCGGCGTCAACACCGCGATCATCGCTGCCGCGCAAGGCATCTGCTTCTCGGTTTCGATCGATATCGCGCGGCAGGTCGTTCCCGAGCTGATGCGCCACGGCCGCGTGCGCCGCGCCTCGCTCGGCGTCGGCGCGCAGAACACGCGATTGCCGCGTCGCTACGTGCGCTATTTCGACCTTCCGATCGAATCGGCGGTGCGCATCGTCGAGGTCGCGGACGGCGGACCCGCGCGGCGCGCCGGCGTCGAAGCCGGCGACATCCTGGTCCGCTTCGGCGAGCACGACGTCGACGGCATCGACGCGCTGCACCGCGTGCTCGGCGCGGACCGCATCGGGCGCGAGATCGAAATCGGCGTGCTGCGCCGCGACCGGCGGCTTGCCTTGCCGCTCGTGCCGGTCGAGCTCGCCGCCTGATTTCCGGCGGAAGCGTCGTTTGCTGCCGCACGACGTCGTCCTCTGAAAGTGGAATCCATGCTCGTTTTCAACGGATGCGCGCTTTCGGGTGCACGATCCGCCGGGCATCGCGCTTCACTCGAATCCCCAGCCGAAGATCGTGTCGTTCGAGTAGATCGCGCTTGCGATCGCGCCCGGCGAGCCGTTGCCGGTGCCGTCGGCGGTCGTGCCGAGCGCGCGCAGGTAGAACGTCGCGCCGTGCACGTCGTAGCTCGCGTTCGCGCGCCAGCCGCCGGCGACGCGCGTCATCGTTGCGACGGTCGTGAAGTCGATGCCATTGCTCGAATGCTGCAGCAGCGGCGCCGGCTGCGTCAGCTCGGGGCCGTCGCCGTCGCGATACCAGGTCGCGGTGAGGCTGGCGCCGCTGCCTTGCACGACCCATGCGTCGGTCGCGTAGTCGCCGGTCGCGACGCGCGCGATCTCCTGACGCGGCTGGCCGTCGGCGAGCGTGAAATTGCCGACCACGACGATGCGCCCATCGGCCTGCCCGGCGAGGCCGTAGATGTAGCCGTTCGGATCGCCGGCGTCGACGCTGAAATGCAGGTCGCCGAATGTCGTGTCGAGCGAGCCGTCGGCATCGAGGCGCGCGAGCGCATGGCGCGGCTGTCCGCCGGCTTGCTGGAAGATTCCGCCGATCAGCACTTTCCCGTTCGGCTGCAGCAGCATGCCTTCGATTCCTGAATCCGTCGGCGCGGCGACAAACGTCGGATCGTATCTGCCGTCAGCGTGCAGCCGGATGACCGGCTGGCTGCTGGCGCCGTCGACGTAGACCGAATCGTCCGGCGCAACCAGCATGGCGAGGGCGACGAGCGGCACGCCGCTCGGCACGTTCGGGAACGACGGATCGAACACGCCGGCGGCGGAATAGCGAGCGAGGTTGAAATGCGTTTCGCTGCCGACGTGCGCGAAGTACCCGCCGATCAGCACGTGGCCGTCCGATTGCAGCGCGACCGCGCGCACCGGAAGGCAGCACAGCTCTGGATCGGCAAAGGTCGTATCGAGCGTCCCGTTCGTTCCGAGCCGCGCGAAGTAGTTCTGCGCGATCGTGCCGACGTGACCGAAGTCGCCGCCGGCGAGCACCTTGCCGTCCGGCTGCACCGCGATCGCCCAGACGGCGCCGTCGAGATCCGGATCGACGAAGCTCGCGTCGAGCGAGCCGTCGGCGTCGAGGCGCGCGAGATAGTGCCGCGCCTGGCCGCCGACGTTCGTGAAACCGCCGCCGATCAGGAGCTTGCCGTCGGACTGCACGGCAACCGCCTTGACTTCGCCATCGACATTGGGATCGGCGAACGTCGTGTCGACCGAGCCGTCGACATCGAGGCGCGCGACGCGCGTGTACGTCGCGGCGCCGACCTGGAAGAAATTGCCGACGATGACGATCTTGCCGTCGGCTTGCCGTGTCAGCGAAGTCAGCGGCCCCATCGGTTGCGGGTCGTAGGGTTCGATGCTTTGCGCGACTGCGCCGGATGCCAGCACGAGCGCGACGCCGCCGAGGACGAAGCGCGAAAAGAACGGAATCGAAGCAACGGATCGCATGACGTTTCCTCAGGATTGAAATGGAGGCCTTGTCGAGCACCGCGCTCGCAAGGCGTCGAACGCAACGAGTGCTTTCCGGCTCAGCGCGTGCCGCTCGCATCCGCATCGAGCACGACGAAGCTGCCGCTCCATGCATGGTCGTAGTCGGCAGACCGGAGGTAATTGCGTTCGGAGCCGGCGTACGCGTTCTGGCCGGGCCGGATTTCGATGAGGACATTGCCGCCGTCCTTCGCGCGGATCGCGCCGGCGTGCACGGCGGCCGTGCAGATCGACGAATCGTCGGTATACGGGCCGCTGCCGGTCACGCGGCTCGGCAGCGGTTTGCCCGGCGGGCACCGGAAAACGTAGCGCTCGCCATTCATGCCGCGCAGGTCGAGATCGAGCGGGCTCGTCTGCCAGTCGATCTCTCCGGACGGCTCGCGCGTCGCGGGCGGTTCGCTCGCTGCCGCTCCGAGCGCGAGCGCACACAGGAGCGGCGCGAGCAACGATCGCGCGCTCGCGGGAGCTCGCGAGATCCTGTCATCGCGCATCGTCGACCGCCCGCGCGCCGGCGTGGATAGTGCGTTCATGACGCTTGCCGCCCCTCGTGGCAGTGGATCAATGGCCGCCGGAGCCGTTCGCTTCCGGCGGCGGCAGCGGATGTATCGGACGGCCTGGCGGAATGGGCTGCGGATTCAATGCGTTCTTGTCGGAGCGCTCGACCGGCGACGGACCGACGCCGGGCGCGCGCATGCTGTTCCTGCGCAACGTCTTCGGCTTGTCGGTCGTGACCGGCGTCGCACCGGCGCCGTGCACGTTCGATCTCATCTTCGGCTGCACGTGCGTCCGCGGCGGACACTTGCCGAGCGCTCTCGCCTTGTCCGAGCACTTCGCCCAGGCCGTCCCGGCTCCGAGGGTGCAGCAGAGAGCTGCGGCTGCGGCAATGCGCAGGCCGATCTTCAATGTCTCTCGACGGATGTCTTTCATGATTCCTCCGAAACGGATGTTCAGATGAACAGGTGTCTGACGAATTGCATCCACGGCGCGGTCTTCGCGCCGAAGTACGCGAGATGCTGCGAGGCGAGCAGCAGCGGCGCGCCCCAGCCGAAGGCCGGATGCAGGCGACGATGGCGCAAGGTGTCGATCGCGACGGGCGCGAGCACGCAGGCGTAGAACAGCAGCCAGATCGTCGCGGCATCGAGGTCGAAGCGGCCGAGCGCCGGCAAGAGGATGCTCGCGGTCGCGAGCAGCATCAGGCGCTTGTGGAAATCGCTCCGCCCCCGCAGCGCGATCGCCGTTGCGACGAGAATCGCGAAGTCGAAGAGGATCACCGAATCCACGGCGAAGACGACCAAGAAGAACGGATCGCCGTCGGGCGCGCGAACCTCGCGCGCGGTTGCGTTGACGAGCACGATCGGTCCGACCGCGACGATCGCGAGCGCCAGCACGGCGCCCGCGATGCCGAGTCGCCGATGCCAGCGCACGCGATGGCTCGCTACGAGCCCGACCTGCACGAGGAACAGCACGAGCCACATGCTCATCAGCGCGCCGTGCAGGTGCAGGAGCGGCGTCAGCGCGGGCGTGCCGAATGCGAGCTTCAGGAAGTACGTGCGCGCGAAGCCCGCGACCACGAGCACCAGCAACGCGAGGCTCGAAAGCGCGAACAAGCGATGCTCGAAGCGCGCGCGGCGGACGATCACGGCAGCGTTCATGACCTGTCTCCCGTTCGGCCGGCGATCCGGTGCCGACGCCTGCCCCGCGCTACGACTTGCGGCAGGTTTCCTCGTCGGTCTTGACCCATTTCTTGTCCTTGTCCAGCACCGTGCCGGTGTGGGTGAACGTATCTCCGTCTTTCGTGAACGTGTCGCGATATTTCGATTCCTGGTCGCCCGCGAGTGTCTCGTCGAACGTCATCGTGCTGCCGTTCAAGCCGGAGCTGACACCGGTCGAGTAGGGGGCGCCCGACCTCGTGTTGTCGAGCACGACCGTGGCGAATCGCTTGCCGGCCGCGTCGTAGCGGATGTACTGGACGACGCTGTACGGCTGCGGGTTCGCCGCCGTGCGATCTTCGTCGTAACGGATCGTGATCCACTGGCCGCCGAGAACCCTCTCGACGCGGGCGCGTCCGGTCGTGGCGTGCCCGGGATGCTTCGCGCTCGCCATCAGGTTTCCGCTGCAGGCCGTGTAGTCTCCGGTCGGGAAGAGCGGATCGAGCTGCGAGAGCGCGTCGGCGTTCTCTGCCGTCGCGTGCGGGATCATGATCGGCGCCGACGCACAAGCCAGCGCGCCGAGAAGGACCGACATCGAGCGTTTCATGCGAGTTTCTCCTGTCATGGCGAAGGGATGCGGCGAGAGCGGCTCCGTCGCGGTCGGCGGGTCCGGCGTGACGATCGCTCCGCGCGCGCCGCCGCGTCGCGCCGGTTTCTCTGGTATTTTTCCGGCAGATTTCCTGCCGCTGTCCGTCTCTCCTGATGGGACGATCGGCGTCGCGGAATCCGGCTCCGGTGATCGGTACCGCGATGCTCACGGCGATCGAACGCGCGCGATCGCCGCCGACGTGGCGCCGCTTCCGGCTCCGTCGAAGCCATCGCCGAAAATTGCATCGACCGTTTCGCTCTCGCAGGCGCCGATGTCGGCAGCCGCGCCGGATACGCGCGGGTACGGGCTGCCGCGCTGATCGAACGACAGGCCCGAGTCGTCGTCGCCGCGGTCGACGGCGGGGCTTCCGGCGCCAAGTGCCAGCGTGCGCGTCGGCCCGCCGTTGTCGGCCAGCGGCAGCAGCATCGGTTCGTCGACGATCGTGTCGGCCGGCAATGCGATCGAAGGGGCTGCGGAAATCACGAGATCGTGCGAGCCCGCAATCGTGATCGTGTAGCCTTGCGCGCCGATGTCGTAGTCGGATGAGCCGTTGCCGTTGTCGGCGACGATCGAGCTTTCGATCCGGACCGGATCGACGTGCGAGGTGATGTCGATCGCCGGTCCCGTCGACGACGTGTTGAGTGCGATCGTGCTCGAGACGATCGTCAGCGGTCCGCGGAAATAGCCGGCTGCCGCATAGCGGCTTGCCGTGTTGCCGGTGATCGTGCTGTTCGTGATCGTCGCCGCGGTGCCGTACGTCGCGATGCCGCTCAGCATGAGTGCGCCGCCGATGTCGGCGATGTTGCCGTCGATCGTGGAGTTGGCGATCACGGACGGCGCCGTACCGGCGTTGACGACCGCGATGCCGCCGCCGAAACCGGATTCTCCCGGGCCGTACACGGCGTTTCCGCTGACGCTGCTGTAGTAGATCGCGACCGCGCCGTGCGCGAACAGGCCGCCCCCGTCGTTGAATTGCGCGGTCGCGGTTGCGGTGTTGCCGGAGACGACGCTCTCGACGAGCGTGATCGATCCGGCCGCGTAGATGCCGCCGCCGGCCGCGTGCGCGCCGCGCGTCGCCGTCGCGATGCAGTTCGTGACGACGCTCGCGACGAGATGCACGTCGCCGGCCGAGTAGATGCAGCCGCCGTCCGCGTCGACGAGCTCGAACGGCTCGCTGTTGTCGTACTTGCCGTCTTCGACCACGACGCCTTCGATCTTCAGCGTGCCGTGACCGGTGTGATCGAAGACGCGGCTTTGAAGGTTCGCGGCGATCACGGGGCGCGGGCCGTCGTGCGGCGTGTACTTGATGTAGAGATCGTCCTGCGGAATCTCGATCGCGCCGCTCGTCAGCGTGATCGTGCTGCACGCGAGCCCTCCGAGGTCGATCGTGTCGCCGCTTGCAGCCGAGGCGACGGCGTCACGCAGGCTGCCGGGGCCGCTGTCCTCGCAGTTCGTGACGGCGATCGAAGCCGGCGAGGGTGCCGGCGCTTCGGCCGGGCTGCGCGATGCGGCGCGCGAGGACGCGGCGATCGTCGCGCCCAGTGCGGCGGCGATCGCCGCCGCGCACGTGCTCCGTCGGAGGGAAATGCCGGATCTGAAGGCATGCATGGGCAATCTCCATCGGCGGCGGACCGGAGGCGACCGGCGCGCCTGTCGCGCCCCTCGCAGGAATTCGCCGCGTTCGCCGGCGGTCCGCTCCGGGACCTCCCGCAAACGCGATCGCTTCGCCGGTGGGACGATCGCCTCGCGCGTGCCGCCGCGTCGCGCCGGTTTCTCTGGTATTTTTCTGGCAGATTTCCTGCCGCGGCCAAGGCTCATGTCGGCGAACGGAAAGCCGATCTACCGCTTCGGCGAGTTCGAGCTCGATCCCGGCGAGCGGCGGCTGCTCATGCACGGCGTCGCGATCACGCTGACACCGAAGGTGTTCGATACGCTGGTGCTGCTGGTCGAGCGCGCCGGCCACGCCGTCAGCAAAGACGAGCTGATGCATGCGCTCTGGCCGCGCGGTTTCGTCGACGAATCGAACCTCACCAAGCACATCTGGCTGATCCGCAAGGCGCTCGGCGGCGAGAACGAGGCGCGTTGCATCGAGACGGTGCCGAAGCTCGGTTATCGTTTTGTCGCGCCGGTAGAGCGTGTCGAGCGCGTTGACGAGGCGCATGGCGGCATCCCGACGGTCGCGCCGGTCCCGATATCTCCGGCGCCGGCGACGGACGAGGCGGAAGCGCCGCGCGGCGAGGACGCGAGGCGCCCGGCCCCCGCATGGATCGCGGGCCACGACGCGGAGCGGCGGTCCGCGGATGCGGTGGTTCCCTCGGTCGCGCGTTTACCCGTTGCGATCGCGACGCATCGCAGGCGCACGACGTGGGTCGCGACGGCCATGGCCGCGATCGTCGCCGCGCTCGCCGTGGCCTGGTTTCTGCGCCGCGAATCGGCGTCCACCGTCGCGGCCGGACGCGGCCATGCGATCGCGATCGTCGGGTTCAACAATCTGTCGCAGAACGCGAAGGACGCGTGGCTCGGTCCCGCGCTCGGCGAGATGCTCGCGACGGAGATCACCGCAGGCGGGCGCGTCTACGTGCTGCCGGACGAGCTCGTGCGCTCGGCGTGCGGCGATCTCGCCGCGCCGCTCGCGGGCGGCTACGCCGCAGCGAGTCTCGCCGCGCTGCGCCGGCGGCTCGGCGCCGACTACGTGCTGAGCGGCGGCTATTTCGTCGCCGGCGCTGCGGATCGGCCGCACGTCCGTCTCGATCTCGCTTTGCAGGATACGCACAGCGGCCGCGCGATCGCGACGCTGGCGCGCGACGCGCCGGTCGCCGATCTGCCTGCGCTCGTCGCCGAAGTCGGCTCGGGCTTGCGCGAGCCGCTCGGCATCGGGACCGCCGATCGCGGTGCGCTGAAGCAGATCGCGCATGCGCAGCCACCGACTTCCGACGTTGCGCGCCGGATCGGCTTCGCGCTCGACGCGCTCCATCGCGACGATGCCGCGCGTGCACGCGACGAGCTGCTTGACACGATCGCGGAAGCGCCCGGCTACGCGCCGGCCTACAGCTATCTCGCCCAGGCGTGGTCCGCGCTCGGTTACGGCGCGAAAGCGGCGGCGGCAGCGGAGCAGGCGGCGGCTCACGCCGAAGGCTTGCCCGAAGAGCAGCGCCTGCACATCGATCTGCAACGCGCGGCGACGCAACGTGCCTGGAACAAGGCGGCCGAGGCCGCGCGCCACCTTGTCGCGCTGCGGCCGGAGAATCCGGATTACCGGCTGCGACTGATCGAGGTGCTCGTCGCCGCACACGAAGACAGCGACGCTGCGGCTGCGCTCGATGCGCTGCGCTCGCTCGCCGGTGCAGCCGGTGATCCGCGCGTCGAGCTCGCTGCCGCGGCCGTCGCAAGAGCACGCGACGACGTGAAGGGCGCCGCCGCGCACGCGCGCGAGGCGCTTGCGCTCGCCCAGGCGCGCGATGCGCCCGGACAGATCGCCGACGCGCAGCATCGGCTCGGCACCGCGCTCTATTACCTCGGCGACTCCGACGCCGCGCAGCAGACGCTCCGGGCCGCGATCTCGGCGTACCAGCACATCGGCAATCCGCACGGCGAGGCGGCGGCGCGCGAGGCGCTCGGAAAGGTGCTTGTCGACACGAATCGCGGCGACGATGCGCGCGAGGAATACCAGCGCGCGATGGCGCTCTTCCAGAGCATCGGCGATTTCGGCGGCACGACGGGCGTGTACAGCGATCTCTCGCGCATGCTCTGGAGCGCGGGCGATCTCGACGGCGCGAAGACGGCGGCGCAGCACGTGCTCGATCTCGCACGCCAGACGGGCGACCTGCGCATGCAGGGATGGGGCCTGCAAGCGCTCGCGACCGCCGCATCCGACGACGCGGCGAGCGACGAAGTGCTGGAAGATTATCGCGAGACGATCGCGCTCGACGAAAAAACCGCGGACGAGAGCGGCGTCGTCTGGCATCTCGCGGCCTACGCAGACGTGCTGCGCCTGCGCGGCGATCTCGCGCAAGCGGATGCGGCGTGCAAGCGGGCGTCCGATGTCGTCGCGCGCGTCGGCGATCCGCAGTTTCGCCTCGTCCTGCTCTTCACCTGCGCCGAGGTCTCGCTGGATCGGGGCGACGTCGCTGCCGCCGAGCGCGGACTTGCCGAGACGCTTTCGCTCGCGCAAAGCACGCGAGATCCGGTCATGACCTCGAACGCCGAGGCCACGCTGGCAGAGATCGACATGGGCCGGCACCGCTGGACCGATGCCCTTGCGCGCCTCGAACGCGCAGCCGACGGCTTCGCGAAAGCCGAGGCGAAAACCGGCATCGCCGATGCGGAGGCGATGCGCGCGCTTTGCGCCGACGCGCTAGGCGACGCGAAGGTGCGCGACGCCGCGGTTTCGCGCGCGACCGGGCTCCGGCGCGGCATCACGGAACGGCAGGAAGTGTTCATGGTCGACATCGCGCTCGCCGAGCTGCGCGCGCGCGCCGGCGACGCCGCCGCGATCGGCGATCTCCACGCGCTCGCGAAGGATGCCGAAGCGCGGCACTGGCTCGTCTGGTCGCTCGAGAGCCGACTGGCCGCATACGGCGTGCTCGCATCGCGCCACGATCCCGCGGCCGGCAAGCTTCGCGCGGAGATCGTCTCGTCCGCGCGCGAGCGCGGCTTCGGCTGGGTGCTGGCGAGACTCGGCGAAGATCGAGCGTGATGCCGCGAAGGAAGAGCGCCGCCGAACCGCTGGCCGCGCCTACATCTCGCGATCGCCGATCAGCACGACGTCGGCGGGACGTCGCGCGAAAAGGCCGACCGTGACGACGCCGGCGATCTGGTTCAGATCCTGCTCCGTCGCGACGGGATCGGCGATCTGCCAGCCGTGCACGTCGAGGATCCAGTTGCCGTTGTCGGTCACGAGACCCTCGCGCCAGACCGGCTCGCCGCCGCGACGCACGATCTCGCGCGCGACGTAGCCGCGCGCCATCGGAATCACTTCGACCGGCAGCGGGAATCGGCCGAGCACGTCGACGCGCTTGGCCGGATCGATGATGCAGACGAATTTCCTCGCGACGGCCGCAATGATCTTCTCGCGCGTCAATGCGCCGCCGCCGCCCTTGATCAGATGCTTGCCGGGATCGCACTCGTCGGCGCCGTCGACGTAGACCGGAACGTCGTCCACGTCGTTGAGGTTGGCGATCGGGATGCCGCGTTCGACGAGAAGTCGAGTCGACTGCTCTGAACTCGAGATCGCTGCGTCGATTTCGCTTTTGCGCTCGGCCAGCGCGTCGATGAAATGCGCGACCGTCGAGCCGGTGCCGACGCCGACGATGCGTGCGCCGTCGAGGTAGCGCAGCGCCGCGCGGGCGGCGAGGCGTTTTTGTTCGTCTTGTGCTGTTGTC
>DASZYR010000010.1:0-3131 GCA_035545255.1 Rhodanobacteraceae bacterium
AAGCAGCACGGCGCCTCGCCGGCGCGCGTGCTGTGCTCGCCCGCCGCGCGCACGAGGGAGACGTGCGAGCGCGTTCTCGCCGCGATCGGCTATACCGACGTGCGCAGCGATCCGCGCATCTACGAGGCGACGCCGGGTACGCTGATCCGCATCCTCGACGAGCACGCCGACGCGAATCCGCTGCTGCTGGTCGGGCACAACCCCGGCCTCGAGACGCTGGTCGCGCTGCTGACGGAAGGCGCCTCCGATTCCGGACGCGGCATTCCGCCCGCCGGCATCGTCTGGCTCGGCGTTCCGGCCGGATCGTCGATCGATCCCGGCACGGCGGCCGTGCATCACTTCTGGTGGCCGTGACGGCGGGACGTCCCTCATGGCGCGGCACCGCCCGAGCCCTGCACTGCTGCTGGCCTGCGCGTTCCTCGCGTCGGCGCTCGCGCATGCCGGGGCGAGCCGCGTCGACCACGTCCAGCTCGACAGCAAGCGCTCGCAAGCGACGTTCGTCGTCAAGGTGATGTGGCTCCTGCCCGTGCACGGCCGCTTCGGCAAGGTTCGCGGCAGCGTCGACGTCGATCGCTTCCGGAACTTCGCGACCGTCGACGCGCGCATCGACGCCGGCGCCGTCGAGATGGGCAACAAGAGCTACGAGGACTGGGTCAAGTCGCCGGAGTTCTTCGACGTCGCGAAGCATCCCGAGATCGGCTTCGTCTCCGAGCCGTTCCCGTTGCAGCGCCTGCACAAGGGCGGCCAGCTTTCGGGAACGCTGACGATCCGCGGCATCGCGCGGCCCGAGGCGTTCGATCTCGAGCCCGCCGATTGCGACAAGCCGGCCTACGACTGCCCGATCGTCGTCACGGGCTCGATCAAGCGTTCGGATTTCGGCATGCGCTCGCGCCGCGGCACGCTCGGCGACAAGGTCGACCTTCACTTCGAGGTGTACGCGATCCCGGCCGCGGAACGGCTGGATTCGTGACGCGCAAGGCACCATCCGCCGGCCGCGTCGTGCGCGCCGCCTGCCGGATCGCCTTCGCGCTGGCCGCGTGCGCGATCGCCGGCTGCGGGCTCGACCGCCCGCTCGCGCGACAAGCGCAGTCGCTGATCGCCCAGACGCGGCCGACCGCGACCGACTGCGCGCGCGAGGACCATTGCGCGATCGCCTCGCCGTACCGCGATCTCGTCGAAGAGGCGCGCGCGGCGAGCACGCCGGACGTGCCGATGCACTACGTCAACCTGCTCGAGGTCGGCGAGGACGCGCTGCTCCTGCGCGTGCATCTCATCCGGGCGGCCAGGCGGAGCATCGACATCCAGACCTTCATCTGGGCCGAGGACGACGCCGGCTGGCTCGTGCTCGACGAGCTGATCGCAGCGGCGAATCGCGGCGTGCGCGTGCGCGTGATCGTCGATCAGCTCTTCTCGCTCGACGACGTCGAATGGCTCTCGCGCATCGCGAGCGCACACGCGAACTTCGAGCTGCGCCTCTACAACCCGACGTTCGACGAAGCCGTCACGCAGCCGCTCGAGTTCGCGGCCGGCATCGTCTGCTGCTTCTCCTCGTTCAACGAGCGCATGCACAACAAGCTTTTCCTCGTCGACGGCGAGATCGGCATCGCCGGCGGGCGCAATTACGAGGATCGCTACTTCGACTGGGATTCCGAATTCGACTATCGCGACCGCGACGTGCTCGTCGCGGGGCCGCACGCCGGACGCGAGATGCAGGCGTCGTTCGACGAATTCTGGTCGAACCGCCGCACCGTGCCGCTGACGCGCCTCAACGACGTGAACCGCCGCATCGTCGCCGACGGCGGCCGCGCCGAACGGCTGGCTGCGCCGGCGGACGCCGACTGGCCGCGCATCGATTCGCTGCGCGCACGCGCGGCCGATCCCGGATACATCCGTGCGCACTTCGTCGCCGACGCGCTCCCGGTCGGCCGCGTCGAATACTTTTCGGATGCGCCGGACAAGCCGGAGCACCCTTCCGATCGCGACGAGAGGGCGCTGACCGATCACATCGCCGAGCTCCTCGCCGACGCGAAGCGCGAGGTGATCTTCGAGACCCCGTACCTCGTGCTCAGCAAGCGCGCGCGCGGCATCTTCCGCGATCTCTACAAGCGCGAACCGCGCGTGCGCGTCGTCGTCTCGACGAACTCGCTCGCGGCGACCGACGCGTTCTACGTCTACGCGCTCTCGCACAAGTACAAGAAGCGCTATCTGAAGCGCTACGGTTTCGAGATCCACGAGTTCAAGCCGTTTCCCGGCGACGCGGCGGACTTCGTGCGCAACTACGACGCGCTCGCCGGCGGCGCGAACGCAGGCGAGTACGAGCGGTACGGCAGGACGCCGCTCAAGCACGGCGGCGTGCGCCTCGGCCTGCACGCGAAATCGCTCGTCATCGACGGCGCCGTCAGCCTGATCGGATCGCACAACTTCGATCCGCGCTCGGACGACTACAACACCGAATCGGGCTTCATCATCGACGATGCCGCGGTCGCGGCCCGCGTTCGCGGCGCGGTGCTGCGCAATGCCGCGCCCGAGAACGCCTGGGTCATCGCCAGACGCGAGCGGCCGCGGCTGCTCGACCGCGTCAACAACGCGATCTCGGACCTCTCGACCGCGCTGCCGCTGTTCGACTTCTGGCCGTTCCGCTACGCGTCGAGCTTCGAGCTGAAACCCGGCTGCAAGCCGGTGCCGCCGTCGGATCCGAAGTTCCGCGAGTGCTACCGGGACGTCGGCGAGTTTCCCGAGGTCGACCTGCCGTTCAAGACGATCTATACGAGGATCGTGACGGCGTTCGGGGCGGGGCTGGTCGGGATTCTTTGAGGAGCCCGAATTCGGGATTCGGGATTCGCAAGATTCGCCTTTCCCGATCCCGAATCCCGAATCCCGGCTTTCCGCAATTGACGCTCCCCTCCCCAGCTGGCAGTCTTTCGGGCCTTTCTCCGCGGAGTCCGCCCCATGTCGCTCGCCATCACGATCGAGCTCGGCGATGCCGACCTCCAGCACTTCATCGACGCCATGAAGACCGCGCAGCAGGAGGCGAAGAACCTCTCGGCGAAGCAGATCACCGACGCTGCGAACAAGCTGCTCGAAGACGGCAGCAGCGGCAAGGTGCCGGGCTTCATCGCCGACCGGCTCTC
>DASZYR010000011.1:0-7875 GCA_035545255.1 Rhodanobacteraceae bacterium
GCCACCGGCGGATGCATCCTCGGCTCGCAGTGTACGTCGAACCTCCAGGGCGGCTACACGGTCAAGGAAGCGTACGCGGAGCTCTTCGTGCCGGTCCTGAAGGATCTGCCGTTCTTCCACGCGTTGAACGTGACGTTGGGCGATCGTTACTCGAAGTACTCGACGTTCGGCGACACGAGCAACTGGAAGGTGCAGGTCGAGTGGCGTCCGATCGAAGACCTGCTGCTGCGCGGCACGGTCTCGAAGGTGTTCCGTGCGCCGACGATCGGCGACGTGTACGCCGCGCCGTCGGCCAGCGCGCCGACGCTCGGCAGCGATCCCTGCGATTACGCCGGCACTGGCGCGAATCCGAACGCGGGCAACCCGGCGTGTCTGGGCGTCCCGGCGACGGGTCCGTTCCAGAACACGTCCGTCGCGCTCGGCAACCAGATCGGCGCTCTGTCGACGGGTTCGGCCTACGCGGGCTTCCCGCTCGGTCCGGAAATGGGCAAGTCGTTCGACTTCGGTGTCGTCTACGATCCGCACTGGCTTGATGGCCTGTCCGTCAGCGCCGACGTGTGGCGTCTGTACCTGCTCGACCGGATCACCGGCGTCGGCGCGCAGACGGTGCTCGACCTCTGCTTCAACGGCGTGACGACGTACTGCTCGCTGATCACGCGTAACCAGAGCGGTCCGGAGCAGGGCCAGATCACGAACATCACGCAGCCGACGGGCAACCTCGGTCGTCTGGATGTGTCGGGCGTCGACTTCAACCTGACGTACCGCCTGCCGGAGTTCTCGTTCGGCCGCTTCGTGGCGTCGGTCAACGCGACGTACATGAAGCAGTTCGACGCGGACATCGCGCCGGGCCTGCCGGGCGACTCGGTGTTCCACCTGGCCGGCCACTTCACGCCGTTCTTCTCGAGCGCGCTGTCGGGCTGCCCGGGCAACACCGGCGCTTGCACGATCCCGCGCTGGAAGGCGCAGACGTTCGTGAACTGGACGCTGGGCTCGTGGGACGCGTCGTGGCGCATGCGCTACATCGGCCGCTTCCAGATGGGCAACCCGAACCTCGACGAGGCGTCGAGTGCCTATCCGGGTCTGCCGGGCTCGGTGATCAAGTACGGTGCGTACACGTACAACGATCTGTCGGTCGGCTACAACATCGAAGCGCTGAACACGCGCCTCGAAGTGGGCGTCGACAACATCGGCGACAAGCAGCCGCCGTTCATGGGCTACGACCAGCAGACCCTGAACGCCGGCACGGATCCGTCGACGTTCGACCTGATCGGCCGCTACTACCACGCCGCCGTCACGGTGAAGTTCTGATCGCCTGATCCGGCAAGAAGCGGTAAACTTCAAGAGCCGCGCGAGTCTCTCGCGCGGCTCTTTTTTTGTTTCCGAAGGCTCATGACCGAAGCACCGGCGCTCAACGACATCGTCAACGTCTTGCAGCAGGGCAACACCGCGGTGGCCGAGCAGCTCTGCCGCGAACGGCTCCTCAGGTTTCCGGACGACGAGGGCCTCCTGATCCTGTCTTCGCTCTGCCTTCAGCGGCAGGAGCGATACGCCGAGGCCGTCCGGGGCTACGCGCGGCTGACCGAGCTTTTTCCGGACCGGGCCGCGCACTGGACCAACTACGCGACCGCGCTGCGTCTCGCCGGCCGCGTCGACGAAGCCGTGGAGGCCGCGTCGAAAGCCGTCGCGCTTGCTCCCGGCGAGGCCACCTACTACGTCATGCTGGGGCAGGCACAGCTCCAGAAGGGCGACTACGACGGCGCCCAGACGAGTCTCCTCAAGGCCTGCGAGCTCGATCCGGCTTCGCCCGAAGCGCACATCCACGCCGCGAACGCGCTCGCCGCCGTCCGCGACACGCAGGCGTACACGCTGCTGCGGCCGTGGCGCAGCTGGCTGCCGCTCGACGCGCCCGAGCAGCTGCTGCTCGCGCATCTCCTGACGACGGTCGGCATCGCCGACGAAGCGTACGAGGTGCTGAGCGACCTGATGCAACGCGCGCCGATGCATCTGCCGACGCGCCTCCAGCTCATCGGGCTGCTCGAGCGGCGCAACGATCTTGACGCCGCCGAGTCGCTGCTGGCGGACACGACGGCCCGCTTCGCCGCGATGGATGCGCACTCGACGAACGAGATCGCCCACCTTCGCGCGACGCTCGCCAAGCGTCGCGGCAACGCGGAGGAGGCGCGCAGGATCCTCGAGAGCGTCGGGCCGCGCAACGACCTCGACTGCGCGCACTATTTCCTGCTTGCCGACATCCAGGACAAGCTGCGCGATCCCGCCGCCGCGATGGAATCGCTCGCGATCGCGCACGCGCGCCAGCGCCTGGAGCTCGCGCCGATCGAGCCGATCTTCTTCGAGCCGAACACGGTCGTGCTTCCCGCATCGAAACGGTTCGTAACCAAGGAAGACCACGCGCGCTGGCCCGAGCTCGCCGCGCCGGAGACGCGCCATTCACCGGTCTTCGTCGTCGGCTTTCCGCGCTCGGGAACGACGCTGCTCGAGCAGATGCTCGACGCGCATCCGAAGCTCCAGTCGATGGACGAGCGCCCGTTCTTCGCGATCCTGAACGGCGAGCTCGAAGACCTCGGCGTGCGCGTGCCCGAAGAGCTGCACCGGCTGAACCAGCGCGACTGCGACGAGCTGCGCAAGCGCTATCTCGGCCTCGTCGCCGAGAAGATCCGGCGCCGCTGGGACGCGCAGCTCGTCGACAAGAATCCGCTCAACATGCTGAACCTGCCGCTGATCACGCGGCTCTTCCCGAACGCGAAGCTGATCCTCGCGCTGCGTCATCCTTGCGATGCCGTGCTCAGCAACTACATGCAGAGCTACCGTTCATGCTCGCTCGCCGGCGCGTGCTCGACGCTGGAGCGCACAGCGCGCGCCTATGTCGCGGCGATGCAAGCGTGGCTGCGCGATTGCGAGATGTTCAAGCCCGACGTGCTCATGTCGCGCTACGAGGATCTCGTCGAGGATCCGAAGCGCCAGGCCGAGCGCTATGCCGAGTTCCTCGGGATCGGCGACGCCACCGAGATGCTGAACTATGACAAGCGCGCGAAAGAGAAAGGCTTCATCGCGACACCGAGCTACACCGAAGTCGTCCAGCCGATCAGCGCGCGGCGCAAGGATCGCTGGCGCCGGTACGAGAGCGCGTTCGAGCCGGTGCTGCCGATCCTGAAGCCGATGCTCGATCACTGGGGCTACGAAACCTGAGCGCTGCGATCGCGCGCGCCGATCGCTAATCCGGCGGGAATTGCGCAAGCTCCGGTACGTGCTCGATGTATGCGCGCCAGCGTCCGATCGACCGCGTGTACACCGGCTGGCGCGCCTGCCAGAGGCTCGCCGTGTTGATCGCTTCAGCGCGCTGCGGCTCCGGGCGTGACGCTTCGGAAGGCGGCAGGCCCACCCAGTCGGCGAGCTCGCCGATCCTTTCTTCGGGCGCGGCGGCGAGATCCTCGTAGCGAAGGCTTCGGATCGAATCCGGATAGAGCTTCTTCCAGTGCGCCATCAGCTTGTCGCAGCCCTGCTGGAGAGCTGCGATGTCGGCGAAATCGAACGCGAACGCGTAGGTATCTTCCTGGAACGACTGCACCCAGATCGACAGCGCGTTGTCGCGCGCGTTGCGCTCGCAATGGACGATCTTCGCGTGCGGCCAGAGCGCGAGGATCAGATCGACATGCACGAGGTTGAGCGGCTGCTTGTCGATGAACCAGCGCGCATCGCCGGCATCGTCGAGCTTCAGCTGCGCCTCGTATTCGGCGGCCATCGCGTCAAGGGTTGCACGATCCGGCGCGCCGCTCGCCGGCAGCCGCTGCGCAATCTTCCAGATCGCGTTGAGCTCGCCGCGATTTCGCACGAGCGGACGGCGAGCGAGAAGCTCGGCCGTCAATGTCGTCCCCGAGCGCGGCACGCCGACGATGAAGACCGGCGTGAAGTCGCTGCCTGCCGGACGCCGCACCGGCAGCGGCTTCGCCTGGATGCGCGCGGCGACGCTACGCCGCCACTGCTTGCGCGAGCGCGGCCAGAGCGCGAACGCGATGGCGTTGGCTTCGCGGAAATAGCGGGCGGCTTCGGCATATGCACCGATGTCGTCGTGCGCCTTGCCGAGCGCGAAGAGCAGGGTGAGACGCGCCTTCTCGCCGAGATCCGGCCGCGCGAGGCACTCGCGGAACAGCGCGAAATCCGGATGATCCGCATCGCGATACCGCTGTGCCGACGCAAGCCCGAACGGCACGTTCCACTCCGGCGCCTCCTTGCTGTGCGCGTAGGCGTAGAGATAACGCTCTCTTGCGCGCGCGAATTCGCCGAGCTGGAGCGCGTACGTCGCCGCGTAGGCGTGGATCCTCGGGTCGGCGCAGCCGGCGGCGATTTCCGCTTCCGCGATCGCAGAAGCGGTGTCTTTGCGATCGATCTGGTCGGCAAGCTCCATCGCGCGGATCGCAAGATCGATCGGCTGGCGACGATCGGCGAACGTCGATTGCAGGACCGTCGCCGCCGAGCGCGTGCGGCCCGCGTCGCCGAGAAGGCGCGCGAGCATCAGCGCAGCGGCAGCGTGATCGGGTTTCGCGGCCAGCACTTCGCGCAGCAATGCCTCGGCCTGCGCGTCGTGGCGCGCGCGCTGCTCGAGGCCGGCGAGCGCGAACGCGATATCGGCCGATCGCGGATGGTGCGCGCGCGCAGCGACAAGCAAAGCCGTCGTCACGCCGACGCGGCCACGCAATACCAGCTGTTGCGCGCATTCGAGCCAGTCGCTTTCGGGCGCACCGGCAAGGCGCGCGATGAGGCGCGCGCGTGCATCCGCTTCGGCGCCCGTTGCGGATTCGCGCTCGTAATCGGCGAGAAGCCGCGCCGCGACGCTCGGGCCGGGATGGGTGACGTGCATCGGTTTCTGCGTTGTCCTGCGGGGCCGCCATGTTCGCACGGAACGGCGCGCCGACGGCACGCCGGCGTGTGGCAGAATCGGAATTCATCGCACGCGATCTCGCGCGTCCGGCCGCACGAATGCCGATTCCTCCAGCGGATACCGATTCCGAGTTCGCCGCCGCGAAAGCCGCGTGGGAGCGCGGCGAGACCGCGCGAGGCGAGGCGATCCTGCGCGCTCTCGTTTCGCGCGAGCCGGCACGCGAGGACATCTCGGCGCTGCTGGCCCGCCTGCTGCAAAGCGACGGCCGGCTCGATGCGGCGTCGGCGACGATGTTCGACGTCTGCCGCGCGCTCGGGTTCGAAGCCGCACCCTGCCTGCGCGGCGCGGAGTTCATCGCGCAGTGTCATCGACAGCCGCTCGCCGACGAGCTCTGCGATCGCGCGCTCGCGAACGCGCCGGGATTCGCGCCGCTGCTCGCGGTGGCCGGCAACATCGCGCGCGAGCTCGGCGATTTCGACAAGGCGCGCGTGCGCTACCTCGCGGCACTCGATGCCGGCGTCGATCTCGATACGCGCTACGTGCTCGGCGCGCTCGCGCACACGATGCGCTACGCCGATCGGCGTCATCCGGATTTCGCGCGGTTCGACGCGCACTTCCGCGATGCGGCGTTCTCGCCGCGCGCGCGCGCGGCGACCGGATTCGGTCTGGCGAAAGCGCTGGACGACGTCGGCGATTACGCGCTGGCCGCTCGCGTGCTTCACGAGGCGAACGCACTCGTGCGCTCGGTGTTGCCGTGGTCGCCGCCGGCCTGGGATGCATTCGTCGACGCACGCCTGCGCGAGCGCGTCGCGCGCGTGTCGCGCAAGCGGCGCGAGGATTTCGTTCCGATCTTCATCGTCGGCCTGCCGCGCACCGGCACGACGCTGACGGCGACGCAGCTTGCGCGGCGCACGTCCGCGCGCGATCGCGGCGAGCAGAGGATGCTCCGCTTCATCGCCGATCAGCTCATCGGCGGCGGCCATCTCGCCGATGCCGGCGCGATCGCCGAGGCAGCCGAGCTTTATCGCGTGCACACGCGGCAGGACGACGCGCCGGCGATCGGGTACATCGACCAGGACCCGATGAATTTCCGCTATCTGCACCTCGTCGAAGCGATGTTTCCCGAGGCGCGCGTGATCCATTGTCGGCGCGGCCGCCGCGACACGGCGCTTTCGCTCTGGTGCCAGGACTTCGCGCATCGCGATGCCGCATTCGCGTACGACCTCGCCGACATCGCGCATTTCGCGGCCGGGCACGATCGGCTGATGCAGCACTGGCAAGCGACGTTGTCGCTGCCGATCCACACGCTCGACTACGAATCGTTCGTTGCCGATCCGGCGAGGAGCCTCGCCGCGCTCGCGGAGTTCATCGGCGTGCCGCTTGCCGACGAAGAGGCATCGGCCGCGGCGCCGATCCATTCGGCCAGCGTCTGGCAGGCGCGCCAGCCCGTCTATGCGGCGTCGGTCGGCCGCTGGCGCCGTTACGCGCCATTCGTTCCGGAACTCGCCGGGCTCACGTAATTCGCAAGCTCATGTAGGAGCGGCGCTAGCCGCGATCTTCTGAAGCCGCGAAGAAAAGATCGCGACTGGCGCCGCTCCCCATCAGGATGGCATCGCGATCCGGACCGTTCAGTCGCGCGTGCTCATCACGGCAGCCAGCGCATCGCGCAGCGGATCGAGCAGCGCGCCGTATCGCGGAGCGCGTGCCGTATCGCGCCGCAGCGGCTCGCGCACCTGCATCGCGCTCGGCGAGCGCACGTCGCGGCGCGTGCGATGGAATTCGAGGCATGCGGAATCGAACGGCAGGCCGCAGAAGTCGAGCAGGCGACGGATCTGACGGTCCGGGTCGGCGAGGAGATCTTCGTACACGCTTTCGTGGATGTGCGCGGGATGCTGCGCGAGAGCGAGCTTGAGATTCGCATCGAACTCGAGCCAGAACGCAGCGAGATCGGCGAACGTGCGCTGGTATTCGTTGTTGTACAGAAGCTGCCGGTAACACGCGAAACAGGTCTCGAGCGGATCGCGCCGGCAGCCGACGATGCGCGCGCCCGGCAACATCGCGCGGATCGCACCGACGTAGTACCAGTTGTTCGGCAGCTTGTCGGTGAACACCGGCCGGCGCCGCGACCAATGCGCCGTGCGCTCGAGATAGCGGCGGCCCAGCCGCTGCCAGTCGTCCGGTTGCATCGCGCGCGCCCATTCCGGAAACGCGCGGCCGCGGCGCCTGGATTCCTCGGTCAGCACGAGCGGAAGATCCGGCAATTCGCCGGCGCCTTCGACGGAAGGATGCGAGGCGAGGATCTGCTCGATCAGCGTCGATCCCGAGCGCGGCAGGCTCACGATGAAGACGACGCCCTTGCCGAGCCCGGCATCCGGAGCGGGCGATGGCGACGGAGCGAAGGCACTGCGGATCGCCGTCATGCCGGCCGAAAACGCGGCGGCGTTCCATTGCCGGCGCCGCCGCGCGATCGCATTTGCCGCCGCGAGCGCTTCGAGCGATCCGGCGTATTGTCCGTGATCGTCGAGCGCCTTGGCGAGCGCGAAGCCGAGCGCGATGCGATCGTCGTCGCTCGCTCGCGCGTCCGCCAGCGCCGCGCGCAGAGACTCGATGTCCTCGCCGGCGAATTTCATCGTCTTGAGATCGGCGAGGCCCCACCACGCCGCGCCGGCGAACGGACGTGCCGCGATGATGCGGCGGTACTCGGCGGCGGCCGCATCCGCCTCGCCGCTGACGCGCAGCATGTCGGCGAGCAGCGCGCGCGCTTCGACGTGATCCGGTGCGAGCCGCACGGCTTCGCGCAACGCGTCGACTGCCTCGTCGTAGCGCACGCAACGCGTCAGCAGGACGCCGAGGTTGTACCAGGCGATCGCAAGTCCGGGATCGAGCTCGCAGCAGCGGCGCAGCGCGTCGATCGCGCCGTCGTACTCGCCGGCATCGGCGAGGATCGTGCCGAGCGTGTTCTGATACAGCGCGTCACG
>DASZYR010000012.1:0-15310 GCA_035545255.1 Rhodanobacteraceae bacterium
GTCGCGGGAAATGCCGATGAAATCGCTGCGCTCTGGACCGCGCGCAAGGCGCTGTCCCCGGCGCTGCGCACGATCTCGCCGAAGAAGATCAACGAAGACGTTGTCGTTCCGGTCAGCCGGATTCCCGAGCTCGTCGCGGCAATGCGCGTGCTGGCCGAGCGCCATGCGCTGCCGATCGTCTGTTTCGGCCACGCGGGCAACGGCAACGTGCACGTGAACCTCCTGCCACGCGACGACGCCGAGCTCGCGCGCGCGGACGCATGCCTCGCCGAAGTCTTCGAGATCGTGATCGGCCTCGGCGGCACGCTGTCCGGCGAGCACGGCATCGGTCTTGCGAAACGCGATTTCATGCCGCTCGCGATCGATGCGAATGCACTGGCGCTGATGAAGCGGGTCAAGACCGAGTTCGATCCGGACGGAATTCTGAATCCCGGCAAATTGATGCCGGGAAATGAATCCGGCAATTCCTAGACGAATTCCAACGCCAGACCCAGCGCGACGGCGGCGTAGCCTCCGGCGATCACATCGTCCAGCATCGTTCCGAGCCCGCCCTTGACGCTTCGATCCGCCCACGAAGCCGGCCACGGCTTCCACACATCGAAGACGCGAAACAGCACGAATCCCGCGACGATCCATGGCCAGTCTCGCGGCGCGACGACGAGCGGCAGCAAGGCGATCCATTGTCCGACGAACTCGTCCCAGACGACGACGCCGGGGTCTTCGACGCGCAGCACGCGGATCACGCGGTCGGCCGACCAGACGCCGATCGCGAACGCGACGGTGATCGCCGCGAGATACCACGGCCATTCGAGATCGCGCAGCGCGATCCACGGAATCAGCGCGACGGCCGATCCGACCGTGCCCGAGGCGAACGGGCTGAAGCCCGAGCCGAATCCGCTCGCGATCCAGCCGGCAGGATGCGCCAGCACGCGGCGCCGCGTCGCCGCGTCGAGTTTCATGCGAAATGCTCCCAGCCGCTGCGGTCGAGCGCGATCTCGCGGTCTTCGTCGTCGAGAAGGCGCACGCCGCGCTCTTCGACGACGCGTCCGATGCAGGTCGCGCCGCAGCCTGCTGCGGCGAGATCGTGCAGGATCGTCCGCTCGCGTGACGTGGCGAGCGTGAAGGCGAGCTCGTAGTCGTCCCCGCCGCTTCCCTGCAGCATCGTGCGTTCGTGCGCGTCGCAGATGGCCAACAACGCGGCCGATGCCGGCAACGCGCTCGCTGCGATTTCGATGCCGACGCCGCTTCGCAGGGCGACGTGGCCGAGGTCGGCGATCAATCCGTCGGAGACGTCGATGCATGCCGACGCCGCTTCGCGCAGCACGAGGCCTGCCGCAATGCGCGGCGTCGGACGGTCGAGGCGCTCGCGCAGCGCGATATCCGCATCGCTCTCGCGACGTGCCGCGACGCCGATGCGGCGCAGCGCGGCCGCGGCGTCGCCGAGCGTTCCGGTCACGAAAACGGCATCGCCAGGACGCGCGCCGCTGCGCAGCAGCGCGCGTCCGGCAGGCACGATGCCTGCCACGGTCACGGCGATCGACAGCGGTCCGCGCGTCGTGTCGCCGCCGATCAGCGCGATGCGGTGCTGCGCGGCGAGCGCGCCGAATCCGTCGGCGAAGCGCTCGACGAACGCGCGATCCGGCGATGGCAGCGTCAGCGCGAGCAAGGCCCACGCTGGCGTCGCGCCCATCGCGGCGAGGTCCGAGAGATTCACGGCGAGCGATTTCCATCCGATATCCTCGGCGCGCGTCGTCAACGGGAAGTGCACGCCCGCGACCAGCGTATCGGTCGAGACGACGAGCTCGTGTTCCGCGGGCACCGCGATCACGGCGCCGTCGTCGCCGATGCCGACGCGCACGTCCGGCCGATCGCGGCCGAGACGCGAGCGCAGGAGGTCGATCAGCTCGAATTCCACGGCACGCGCCGGCAGATCACGCGCGATCCGCACCGAACTCGGCGGCTCGCCAATCCGTCGCGAGCTTGTCGAGCACGCCGTTGACGTAGGTGTGCCCATAGTCGGTACCGAAGCGCTTGGCGACCTCGACGGCCTCGTTGATGACGACGCGATACGGCACGTCGATGCGATGACGCAGCTCGTACGCACCGATCCGGAGCGCCGCGCGCTCGATCGGATCGACCCGTGCGATCTCGCGATCGAGATGCGGCGCAAGCGCGGCATCGAGCTCCTCGCAATGCCGCTCGACGCCGCGCACGAGATCCTCGAAGTAGTCGACGTCGGCGATCTCCATGTCCTGCTCGTGACGGAACTCGTCGATGACGCGCGCGATCGCGTTGCCGCTGAGCTGCCAGGCGT
The DNA here is from genome assembly GCA_035545255.1 of Rhodanobacteraceae bacterium. GTDB lineage: Bacteria > Pseudomonadota > Gammaproteobacteria > Xanthomonadales > Rhodanobacteraceae > Dokdonella_A. The sequence goes on from DASZYR010000012.1 coordinate 2,315, forward strand.
AGATCGCCTGCAACGCGCGGCGGCGTGCGCGCGAGCGCGCGGCGGGATCGATGCCGGATGAGTGGGTCACGACGCGAGCGTCTCAGGCGGAGCCGGGACGCGGCGGCGAGGGAGATCCATCGCCGGAGACCGCGAACCGCCGATCACGTATCGCGCATCGCAACGCGCGCGCGCGGCTCGTCCGTGATTCGCGATTCCCGATTCGCGGCTTCCGGCGTTCTGCCGACGGTGCAAGCAAGATCCGGCCGGTTTCATGTCGTCCATTGAACCATGAGATCGGCCATTTCGAGCGCCGCGAGCGCGACGTCCTCGCCCTTGTTGCCGCGCGCGCCGCCGGCGCGGGCTTCGGCATCGGCATGGCGCTCGACCGCGAGCACTCCGTTCAGCACCGGCACGCGGAAATCGAGCGCGACGCGCATGAGGCCGTTCGCGCAGCCGTCGGCGACATGCTCGTAATGGCGCGTGTCGCCGCGGACGACGCAGCCGAGCGCGATGATCGCGGCGTGGCGTCCCTCCGATGCGAAGCGCGCGGCGACGAGCGGAATTTCGAGCGCGCCCGGCACGCGCACGAGGTCGATCGCGCCGTCGGCGACGCCATGCTCGCGGAGCGCCTTCACGGCACCCTCGACGAGCGCGTCGACGACACGCGGATTCCAGCGGCTGGCGACGATCGCGTAGCGCGCGGAAGAAACGGGGCGTGGGGAGCCGGTGCGTTCTTGCATGGTCGTCGCAAAGTGCATTCGCGCGTAGTCTAGCGGACGCGCACGCCGCAAACGTCTGTCGCCCCGTAAAAGCGGGATCCTGCGACTGCGACCCTTGCCGGCCCGCGAAGTCGCCCGGGTCCACCGCCTCGCGGGGACGACGATTCAGGGCTCCTCGTGTCCTTCGACTTCGAGTCCGAACCCCGCGAGACCGACGAGCCGCCTGCGCGTGCCGAGTACGCGCAAGCGCTTCACGCCAAGACCAGCGAGGACCTGCGCGCCGAGCCCGAGTTGCCGCCACGGCGGCGGCGCGTGCTCATCGGGAGCGCGCGCGGCCGTCAGGCGCTCGATCAGCGCGTCGGGCGTCTCGTCGCCCGCAAGCACGACGACGACGCCACGGCCTTCGTCGGCGATGCGCCGCAGCGCCGCCGTCACGGTGAGACCGAGATCGTCGCGCCGCAGATGCAGCACGTCCGACAGCGTGTTGCGGACGTGGACGCGCGTCAGCACCGGCGAGCCGTCGTCGACGCGGCCGCGCACGAGCGCGAAATGCAGTGCCTTGTGCAAGCGGTCGCGGAACGCGACGAGGCGAAAGCGGCCGAATTCGGTGTCGACTTCGCTTTCGTGCACGCGCTCGATCGTCTTCTCGGTCTCGAGGCGATAGCGGATGAGATCGGCGATCGTGCCGATTTTCAGGCCGTGCTTCGCGGCAAACGCTTCGAGCTCGGGACGCCGCGCCATGGTGCCGTCGTCGGAGAGGATCTCGACGAGGACGCCGGCCGGAGAAAGTCCGGCGAGCGTCGCGAGATCGACCGCGGCTTCGGTATGGCCGGCGCGCGCGAGCACGCCGCCCGGCTGTGCCGCGAGCGGGAAGATGTGGCCCGGCTGCACGATGTCTTCGATACGCGCCTGCGGCCTCGCGGCGACGCGGATCGTGTGCGCGCGGTCGTACGCGGAGATGCCGGTCGTCACCCCGCTCGCGGCTTCGATCGACACGGTGAAGTTCGTGTGGTGCTGCGAGGTATTGCGATCGACCATCGGCTTCAGGCCGAGTTGCCGGCAATGCGTCTCGGTCAGCGGCAGGCAGACGAGGCCGCGGCCTTCGCGCACCATGAAATTGACGTCCTCGGGCCGCACTTTTTCCGCAGCCATCACGAGATCGCCTTCGTTTTCGCGATCCTCGTCGTCGACGATGACGACCATGCGGCCGGCGCGGATTTCGGAAAGGATTTCGGGAATGTTCGCAAAGGGCATTTCAGAAACCGTAGTTGGCGCGCAATGGCGAATCGCAAATCGCGGAACGGCGCGCGAACGGAGCGTACACCCGTTCTTTCGCGACTCCTGATCCGCTACCCGCCGGCGAACGTCAAGCGCTCGACATAGCGAGCAATCATGTCGACCTCGATGTTGACCGGATCCCCGACCTTGCGATCGCCGAGCGTCGTCACCCCGATCGTATGCGGAATCAGGCTCACGCCGAAACGGTTTCCGTCGACCTCGTTGATCGTGAGGCTGACGCCATCGATCGCGATCGAGCCTTTCGGCGCCGCGTAGCGGGCGAGCTCGGCCGGCAGCTCGAAGGTCCAGCGCTGCGAGCGCGCATCCGCCTGGATCGCGACGACCGAGCCGATGCCGTCTACGTGGCCCGAGACGAGATGTCCGCCCAGACGGTCGCTGAGCCGCAGCGCCTTCTCGAGATTGACGCGTGCGCCAATGCCGAGCGCGCCGATCGACGTGCGCGAAAGCGTTTCGGTCGAGACGTCGAACGCGAGCATGCCGTTCTCGATCGCGACCGCGGTCAGGCAGGCGCCCGAGACCGAGATGCTGTCGCCGATCGCGACGTCGCGAAGATCGAACGCTCCGGCATCGATCAGGAGGCGCACGTCGCCGCCTCGCGGCTCGACGCGCGCAACGCGGCCGGTTGCCTCAATGATGCCCGTGAACATGCGGGGTTTCCGTCAGGAATCGCAAGCGGAGATCGGGGCCGCAGGCCGTCTGTTCAACCAGCGTCAGCTTCGGAGCATCCGCCAGCGACGCGAGCGGCGGCAGGTTCGCGATCGGCCGGGCCGTGTCGCCGAGCAAGATCGGCGCGACATAAAGCAGGATTTCATCGACGAGACCGGCAGCGAGCAGCGCTCCGGAAAGAATCGGGCCGGACTCGACCTGAAGCTCGTTGACCTCGCGCGCGGCGAGCGCGGCGAGAATCGCCGCGAGATCGAGCCTGCCGTCGTCCGCATCGAACGGCGCCTCGTCGACGCGATCGAAGCGCGCGCCGCGCGGCGACGCGCTTTTCGCGTGCGCGACGAGCGTCGGAGCCGCGCCATCGAGAACGCGCGCATCGGCCGGCGTGCGCAGGTTCGCGTCGAGCACGACGCGCAGCGGCGGTATGTGCGGCTCGTCGAGGCGAACCGTGAGCCGCGGATCGTCGGCGAGCACGGTGCCGATGCCGGTCAGGATGGCCGAGCTCCGTGCGCGCCAGCGCTGGACGTCCTTGCGGGCGGCCTCGCCCGTGATCCATTTCGACTCGCCGCCCGCGAGCGCGGTGCGGCCGTCGAGGCTCGCGGCGATCTTGAGACGCACCCATGGACGGCCGCGCCGCATGCGCGAGAAGAAACCTTCGTTGAGCGAACGCGCCTCATCGCCCAGGAGGCCGCACCCGACTTCGACGCCGGCGCGGCGCAGACGCGCGAAACCTCCGCCGTCGACGTCCGGATTTGGATCGCCGATCGCCGCGACGACGCGCGCGACTCCGGCGGCGACGAGCGCGTCCGCGCACGGCGGCGTGCGGCCATGATGCGCGCAGGGTTCGAGCGTCACGTACGCGGTCGCGCCGTCGGCGCGCACGCCCGCTTCGCGCAACGCGTGCACCTCCGCATGCGGCTCGCCCGCGCGCGCGTGGAAGCCCTCGCCGACGACGACTTCATCGTGCGCGATCACGCATCCGACGCGCGGGTTCGGCTGCGTCGTGAAGAGGCCGCGCTCCGCGAGCGCGAGCGCGCGGCGCATGTGGCGCTCGTCGGTGTCGGTGAACGTCGTTTCGGTCATCGAGGTTTCGTCATCCCGGCGAAGGCCGGACTGCGAAGGCAGGATGCCGAAGCGAACATCCGCGAAGCGGGTGGCCCGAAGGGCAAGCTGCTGGAAGCAGGTTGTAATCCATTCCGATTTTTCGGTGTGGCATGGGAAAGCCAGATGGTCCCGGCCTTCGCCGGGACGGCGGTACGCGTTTACTTGCGAGGCTTTCCGGTTTCCGCTTGCAGAAGCGAAAGCTGCAAGCCTTCGATCGCCGGCATGTCGCGCTGCAGGCGCTCGATTTCCTCGCGGAATTCCTGCACGTCCTGGAAGCTGCGATAGACCGACGCGAAGCGGATGTACGCGACCTGATCGAGCTTCTTGAGCTCGCGCATGACGAGTTCGCCGATGCGCATCGACGGCACCTCGCGCTCGCCGCTGCGGCGAAGCTCCTCCACGACCGTTCGCACCGCGGCATCGACCTGCTCGCTCGAGACGGGACGCTTCTGCAGCGCCCGTTCGAAGCCGGCGCGCAGCTTGTGCTCGTCGAACGCCTCGCGGCGGCCGTCGCTCTTGATGACCGAGGGAAGCTTGATTTCCGCCGTCTCGAACGTGTTGAAACGCTCGCCGCAACTCGGGCACTCGCGACGCCGGCGGATCGTCGTGCCGTCGTCGGAGACGCGCGAATCGATGACGCGGGTGTCGTCGTGCTGGCAGAAGGGGCAGTGCATCAGGACGGGAATCGGGAATGGAGAACAGGAAATGGGAAACGCGGCGAGAACGAGCCGCTCGCGATTCCCGATTCCCGATTCCCTATTCCCGTTCTCTTATCCATAAACCGGAAACGCCCTGCACTGCGCCGTCACCTTTCCGCGCACGCTCTCGATCACCGCCGCATCGCCGGGCTTGTCGAGCACGTCGCAAATCCATCCCGCGAGCTCGATGCATTCCTTCTCGCCGTAGCCGCGCGTCGTCACGGCCGGCGTGCCGATGCGAAGGCCCGATGTCACGAACGGCGAGCGCGGATCGTTCGGAACGGCGTTCTTGTTGACCGTGATGTGCGCGTCGCCAAGCGCGGCTTCGGCGTCCTTGCCGGTGACGTCGCGACCGATCAGGTCGACGAGGAAAAGATGGTTCTCGGTGCCGCCCGAGACGATCTTGCAACCGCGCGCGATCAGCGTCTTCGCCATCGCCTTCGCGTTCTTCACGACCTGCTGCTGGTACGTCTTGAAGGCCGGTTCGAGCGCTTCCTTGAAGGCAACGGCCTTCGCGGCGATCACGTGCATCAGCGGGCCGCCCTGGATGCCGGGGAACACGATGCTCTGCAATTTCTTGTCGAGATCCTCGTCGCCGCCCTTCGCGACGACGATGCCGCCGCGCGGACCGCGCAGCGTCTTGTGCGTCGTCGACGTCACGACGTCGGCATGCGGAACCGGGTTCGGATAGACGCCGGCCGCGACGAGTCCCGCGACGTGCGCCATGTCGACGAAGAAATACGCGCCGACCGATTTCGCGATCGCGGCCATGCGCGCCCAGTCGACGACCTGCGAGTACGCGCTGAAGCCGCCGACGAGCATCTTCGGCTTGTGCTCCTGCGCGAGGCGATCGACTTCGTCGTAATCGATGAAGCCGCTTGCGTCGACGCCGTACTGGACGGCGTTGAAGATCTTGCCGGAAAGATTCACCTTCGCGCCGTGCGTCAGGTGCCCGCCGTGCGCGAGCGACATGCCGAGGATCGTGTCGCCGGGCTTCAGGAGCGCGAAGTAGACGGCCTGGTTCGCCTGCGATCCGGAATGAGGCTGCACGTTCGCGTAGCCTGCGCCGAAAAGCGCCTTGCAGCGCTCGATCGCGAGGCGTTCGGCGACGTCGACGTATTCGCAGCCGCCGTAGTAGCGCTTGCCGGGGTAGCCTTCGGCGTACTTGTTCGTCAACACCGAACCTTGCGCCTCGAGGACGCGCGGACTCGCGTAGTTTTCCGACGCGATCAGCTCGACGTGGTCCTCCTGGCGCCGGCGCTCGCCGGCGATCGCCTGGGCGAGATCGTCGTCGTAACCGGCGATGCGCGTGTCCTTTGCAAACATGTCCGTTCGGCCTTGGCGGGAATTTTGCGAATGTTACAGGCTCGTGCGCGGCGGCCCAACCTTTTGCATGGCAGTTGGCGGCCGGATCGGCGATAATTCCGCGCTTTCCCACCTTTTCCGGCGCGCCGGCCGAGCTTCCGGGGCAGTCGGCTGCGCGTGCCTCTGGAGCCATCGGTAATGCAGTACATCTACACCATGATCGGGGTCAGCAAGGTCGTTCCCCCGAAGCGCGAGATCATCAAGGACATCTCGCTGTCGTTCTTTCCGGGCGCCAAGATCGGGCTCCTCGGCCTGAACGGCGCCGGCAAGTCGACGGTGCTCCGCATCATGGCGGGCGTCGACACCGATTTTAACGGCGAGGCGCGTCCGCAGCCCGACATCAAGATCGGCTTCCTGCCGCAGGAACCCGCGCTCGATCCGGAAAAGACCGTGCGCGAGAGCGTAGAGGAAGGCGTCGGCGAGATCTTCGAGGCGCAGAAGAAGCTGGAAGGAATCTACGCGGCCTACGCCGATGAAGGCGCCGATTTCGACAAGCTTGCGGCCGAGCAGCAGCGTCTCGAAGCGATCCTTGCGACGAGCGACGCGCACACGCTCGAGCGCACGCTCGAGATCGCGGCCGATGCGCTGCGCCTGCCGCCGTGGGACGCGAAGATCGCGAACCTCTCGGGCGGAGAGAAGCGCCGTGTCGCGCTCTGCCGCCTCCTGCTCTCCAAGCCCGACATGCTGCTGCTCGACGAGCCGACCAACCATCTCGACGCCGAATCGGTCGAGTGGCTCGAGCATTTCCTGCAGAACTTTCCGGGTACGGTCGTCGCGGTCACGCACGATCGCTACTTCCTCGACAACGCGGCCGAGTGGATTCTCGAGCTCGATCGCGGCCGCGGCATTCCGTGGAAAGGCAATTACTCGTCGTGGTTGGAGCAGAAGGACGAGCGCCTGAAGCAGGAAGAAGCCGGCGAGAAGGCGCGCAAGAAGGCGATCCAGCGCGAGCTCGAATGGGTGCGCCAGGGTTCGAAGGGACGCCAGTCGAAAGGTAAGGCGCGCCTCAACCGCTTCGAGGAGCTGAACTCGGTCGAGTACCAGGCACGCAACGAGACCAACGAAATCTACATTCCGCCGGGCGAGCGTCTCGGCGATCTCGTGATCGAGTTCAAGCACGTCTCGAAGTCGTTCGGCGATCGCCTGCTCATCGACGATCTTTCTTTCAAGGTTCCGCCGGGCGCGATCGTCGGCATCATCGGTCCGAACGGCGCAGGCAAGTCGACGTTCTTCAAGCTCATCACGGGCGTCGAGAAGCCCGACGAGGGCGAGATCGTGACCGGCCCGACCGTCAAGATCGCCTATGTCGATCAGTCGCGAGCCTCGCTCGACGGCTCGAAGAGCGTCTGGCAGGAGATTTCGGGCGGAGCCGACATGATCACGGTCGGCAGGTACCAGACGCCGTCGCGCGGTTACATCGGACGCTTCAACTTCAAGGGCGCCGACCAGCAGAAGAACGTCGGCCAGCTCTCGGGCGGCGAACGCGGCCGCCTGCATCTCGCCAAGACCCTGATGCAGGGCGGCAACGTGCTGCTGCTCGACGAGCCTTCGAACGATCTCGATATCGAGACGCTGCGCGCGCTCGAGGAAGCCCTGCTCGAATTCCCCGGTTGCGCGATGGTGATCTCGCACGATCGCTGGTTCCTCGATCGCATCGCGACGCACATCCTCGCGTTCGAGGGCGATTCGCACGTCGAGTTCTTCCAGGGCAACTATCGCGAATACGAAGAGGACAAGAAGCGCAGACTCGGCGACGAAGCGGCGCAGCCGCATCGGCTGCGTTACAAGAAACTCGCATGACGCTTTTCCCCCTCTCCCGCTCGCGGGAGAGGGCTGGGGTGAGGGCAGCGTGGTTCGCGGTTGCAGAGCTTCCCTCATCCGCCTTCGGCACCTTCTCCCGCGAAGCGGGAGAAGGAAAGGCAGAGTGATGACCTTCATCGAAACGCTCAACGACGTCTGGCAACGCAACGACTCCCTCGTCTGCGTCGGCCTCGATCCCGAGCCCGCAAAATTCCCCGCGCATCTGCGCGATCATCCCGACGCGATCTTCGAGTTCTGCCGCACGATCGTCGACGCGACGGCCGACCTCGTCTGCTGCTTCAAGCCGCAATTCGCGCACTTCGCGGCGCATCGCGCCGAAGGCGCGCTCGAACGGCTCGTGAATCACATCCACGAAGCGCACCCGGGCGTGCCCGTCATCCTCGACGCGAAGCGCGGCGACATCGGCAGCACGGCGGCCTACTACGCCGCCGAGGCGTTCGACCGCTACCGCGCTGACGCCGTGACCGTGAATCCCTACCTCGGCGGCGATTCGCTGAAGCCGTATCTGGACCGCACCGACAAGGGTGTCGTGATCTTGTGCCGGACGTCGAACCCCGGAGCACGCGACCTGCAGGACCTCGACGTCGGCGGGCGGCCGCTCTACCGCCACGTCGCGCGGATGGCTGCCAGCGAGTGGAACGGAAACGGCAATTGCCTCCTCGTCGTCGGAGCGACGTATCCTGCCGAGCTCGCAGAGGTGCGGGCCGAGATCGCCGACATGCCGCTGCTCGTGCCCGGCGTCGGCGCGCAGGGCGGCGACGTCGAAGCCGTCATCGCAAACGGCTGCGCGAGTGACGGTTCAGGTCTTCTCGTCAGCAGCTCGCGGGCGATCCTCTACGCTGACCCGTCCGACGCAACCGGCGGGGCGGCCCGCCGTGCCGCGCAATTGCTGCGCGACGACATGAACCGCTTTCGGAGACGCCGCCCGAAACCCGGTCGGTGACGAGCGCGGACTGTGCGCTCGCTCACGATATTCGAAGAAAGTACGAGAACTTAATCCTTCCCGCTCCGGAAATCGGCAGAATGCGCGCCGAGGCCGAGTCGCTCGGTCCGTCACGCCAGGAAGGCTTCCGGGGTACCGCCGTTCGACGGCTCCCTTTCTCCCATCTCATAGCCTTCCAAGTTCTCCGATACACGTCTTCCGAGCAGTAGCACCAGATGATTTCGATGACCGGGTTTCTCCTGGCCGCGTCGCTGACGCAGTCGCCAGACGCCATTTTCGTGGATGGCTACGACACGGGGTACAGCTGTCCCGCCACCATTCCCACTCCGAACGGAACGCTGTCGCTCCTTCGCGTCAGCGATATCTGGTACGGCGATCTGCCGCCGCACCCTCCCACTCATCCCGCGCGCTTCAATGTCGACGTGACGGAATGGGAGAACATATGGGGACACGGCACGGGTCTCCTGTCCGAGCTGCTGACGCTCTGGCCGGGCGTGAACGGCGCAGGGCCCGTCATCCGGAGTTTCGGCCGGCACGTCTACGTCGGAGCGCATTTCAACACCGGTTACAACGGCCCGCCGATGTACGGTTTCCTCGCCTATGCGACCAACGTCGGCGGACCGGACCTCGACATCAAGATCAGCCGGCAGTGCGGCGATTTTTCCGTGGACGAAGCCAATCCCGCTTGCACGGTGCTGGCCGTGTCGGACGACAGCCCTGCCATCCGCTACAAGTTCGGTTCGGGCAATACTTCGAGCTACTGCAACCTGCAGCCGAACACCGACTACTACCTCAATATCCGGATGCACGATCCGGCGAGTCCCACCGAATGCCCGGTCGCGAGCGCGGTGTGCCCGTTCTATTCGGTCAGCAACTGGCGTCCTTGATTCCGCGCATGCGGTGCAAGCCGGCGCTCGCGAGCTGGAGCGGCGTGAGCAGCGCGAAATGAGCCCAGAGGCCGCACCAGGTCAGCAGCGACACCCAGAGCGCGTGCGAGGAAGCCTCATGCCTCCGGTAATAGCGCCACATGCTCCGGTGCTTGTGCCAGGACACGAACACCGGCCGGTGACGACTCGACGTGCCCTGCATGTGCACGGCATGCAGCGCCGGCGCGATCGCGACACCGAACCCCGCCAAGCGCACGCGGCGACAGAGATCGAGGTCCTCGGCGTGCAGGAAATAGGATTCGTCGAAACCTCCGACCGTGTCGAAGACGCGTCGCGGGAGATAGAGACAGGCTCCTGATACCGCGTCGACGCGCTCGACGGCGAGATCGCCGCCGAGCGTGTCCGACGACGCGCGCGGTTCATGCGTGTCGATTTCGACGCCGGCAAGCGCCGCGCAGCGATTCGAGAAACGCGCGAGTCCGCTCATGCTCATCAACGCGCGGCGCAACGTCGGATCTCTGCGCCGGTTCCCTCGCGCGCTGATTCCGCCGGGCGTCAGCACGTCGATGCCGACGAGGCCGAGCGAAGGATCCCTCGCGGAAATCCCGCGCAACGCCTCGATCGTGCCCCGTTCGATCACGCAGTCCGGATTGAGGAACAAGAGGGCGTCGCCGCGCGCCGCGGCCGCTCCGCGATTGCAGGCGGCGCCGAAGCCGAGGTTGCGATCGTTTCGCTGAAGCCTGAAACGTGCATCCTGCGCGCACGCCGCGGCGACGCGCTCGGGCTCTCCATCCGTCGACGCGTTGTCGACGACGATGACCTCGGCCGCATCTGCCGCATCGAGCACCGATCGGACGGCGTCGCCAAGTATCCTGCCGCTGTCGGCGGCGACGATGACGACGGAGGTGAGACCCGGGCGGGAGGTCCGTGACGGAGCCTCGACCGCCCTCTCCCGCGCGCGGACATGTTCAGTCCGTTCCAATGAAGCGCTCGCCCAGCTGCCGCGCCCGTTCCCAAAGCGACGGCCACGCTTCCAGCGCCTCGGCCATGTGCGCGGTATCTTCGCCGAGGCGGCGCGCGCACGATGCCTCGTCGCCGTCCTCCGGCCAGTCGGCAAGGCGCGGCGGCGCGTTCGTCGTCAGCGCCCGGCCGTTCGCTTCGATGATCGAGCGCACGTCCGCCTGCCAATAGATCGGCGCATTCGGAGCGCTCTCGTATTGCTGTTGCAGCCTTTCGATCGCTTCCGCGCGGGCGTAGGCGAGATATTCCCGAAGCAGCCGGATACGTCGCGATTCGCTCGCGCCCGCGACGTCGCGCAGGCCCACCGCCAGTGTCTGCAAGCGATCCGCTGGGTTCTCGGCGAGAATCTCCGGTATCTGACGCTGGATGTAATCACCGAGAAAGTAGTTGAATCGGGGCGGAGGCGCGCTCGTGGTCCGCAGCGAGCGCTTGCGATCGCTTTCCTGGATGTGCCCGATCGCGACCGGGAGCTCGAGAAGCAGCGATTCGGGCCTGCAGATGCTGGCGAGCACGGAGAAGAGCGAGTCTTCTCCGCGACCGACCGGATTCGTGCAGGGAAGAAGGCGGCTGTTGTCGATCGCGAACGGAGTGAAGTTCGAGATCGCGCGGACATGAGCCTTGCGGCGTCCATAGCGAATGCTCGTCGCTTCGATGTTGCGCAGATAGCTCTCGCGATCCTTCCAGAATGCCTCGCGGCTTTCCGGGTCGAGCTGGTAAAGCCACGCGCCGGACTCGGTGCGCGAACTTCCGCACGTTCCCTGCACAGTGCCGATGATGCGGGCGTCGCCGCGCAGATGCTCGAGGCGGCCGAGATTCAGGCCGCGCAGGCGCGCGGGATCTATCGCGAAGGCCGGCTCGGCGACGAGGCGCCCGAGCGTCTTTCCGACTGCGCCGAGATGCAGCGCGAAGGGATCGTCCTCGATGGCCGCCGCCGAGTTGAGCGCTTCGTCCATGCTCCGATAGAACGATGTCCCGGGAACGCTCGAGGGATCCGGATCGATGCCGCTCTCTGCATCGTCGGGACGCCGCAAAGGCAGGCAGAGATCGTCGTCGAGCAGCACGAGGCTGCCTCCCGCGGACATCAGGAGCGCGAGATTCCATGCGCGTCCGCCGCCGAACGCGCCGGCCGCGGAGCCGCGAGGCCGAAGCAGGAGGCGAGACAACGCATCGGTCGAAGAGGGCAAGGTTTTCGCGAGCCGCTGGACGACCTGCTGTTGCTGCGTCGTGCCGACATACGTGACCTTGCAGCCGGTCGATCTCGCGAACTCGCGCAGAAGGTCGAGATTCCGGTCCGCAGCAGCGGCCAACGTGGAATCGTCGATCAGGACGTACGGCCGCGTCATGCGGAACACGCGCTCGTATTCCGCCAGCGAAGCCAGCAGGCGCGCGAGCTGAGCCGGCCGGTCGCAGGCCCGGATGCAGATCGCGCGCAGCGACGAATCGCCATCTCCGTCGGCAGCACCGAGGCCGCCGGCGACGCGCATGCGTGCGACGAAGTCCTCGTTTGAAACGAGCAGTCCGCGGGCGACGAGATTGTCGAGCACGCGCCGGATGCCGGCCGGCGACGCGTCGAGCCCGGGTGTCATTGCGGCGATGCGCGCGGCATGTTCTTCGAGCGAACGGAATTCGCGGCACTTGTCGAGCGCCTGCAGCACATGATGCGTCATCACGTGCGTATCGCCCGTTCCGCGCGGCTGGAAGACGCATTCGCTGTTCGAAAGCGATGCGGCGAGACCGTCCACCGAAGCGAAAAGCAACGGATCGGGAACGGCCGTCCGGACTGGCGCGGCTTCGGCCACTTTGCTGCCGAACGTATAAGTGACGGTCGTGTTCATGTGGTTCCGGATAGTCAGCGCCGGCGCCATGGCCACCAGCCGGGGCGGCGCGCGGTGCGCATTTGCGCATTTTGCGCCGAATCCTGCTGCGATCGCAGCGCGCCGAGCTCCGCCTCGAGTTCGGCGATGCGCGCGCCGGCGTGCATGTTCTTGCGGATTTCCGCGGTGTAATGAGCGTAGACGCTCTCGTCGCGATCGCCGTAGAGCGACAGCGCTGGCGCATCCGGCAGCGACGCCGCATTCGAACAGAGCGCAACGAAGTACATCGGCGACGCGAACGGTTCCGCCGCGACCGCGCCGTCGAGTCCGGCGATCAGGGTTTCGCAATCGACTCCGGCGCCGGAGTCGAGCGGCCAGAGCGCAGAGCGGAACACGAGCTTCTGCCCGTAGAGCCGCACGTGCGCGAAATGCCGTTCGAGGAGATCGACGAATTCTTCGCGATAGAGCTCTCGCACGTGATGCTCGTTGCGAAAGCCGGTCACGTCGCTGTATGTATGCCTGTCGGGCGTCGAGATGACCAGAAGGCCGTTCCTGCCGAGGACGCGCACGAAACCCGCGATGAGCTCTTCCTGCCTCGCAAGATGCTCCAGCGTCTCGAACGAGATGACGACGTCGAACGATTCGGCCTCGAATGGCAGATCGGTCGCATCAGCGCGGCGG
>DASZYR010000013.1:0-15342 GCA_035545255.1 Rhodanobacteraceae bacterium
GAACTTCAGAGACGGATTACGCCGGGCATTGTGAGCCGGATGTCTATCCCGAGCCTAATCCAAAGCCCATATGCGCCACGGGGGACTGTCATGCGTTCTCGCCCGAGACTAACTGTTCATGCATGCTGGACTGTCGGAAGAGACTGCTTGAAGCTCGTGCTGTCTGCAGATTGCTGAGTTGGACAAGCGGCCTAAGCACAACGAGTGCGCTGTGTGAGCCCATTACTGATCTCCAATGCGGTTTGTCGTGCAAAGGAAAGTGTGACGGGGGCTGTCAACAGTGACTGCTAGGGTTCGGGTTCGGATATGCAGAAGATGTGGGCGTGAATTGCCATCACGTAAAACAAAAAACACGCTTCTGCTTTTCAACCCCATTGTCTGGTTAATAGATTACCCTTTTTCTGTGAATGAATATTGCGATGAATGTTCTTCCCTTCTCGGATTTTTGGGGCTCGTAGTTTGTATTCCGCTCGTTATTATTTTATTTTTAATTCTTGTAATCTTGCTTTAAGCACATTCTGGTTGACATGATTCCTTCTGACGGATCACAGTGACTCAGTTGGCGATCTCTGCCGCGTACCCGAACTGTCAGATATATATGGATCAGATGGCGGCTGTTGAAGAAATAGATTCAAGCATCGTTTGCGTTCCCGCTTTGCATTTTGGTGGTGTTGGCGATTTTCGTGCAGTTGCCCGTGGCTGACCGTTGATGAGCAAAACGAAAAGACATTCCGATGCCAGCATGCCGCTCGATCTGACTTCCTCCGAAATCCTCATCCTCAACAGCGCCGTCCACGGCCTGTTCCCGATCGACCGCTTCTTCCTCTCCTCGCCGAGAAGAACTGCCGCCTCTGCTTCGGCGACCCCTGGCACGGTCTCGAGCCCACGGCATGCTGGCTCGCGATCCACGGCCTGATCGCCAAGGGCTTCCTCGAAATCCTGCGGAAGCGATGGGTCGGCCACTCCAGCCAAGAGCGCGTATTCCTCGCGGCGACTTCGCGCGGTGGAGAGTTGTGGGAGGAAGTCTGCGGCGTCCGGTGGGATCGATGCCTTCGCTTCGAGGCCGCGCGGAACGGCGGCGGTGCGTCCGAGTTCGTACTGACCGCCGTCGACGAAAGCGTGCTGCGGCGGATGATCGGCCGGCTACGCGAGTCCGAGTACGCGCGCCTGATCCGCCTCTCTGAAGTCGAGCGCTGCAAGAACTGGACGTGGCCCGACTGGAGAAAATTCCGAGTGCCTATCGCCTGACGGCGTCGGTCCTCAAGGTCGACCCCGAGTCCTGGTTTCTCGGCGCGCTTGATTTTCCTGTTCGGGTTGCGCGACGAGGTCATCGCTGGATTCAAGACCATCCCATCGTTGCCGACATCCTGAAGCGGCGCTCCGGCCGTCGACGCGGCCGAGCTCTCCGACTCCCGATGCCCGACGTGCCGCGCGGACAGCGCCCACGGCTCGGCGTCGCGAAGGCTGCTAAGCTTCGCGGTGGCCAATCGGGGAGCCGCCTTGGACTCGCATCGCATCGCCTTCGTAGCCGCTCAGACCGACGAGGCGCAAACCGCACTCGCGTCGCTGAAAACGCGCTACGGCGACGTATCGATCGAAAACGCCGAAGCGATCGTCGCGCTCGGCGGCGACGGATTCATGCTGCGCACGCTGCACCGGCACATCGCACGGCGGCTGCCGGTCTACGGCATGAAGGTCGGCACGGTCGGCTTCCTGATGAATCACTATGATGAGGTCGACCTGCCTGAGCGCCTCGCGCGCGCGCAGGCGACGCCGCTCCGGCCGCTCGCGATGGACGCCGTGACGGAGTCGGGCGCGACTTCGCATGCGCTCGCGTTCAACGAAGTCTCGCTGTTGCGCCAGACGAAGCAGATCGCCCACCTTCGCATTGCGCTGAACGGTTCGGTCAAGCTCGAAGAGCTCATGAGCGACGGCATCATCGTCTCGACGCCGGCCGGCTCGACCGCGTACAACTATTCCGCGCACGGTCCGATCCTTCCGCTCGGCTCGCACCTGCTCGCGATGACGCCGCTGAGTCCGTTTCGTCCGCGGCGCTGGCGCGGTGCGATCATCCCGGCGGTCACGGACATCCGCATCGACATCCTCGATCCCTACAAGCGGCCGGTCAGCGCGACGGCCGATTCGAACGAGGTGCGCGACGTCGTCGAGGTGCGCATCCGGGAATCGCGCGAAGAGACGATGACGCTCTTGTTCGATCCCGAGCACAATCTCGAGGAGCGCATCCTCAACGAGCAGTTCGAGCTGTAACTTTCGATTCCCGACGCACCACTTCCCGACCACCTGATTCAGGAGCCTCTTCGATCATGAATCCGCGTTCCACCGAAGTCCTGAAGAAACTGCCGCTTGCGGCCCTCGCCGTCGCTTGTGGATCGGCGTTCGGCGCCGTCGTGAATCCGGATCTCGCCGCGGCCGTGCGGCGCGACGGCATCGCGCAGGCGATCATCGTGCTGCCGGACCAGTCGACGCCGATGCTGGCGCCGCTCGCATCGAACGCGGACTATCGTGCGCACCGTCGCGCGCTCGTCGATGCGCTGCGCGCACGGGCGGATGCGCAGCAGGCCGGCATCCGTGCGCTGCTCGATGCGAACGGTGCGTCGTATCGCGCGTTCTGGATCGCGAACGTCGTCGTCGCCGAGGTCGACACGCGGACGTTGCAGCAGCTTGCCGCACGGCGCGACGCGTCGCGCATCGAGCCGAATCCGACGATTCCGGTCGCGCTGCCGCGTCCGAAAGCCGGTTCCGTGAAGCCGGCCGACGTCGAATCGATCGCCTGGGGCGTCAGCAAGATCAACGCGCCCGAAGTGTGGGCGGCGGGCGACACCGGTCAGGGCGTCGTCATCGCCGGCGAGGACACCGGCTATCAATGGGATCATCCGGCGCTGAAATCACATTATCGCGGGTGGAACGGCACGAGCGCGGATCACAACTACAACTGGCACGATGCGATCCACGACAGCGTCGGCAATCCGTGCGGAAACGACACACAGGCGCCGTGCGACGATTTCGGCCACGGCACGCACACGGCCGGCACGTTCGCCGGCGACGACGGCGCGACGCACCAGATCGGCGTCGCGCCCGGCGCGAAATGGATCGGCTGCCGCAACATGGACGACGGCGCGGGCACGCCGGCGCGCTACATCGAATGCATGCAGTGGATGCTCGCGCCCACCAATCTCGCGGATCAGAACCCGGATCCCGATCTCGCGCCGGACGTCATCAGCAACTCGTGGACCTGCACGCCGGGCGAGGGCTGCACGGTCGGCAACGAGATCGACACCGCCGTTGCAAACCTAACGGCCGGCGGAATCTTCTTCGTCGCGGCCGCGGCGAATGACGGACCCAACTGCGGCACGATCACCGCGCCGCCGGCGACCTACCCGAATGCGTTCACGATCGGCGCGACGAACAGCAGCGATGCGCTCGCCGGCTTTTCGAGCCGAGGGCCGGTCACCAGCTCGCGCATCCTGCCCGGCGGAACGCGCGTGAAGCCCGAAGTCTCCGCGCCCGGCGTCAGCGTGCCGTCGGCGTGGCCGCCGAACACGTATACGAACCTCGACGGAACGAGCATGGCGACGCCGCACGTTGCCGGCGCCGCCGCGCTTCTGATGTCGGCGAATCCGGCGTTGAAGGGACATCCCGCGGTCGTGGGACGCATCCTTCGCGAGACCGCGGTGACCGTCGGCGTCACCGACCCCGTGAACCAGACCTGCGGCGGAACGCCCCGCGATACGTGGCCGAACAACATGATCGGCTACGGCCGCATCGACGTGTTTGCCGCCTACGAGGTCGCGATCGGCGAGACGGGAGCGGTCGAATGAAGAATGTCCGCGCCGCGCTTCGTCCCCGATTGCTCGCGCTCGCGTGCCTTGTCGCGCTTCCGGCGGCGCGCGCCGCGCACGTCGATCCGCGTCTCGTCGCAGGCAACGCGGATGCCGACGCGTTGCTCGTGTTCGATGCGGCGCCGCCCGCTTCGACGCCGCTCGCGCCCGGAGCGGACTACAAGCTTCGCCGTCGCGTGCTCGTCGATCGCCTTCGCGCGCACGCGGACGTCTCGCAGCGCGGCGTGCGTGCGTGGCTCGACGCTCACGGCATCGCGTACAGAAGCTACTGGATCGCGAACGTCATCGAGGCGCGCCTGCCGCGCTCGGCGATCGACGCGCTCGCTGCGCGCGGCGATGTCGCGCGCATCGAGGAGAACGTCGCGATCGCCATGCCGTTGCCGCAGATCGATCCAGACGCGCGCCGGCCCGACGCGGCCGAATCGATCTCGTGGGGCGTCGCGAAGATCGGAGCACCCGAGGTCTGGGCGCTCGGCGATACCGGACAAGGCGTCGTCATCGCCGGCGAGGACACCGGCTACCAGTGGGATCATCCGGTGCTGAAGCCGCATTATCGCGGCTGGGACGGCTCGAAGGCCGTGCACGACTACAACTGGCACGATTCGATCCACGATGCGGGCAGCGGCAACGATTGCGGTTCCGACTCGCCGTTTCCGTGCGACGACGCGGGCCATGGCACGCACACCGCGGGCACGTTCGTCGGCGACGACGGCGGCACGCACCAGACCGGCGTCGCGCCCGGTGCGAAATGGATCGGCTGTCGCAACATGGACGCCGGCGTCGGCACGCCTGCACGCTACATCGAGTGCATGCAGTGGATGCTGGCGCCGACCGACGCGAACGACGAGAACCCGAATCCGGATCTCGCGCCCGACGTCGTCAGCAATTCGTGGGGTTGTCCGGTATCGGAAGGCTGCACGGTCGGCGACGAGCTCGAAGAGGCCGTCGGCAACGTCGTCGCGGGCGGCATTTTCTTCGCGGCCGCGGCGGCGAACGACGGGCCGGCATGCGAGACGATCCAGACGCCGCCGGCGACCTACGATTCGAGCTTCGTCGTCGGCGCCACGAACAGCGCGGACCAGATCGCAGGCTATTCGAGCCGCGGGCCGGTCGTCGGCAGCGAACTGATCCGCCCCGATCTCGCCGCACCGGGATCGAACGTACCGTCGTCGTGGCCGCCGGACACGTACAACACGATCAGCGGCACGAGCATGGCGACGCCGCACGTCGCCGGCGCGGCTGCGCTCGTGATGTCGGTCGATCCGGCACTGAAAGGCCATCCGGACCAGGTCGCGGCGATCCTGCGCGCGACGACGGTCACGGACGGCATCACCGATCCGTCGAACAGCGGCTGCGGCGGCCTCACGATGGCGGACTGGCCGAACTACCAGGCCGGCTACGGCCGTCTCGACGCCTACGCAGCCGTGATCGCGGCGGATACACTCCTTGCCGATGGGTTCGACTCCGCCCCTTGAAGAAGCCGCGACGACGCGCGAAAGCACGCTCGTCGTCGCAATCTCCTCGCGCGCGCTGTTCGATCTCGGCGAGAGCCACGCGCTGTTCGAGCGCGAAGGCATCGACGCGTTCGCGCGCTACCAGATCGCGCGCGAGGACGAGCTGCTCGCGCCGGGCATCGCGTTTCCGCTCGTGCAGAAGCTGCTCAAGCTCAATCGCGCACCGCCGGAAGCGCCGCACGTCGAGGTGATTCTTCTCTCGCGCAACTCGGCCGACACCGGGCTTCGCATCTTCAATTCGATCGAGCACTACGGCCTCGACATCGTGCGTGCCGCGTTCACGCGCGGCGAGCCGACGCTGCCGTACGTCAATGCGTTTGGCGCGGATCTCTTCCTTTCGGCGAATCCCGAGAGCGTCGCGCAGGCGCTCGCGTCGGGCGTCGCGGCGGCGACGATCCTGCCGTCGAAGACGCCGCGGCGGCAGTTTGATCAGCTCCGCATCGCGTTCGACGGCGACGCCGTGCTGTTCGACGACGAAGCCGAGCGCATCTCGGAGGCGGGCGGCATCGACGCGTTCCATCGCAACGAGACCCTGCGCGTGCGCGAGCCCCTGTCCGGCGGACCGTTTCGCGGTTTTCTCGACGCGCTGCACCGATTGCAGGAGGCGTTTCCGAGCGAGAACGGGCCGATCCGCACGGCGCTCGTCACGGCGCGCTCGGCGCCGGCGCACAAGCGCGTGATCCTGACGTTGCGCGAATGGGGCGTGCGCATCGACGAGGCGCTGTTCCTCGGCGGGCGCGACAAGGGGCCGTTCCTCGATGCGTTCGGGGCGGATATCTTCTTCGACGATTCGGTGAGCAACGTCGAATCCGCGCGCCGGCACGTCGCGACCGGCCACGTGCCGCGGCGCGGAACCTGATAACAAGGCCTCCACGCACAGTGGTGCGCTGCCGCCGCGTCGGCGAAGTTGCGGTCTCTATCCAGCGTCGTCATCCCGGCGAAAGCCGGGATCCATTGCCTTTTCCCGGGTGCCTCAAAATCAAAATGGATTCCGGCTTTCGCCGGAATGACGTCTCGCTGGAACGCGAAACACTCAAAACGGCCCGAGCGCCACGACCTTCGCCAGCAATGCGCGCCTGAATACCTCGTGCAGCGGCTTGTGCCAGTGCACGATGACCGGCGGGGCCGCCGTCTTCTCGAAGCCCGCCGCGAGCGCGACTTCGAGTGCACGCGCGTCGCCGCAATGACCGAAGAATGCATCGCAATCGTCCGCGAACTTCGCGAACGCGTATTTCAGGATCAGGAACCAGACGCCTCCGGCCGCGCGGATCGCCTCGCGATGCGCCTCGCTCATGATCCGGATCGTGTTGCCGTCGCTGCACGAGCCGCCCGAGAGATAGACGTCGCCGAACGGGCGCATGTGCGAGAAGCCCGCTGGATTGAGGCTGCCGTCGCCGCTCCGATAGAACGCGACGAGATGCCGCGGGAAGTCCGGCGGCGGCGCGTGGAATTTGCGGCGGAACAGCGAGCCTGCGAAGAACTCGGCGTCGTCGACCTCGGTGATCGTGAAGAAAGGCCGGATCGCTTCGGGAATCGTGTCCAGCGGATTGCGCGGCATGGGCGATCCTGTCCGGGGAAGCGCGGCGCGGCGCGCATGCCGGACGAGTCTAGCAGGGTGCTGTCGGACTCCTGCCGGCGGTCTCGGAACGGACCGATCGACGATCGATTCTTGCGAGTGTCCATCGTGCAGGTGATCGCTTGTGCGGAGAACGTCCGCCTGCGTTGCCGGGGCCGAGAAACTCGCGGGGCTTCTCGACCACCCGCTAGGGGATCCTGCGGCGCGCCGATATGCTTGCGCTTCGCGCCGACCTACGCCCTGCGCGCCGCACCACCGGGAGACGTCTTGCACGCCATCGACGAGGGAAAGTCCGCTTTCGTGCAGGATTTCGCCGGCCGGCGCCTCTGGTACTCGGCAGGGCTCGGCTTTTCGCTGCTGATGCTCGGCGTGCATGCGGTCGCCGGGTTTCATTCGGCCGGCGTCGCCGATTCCTGGCGCGACATCTACTGGGCCACGCGGATCGCACGCGGCGAGGCCTTTCCGCTGACCGGACCGCCGATCTACGGGCTGTTCGAGCTCGGTCCCTGGTGGTTCTACGTGCTCGCGCTGCCGATCGCGGCAACCGGTCGCGCGGCAGCGGCCGCCGTTTTCGTGCAGCTTCTCGCAGGACTCAAGTACTTCCTCGCCTGGCGGCTCGGCCTGCGCATCGCGGACGAGCGGCTCGGCCTCGCATTCGCGGCGAGCCTTGCGCTCGCGGGGTGGTCGACGATTCCGATGATGTTTCCTTCGCACACGGCGCTCGTCGAGACGACGGTTCTGCTGCTTGCGATGGCGGCGTGGCGTTGCCGGGACGATCTCTCGCGAGGACGCGCGTTCGTTTTCGGCCTCGCAGCCGCGGCCTCCATCCATGCGCATCCGACGACCGCCACCTATGTCGGTATCGCGGGTCTTGCGCTGCTCGCTCGGCATCGCTCGTGGCGCGCCTTGGGCCTGCTCGCGCTTTCGGCCTGCGTCGTGGCGCTGTCGCTGCTACCGCCGTGGCTCGATCCGACGCCGACCGGCATCGAGAAGACGATCGGCGGCTACATCGGCACCGACATCGGTGTCCACGCGGCGCGCCGCATTCCCGCGCTGATCGCCGCGACGATCGCGAACGGGCCCTGGACCGGGTTCCTGCTGATGACCTCGTGGGGCGGGTCGCTCGCTCGCGCGGCGTGGCTCGTCTACATCGCGTGCCTCCTCGTCGCGGTCGCGGGTCTCTTTCGCGTGCGATCGATGCCGCAGCGTGTGCGGATCGCCGCTGCGATCGGCGGGGTGCTGTTCGTCGCGCAAGTCGTGTTGCTCGTGTTCGCGCGGCCGATCACGCCGATGTGGATGCTGAGCGGAGTGCTGCCGCCGCTCGCTCTCGCGCTCGCCGCCGGGTGGTACGGTGCGCTCACGGTTCCCTCAACGGTCAGGCGTTCGCTCGTCACGATCCTGCTCGGTGTGTTCGCAGTGCTCTCACTCGCTCCGTTCGGGTTGTTCACGCACGATCTCGATCGCATGCGCAACGCCGCGGATGCGAATCCGTTCCAGGATGTGACCGGCTGGAGCAAGCGCTACGTCGAAGGCGCCGTGCCGCACTATCCGGTGCATCGCGTCGATCGTCTCGCGCGAGAGTTCTGCGGCGAGGAGGTCGTGCACGGCCGCCTCGCGGTCGTGCTGGAGCAATCTCTCGGATCGCCGACGCGCCTCGCCTGCGGACATTGGCCGACGCTGCGCTACGGCGGACGCGAAGGCAGAGGGCCCCACGTCGCCGGCCTCCTCGTGCCGGCGTCGATCGCCTCGGGCATCGCGCCGGACCGCGTCGTCTCGCGCATGGCGCTGTATGGGAACGTCACGCCGATTGCGCCCTCGTCGGGCGGACGCGCGACGCATCTCGCGCGCGATCAGATCAATCCCGACACGACGAAGGGCGGCTACGGCTTTTTCGACATCGCGTTCGACGCGCCCGGCTCCAGCGCCGTGGTGCTGACCTCGCGGTTTCCGAATGCGATGCCGCTGAACGTGAAAAGCGTGCGTGCGGGCCTGCAAGAAGCCGTGAAGGCATACGACGACGGCGGCTCGCGCGTCTACCGCTGCGGCGGGTGCGTGCCCGGCGAGACGGTCCACTGGCGGTTCGATCTCGAAGGCAACGAAGAGATGATCGATCTCGTCGTGATCGATGCCGGTTCGCGCAGCGCGATGGGAGATGCGGCGCCGCGCGGATAAGCCGTCACGTCGCGTCCGCGAACCGATCGCGCAGCAGCGCCGCGAGTCCGTCGGGCGATTGCCAGTGATGGCCGCACACGTACCGCGGCAGGTTCCAGCGATCGCTGCCGCGCTCGACCGGTCGCGGCTCGGTGCCGAACGCCGCGCGCAGGCGATGCTCGCTCATGCGATGGGGCAGGTAATCGCGCACGAGATAGTCGTTTGTCTCGCCGTACGGAAATGCGAAGAGTCCCGCGCGCGGCGCGCGCACGTGCGCGTCGAGCCAGTCGTTGGCCCGGCGGATTTCGGCGTCGGCGTCCGCTAGCGTGTCGATGCTGCGGAACGTGCCTTTCCGCTGCGCGCGCTGGACCGTGACCGGCAGGGTGTGATGGTTGTGGTCCCAGCTGTGGCTTTCGATTGCGATCAAGTCCTCGCGCTCGGCGAGCGGCCACCAGTCGTCGCTCCACCAGCCGCGGCCGATCAGGCAGGTCCGGTCGAGGATCGCGCGCGCCTCGGGCGAGACGATGACGAAGCTCGTCGCATGCACGTCGGCGCCGGTTTCGGCCGAGAAATCACGCAATACGTTCGCGAAGCTCCGTTGCGGGCCGCAGGTCGGATGGTCGAGGTCGTGCCAGTCGAACCACGAGCCGTCGTCGAAGCTGATCGCGACGGCGCGCTCGACCGCCGATTCCGGCGCGGTGCCGAGGAATGCATCGACGACGAGCCAAAGCGGCACGATCCGCAAGCCGAGCGCATGGAGGGAACGCAGATCCGCCGCCAGCGCCACGTGGTCGTTGTTCGCGTAGCCGTTTCCGCCGATGTTGTTCGAATGGTAGGTGAGGACGGGTGTGCGCATGCCGAATAGTATCCGGAGGGGCAACGGCGATGTCGCCGGGTTGGCCGCTCCGGAGCCGGCGGGTCCCGGCGGCGAACGTGCCTGCCGGCGAGGCGATCGCTACAATGAGCGACTTTGCCCGCTCCGGACCCGCGCGCCATGCCCGCAACCCCGCTGAATCCGACCGATCTCTACGACGTCCGCTCGCTGCTCTCCGACGAGGAGCGCATGGTGCAGGACACCGTCGCGCGCTTCACCGACGAGCGCGTGCTGCCGATCATCGGCGACTGCTTCGACAAGGGCGTATTCCCGCGGGATCTCGTTCCTGAGATGGCCGAGCTCGGCCTGCTCGGTTCGTCCTTGCCGACCGAGTACGGCTGCGCGGGCATGAACGCGGTCAGCTACGGATTGATCTGCCAGGAGCTCGAGCGCGGCGATTCGGGCATCCGCTCGTTCGCGTCGGTGCAGTCCTCGCTCTGCATGTACCCGATCTACGCGTACGGCAGCGAAGAGCAGAGGAAGCGCTGGCTGCCGGACATGGCGGCCGGCAAGGTCATCGGCTGCTTCGGGCTCACCGAGCCGCACGGCGGTTCCGATCCCGCGAACATGAAGACGAACGCGAAGAAGGACGGCGGCGACTGGGTGCTGAACGGCGCCAAGATGTGGATCACGAACGGCAATCTCGCGAACATCGCGATCGTCTGGGCGATGACGGACGACGGCATCCAGGGCTTCATCGTCGAGAAGGATTTCAAGGGTTTCACCGCGCAGGAAATCCACAAGAAGATGAGCCTTCGCGCTTCGGTCACGAGCGCGCTCTACTTCGACAACGTGCGCGTGCCGGATTCGAACCGGCTGCCGAACGTGAAGGGCCTCAAGGGTCCGCTCGGCTGTCTCACGCAGGCGCGCTACGGCATCACGTGGGGTCCGATCGGCGCCGCGATCGCGTGCTTCACCGAGGCGACCGAGTACGCGAAGAACCGCATCCTGTTCAATCGCCCGATCGCGGCGACGCAGGCCGTGCAGCTGAAGCTTGCCGACATGGCGCGGCGGATCACGCTCGCGCAGCTCCTGTCGCTGCAGCTGGGCCGCCTGAAAGACGCCGGCACGATGCAGCCGACGCAGGTCTCGCTCGCGAAGTGGAACAACGTGCGGATGGCGATCGACATCGCGCGCGAGGCGCGCGACATCCTCGGCGGCGCCGGCATCACGACGGAACATTGCCCGATCCGGCATGCGCTGAATCTCGAGTCGGTCATCACTTACGAGGGCACGGAAAGCGTGCATCAGCTCGTGGTCGGACGTGAAGTGACGGGAATCAACGCATTCTGAGAATCAGACGACGTCATGCCCGCGAAAGCGGGCATCCCTTTTCGACGACGCGCGATCAAGATGGATTCCCGCTTTCGCGGGAATGACGACAAGGTGAAGCCGCAGCTCATGCCGACTACAGGTCCCACGCTCGAAACCGAACGCCTGATCCTGCGTCTGCCGCGCATCGAGGATTTCGATGCGTACGCTGAAATGCAGGCCGACGAGGATGCCGCGCGTCACATCGGCGGCGCATTGGGGCGCGCGGCGGCTTGGCGCAAGTTCCTGCAGATGCCGGGCGCGTGGGCGATCCAGGGTTTCGCGATGTTCTCGGTCGTCGAGAAATCGAGCGGACGCTGGATCGGCCAGACGGGTCCGTGGAAGCCCGAAGGCTGGCCCGGAAACGAAGTCGGCTGGGCGTTCCATCCAGCCTCGTGGGGCAAGGGCTACGCGACCGAAGCGACGGTCGCGGCGGTCGACTGGGCCTTCGCGAATCTCGACTGGAGCGAGATGATCCACTGCATCGCGCCGGCGAATCATGCCTCGCAGGCGCTGGCGCAGCGGATCGGATCGTACAAGCGCGGGCCCGGACGCCTGCCGCCGCCGTTCGAGGAAGCGCCGATCGAGATCTGGACGCAGACACGCGAAGCGTGGCTAGCGCGCCGCAGCGAGGCGAAGGCATGATCACGATCCACGGTTATTCGCCGTCCGGCAACTGCCACAAGCTGCGCATGCTGCTCGGCCATCTCGGCCGCGAGCATCGCTGGATCGAGATCGACAGCGCGCACGGCGCAACGCGCACGCCGGAATATCTCGCGAAGAATCCGAACGGCAAGGTGCCGATGATCGAAACCGAAGACGGTCGCGTGATGGTCGAGTCGAACGCGATCCTGACCTGGCTCGCCGACGGCACGAAGTACTTCGCCGGCGACGCATGGCAGCGTGCGCAGACCTTGTCGTGGATGTTCTTCGAGCAATACAGCCACGAGCCGTATGTCGCCGTCGCGCGCTTCATCTGCGGATGGACGCCGCTGGATTCTCCGCGGCGCGCCGATCTTTCGAAACTGCGCGAGCGCGGCGACCAGGCGCTCGGCGTCATGGAAAAACATCTTGCGTCGAGCGAATGGTTCAGCGCGGCCGGCTACGGGATCGCGGACATCGCGCTGTTCGGCTACACGCACTGCGCCGAGGACGGCGGCTTCAACCTGTCGAAGTATCCGAATATCGTCGCCTGGCTCGATCGCGTGCGCGCGCAGCCGGGCTTTGTGCCGATGCCCGCGTATGCGGCGGAAAATGTGGCGCTGATCGAACGATCGCGCGAAATTGCCTAGCCGTCGTTCCGGCGAAGCCGGAACCATTTTGATCCTGGTCGCGAGGAGCAAGATGGATTCCGGCTTTCGCCGGAATGACGAAATTGTTGAACGACGAACGAGATCGACCCGCTTTCATGGCCGCCATCCCGAACCCGATTCCCGCCCGCCACCGGAACGTCAACCGCGCCGAAGTCTGCGACCAGAATTTCGTCGAATTCGTGCAGGGCTGGAGCGGCAAGGCACGTCCCCGGCCGCGCGCGGACGATCCCGTGCTGCCGGACAGCCTCTGCACCGCGAAGGATTTCGCCGAGCTCTTCGAATCGCAGCTGGTCTCGCGTCATCTCGATCTGATGGCGCGCGTCCTGCGCGTCAGGAACAAGGTGTTCTACACGATCGGATCCAGCGGCCACGAAGGCAACGCCATGGTCGCGCGCCTGACGCGGCATACCGATCCCGCGTTCCTGCACTACCGCTCGGGCGCGTTCATGGCGGAACGTTTCCGCAAGCTTCCCGGCATGGATCCGATCATGGATTCAGCGCTCTCGTTCGCCGCGAGCAGCGACGATCCGGCGTCCGGAGGTCGCCACAAGGTGTGGGGCTCGAAACCGCTCTGGGTGCTGCCGCAGACGTCGACGATCGCCTCGCACCTGCCGAAGGCGTTCGGCACGGCCGTCGCGATCGAGCAGTCGCGCCGCATCGGGCACACGCCGCCGATTCCGCAGGATTCGATCGCGATCTGTTCGTTCGGCGACGCGTCGTCGAATCACGCGACGGCCCAGACCGCCTTCAACGCGGCGCAATGGACCGCTTATCAGAAGTTGCCGGCGCCCGTTCTCTTCGTCTGCGAGGACAACGGCATCGGCATCTCGGTGAAGACGCCGGGCGGCTGGGTCAGGAACGCGTTCGAGCATCGCGACGGGCTCGATTATTTCTACGCCGACGGGCTCGACCTTGCCGAAGGCTACGAGAACGTCGCGCGCTCAATCCATCATTGCCGCACGACGCGCCGACCGACGTTTCTGCACCTTCGCACCACGCGCATCATGGGTCACGCGGGCACCGACTTCGAGATCGAGTGGCGCAGCGTCGAGGAGCTCGTCGCCGTCGAGTCGACCGATCCGCTGCTGCGCTCGGCCGCGATCGCGCTCGAATCGGGCCTTGAGACGAAGGATGCGCTTCTCGCGAAGTACGAGGCCATCCGCAAGAAGTGCTTCGCCGCAGCCGAGGAGGCCGATCGCCGGCCGAAGCTGACGAAGCTCGCGGACGTGACGGCGCCCCTCGCGCCGTACACGCCGGACAAGGTCGACGCCGAAGCGAGGCGCGCCGACTACGCCGAGAAGCGTCTCGCGGTGTTCGGCGGCGAAGCAAAGCTGCCGGAAAAGCAGCCCCCGCGCCACCTCGCGATCCAGATCAACAACGCGTTGCACGATCTCTTCTGCAAGTATCCCGAAACGCTGCTTTTCGGCGAGGACGTCGCGCAGAAAGGCGGCGTCTACACGGTGACGAAGGGCCTGCACAAGGCGTTCCGGAACGCGCGCGTCTTCAACACGCTGCTCGACGAGACGATCATCCTCGGCCTCGCCCAGGGTTTCGCGAACATGGGCATGCTGCCCTTGCCCGAGATCCAGTACCTCGCGTATTTCCACAACGCGTGCGACCAGATCCGCGGCGAGGCGGCGTCGCTCCAGTTCTTCTCGAACAACCAGTACCGGAACCCGATGCTCGTGCGCATCGCGGGCCTCGGCTATCAGCGCGGTTTCGGCGGACATTTCCACAACGACAACTCGATCAGCGCGTTGCGCGACATTCCGGGTCTCGTCGTCGGCTGCGCGAGCCGCGGCGACGATGCCGCGATGATGCTGCGCACGCTCGCGGCGCTCGCGAAGATCGACGGGCGCGTGACCGTGTTCCTCGAGCCGATCGCGCTCTACATGACGAAGGATCTGCACGAACCCGGAGACGGCGGCTGGCTGACGTCGTATCCGTCGCCGGACCGGGCGCTGGTGCTCGGCGAGGCGCGCGTCTACGAGGAAGGCGCGAACGATCTCGTGATCTTCACGTACGGCAACGGCGTGCCGATGAGCCTTCGCGCCGCGCGTGCGATCGGCAAGAGGCACGGCTGGAAGGTGCGCGTCGTCGACCTTCGCTGGCTGGTCCCGCTGAACGAGAAGCTGATCGCGCAGCACGCGAAGACGGCGAAGCGGATCGTCGTCGTCGACGAAGGGCGGCACAGCGCCGGCGTCGGCGAGGGTGTGATTACGGCGATCGTCGAGGCGGGCGAGGGCGCCAAGCCGCTCCGGCGCGTCGTCGGCGCGGATACGTATACGCCGCTCGCGGGTGCCGCGTTCCTCGTGTTGCCGGGTGATGACGATGTCGTCGCGGCCGCGGCCGAGCTCGCCTGAAGTTCTCTACTTTTTTCCCCTCTCCCTTTGGGAGAGGGTAGGGTGAGGGCAGTCGGAGCGTCGAACCACCCGTGCCCTCATCCTGCCCTCTCCCGCAAGCGGGAGAGGGGAAAGGCGCGCGAGCGGACCGGTCGCGCCTACACCGAGTCCGCCGATTCACCTATCATCGGCCGCTCCATGACCGAGCGCCGCGCCCTCACGATCCTCTTCGCCGATGTCTCCGGCTCGACGAAGCTGTTCGAGGCAAGAGGCGACGAGGCTGCGATGCGGATCGTCGGCGGCGTGCTGGTCGCGCTTGCCGAGGTCGCCGCGCGGCACGGCGGGCGCGTCGTGAAGACGATCGGCGATGAGATCATGTGCACGTTCCCGGGCCCGCTGCA
>DASZYR010000014.1:0-5012 GCA_035545255.1 Rhodanobacteraceae bacterium
CGTCCCCGCCGGCCGCGACGTGCCGAACGAGATCAACGTCGTCATCGAGATTCCGATGAACGAGGAGCCGGTCAAGTACGAGGTCGACAAGGCGACCGGCGCGATCTTCGTCGACCGCGTGCTGACGACGCCGATGCGCTATCCGTGCAACTACGGCTACGTGCCGCACACGCTCGGCGGCGACGGCGACCCGCTCGACGTGCTCGTGATCATGCCGGTGCCGCTGATTCCGGGCTCGGTGATCCGTTGCCGCCCGGTCGGCATGCTCAACATGACCGACGAGGCCGGCGAGGACATGAAGCTCGTCGCCGTGCCGGTGTCGAAGGTGTTTCCGGCGTACCGCGAGATCGAATCGGTGCGCGATCTGCCGGAGCTCACGCTCGATCGCATCGCGCATTTCTTCGCGCACTACAAGGATCTCGAGAAAGGCAAGTGGGTCAAGATCGAGGGCTGGCGCGGCGCCGAGGAGGCGAAAACGGAAATCCGCACAGGCGTCACGCGTTACAGCGATGCGCCCGAGAAGCCAGCATTCTGAGTCAGCTGACGACGCTCACGCGCCGTTCCCCCTTTCTCGCTCGCGCGCTGTTCCCTCTCCCGCTTGCGGGAGAGGGTTGGGGGTGCAAGTGTGGTTCACGCTCGCAAGAGCACCCTAACCCGCCGCGCTCCGCACAGCGACCTCCCCGCTTCGCGGGCGAGATGAAAATCAGTCCTCGTCGTTCGAGTCTTCGCTGTCGTCGCGCGCATGGCTCGCCTTCGGATCCACGCCCGACGCAAGCGCTTCCCTCGCGTTCCAGATCGACACTTCGACACCGCGAAATGGTTGCGAGTAGATCGGCGCGGCGCGGAAACGAAAGCGCCGGTAGAAGCTGATCACGAGCCCCTCCGGATGCTCGGCGACCCACGCTGGCAGCTCCGCGAGCGTCAGCACGGGCAAGGGCTCGGTCAATCGTCCCGCGAACTCGTAGACGCCGTGATGCCAGCCGAGATGCGCGATCGGCTGGCCGCGCTCCTGAGCCGCGTGCACTTCTGCCGCGACCTTGCGCACGTCGTAGCGCACGCCCGGCCCCTGAATCAGCGCGAGCTTGAACAGCAGAACGACCGAGACCATCGCGAGCGCAGGCCATAGCACGCCGCGAATCCTCTTCGAGAAAACGAGCAGCACGATGCCGATCGAAGCGACGAGCGCGCCCCAGGCGGGCGACGTGTCCGAAACGAACGCGAGATCCGGCCGCGCCGCCGCATAGCGCGGCAACAGCGCGAGCACGAGACCTGCTGCGATCAGCAGGGTCGACGCGAGCCCGACGCGCACGCCGAAACCGCCGCGATCGAGCGCGACCGCAAACAGCAACGCGGCGCCCGGCAGCAGCGGCAGCAGGTAATGCGCCTGCTTGCCGCCGATCAGCGAGAACGCGACGACCGTCGGCAGTACCCACGCGAGCGCAAGACGCGCGCCGCGCTCGCGCACGAGCGCTTTCATCGCTTCGAATCGTCCGCGCAGCACGAGCGGCCACGGCAGCAGCATGACCGGCAGCCAGACGACGTACCACCAGAACGGCTGCGCATGCGTGCCGGTCTTGACGCCCTGGATGCGATCGAACGTCTGGCTGAGGAAGATCGCGTGCGAATACTCGGGACCGCCGTGGATCGCGGCTGGAATCGCCCACGCCAGCGCGATCGCGGCGCCGAGCACGAGCGCGCCGGACAGCCTCCCGAAATAGCGCGCATTGCCGCGCGCGATGCCGCGATTCCACCACGGCGCGAGCACGGCCGCGAAGCCGATGTCGAGCAGCATCACCGGCCCTTTCGCGAGAATGCCAAGGCCGATGCCGAGCCCCGTCAGCACGATGCCGCGCCGTCGATTCTCGACGAGATCGACGATGCCGTGCACCGCGATCAGCGCGCACGTCGCGAGCAGCACGTCGAACATGATCGCGTTCGCGAACGCCGCGAAATAGAGCATGCCGAGCAGCAGCACGGACGATGCGCGCGCCGCCGCGTCGGAGCCCGTCACGCGCCGCGTCAGCCGCGCTACGAGCACGAGGCTCGCGAGCGAGCACGCGAGCGTCATCGCGCGCGCGGTCCACGCATGCACGCCGGTCGCGATCCAGCCGGCGTTGATCAGCCAGAAGAGCAGCGGCGGCTTCTGCGAATAGAGCGCGCCGTTGAGATGCGGCACGAGGAACTCGCCCGTCGTGCGCATCTCCCACGCGACCGCGAGATAGCGCGTCTCGTCGATCGGCAGCGGCGGCAGCAGGAAGACGACCGGCGCGAGCAGCAGGAGGCCGAGAAACAGCGGATGCTCGACGAGCGCGCGCCACGGCGCTGGCGGGGAGAAGGAAGGGAGTGCGGTCACGTCGGATGATGAAAGCTTCGATGGCGCACTTTCGCATCGCAGCGACGCCCGCGCCAGCTATTTGGACGCCGCGCCTCGCAACCGTGCCGTCATTCCCGCGAAAGCGGGAATCCATTTTCACGGAAGTTCAAGGCAACATGAATTCCCGCTTTCGCGGGAATGACGGTCGGTCAAGAAGGCTCGTCTAGCCGCGCCGCAGCAGCTCGCGCAAGTCGATCACTGCCGCATTCGCACGCGAAATGTAGTTCGCCATCACGAGCGAATGATTCGCGAAGAACCCGAACGGCGTGCCGTTCAGCACGATCGGACTCCCGAGCGGATTCTGCGATTCGTGCAGCTCGCGGATCACCTGCTCGAGGCTGACCATCGCGTTCTTGTCGCGCAGCACCGATCCGAAATCGATGCGGATCGCCTCGAGCTGCTCGCGCAGCGCCCACGTATAGCCGCGCGCCTCGTAGAAGTTGTCGTCGATCTCGGTCCACGGCGTCTTGACGACACGCGGGCTCGCAGCGGACGTGGATTGCTGCGCCGTCGGATCGCCGGCGAGGTCGGTGTCGATGCGCTCCTGGCCGACGCTCGCGGAAAGCCGCTGCGAGAGCGATCCGAGCCGCGTCGACACCGTGCCGAGATAGTCGGCGAGGTTGTCCGCGCGCGCGAAGAACTGCGCGTCCTGCATGTTGCTGTCGGCAAGACGCGTGAGGTAGCTGTCCATGTATCCGATCGCCTTCTGGTACTGGCGCTCGGACGAAGGCAGGAGCCAGCGGTCGTTCGGCGAGTTGAAGAGCGGCGCGGCTTCCTTGAGGTCGTTGTCCTCGGTCGATTGCGTCTGCGAGCGGCTGAATTCGTTGCGCAGCGCGTCGGAAAGATCGCGCGTCGCTACGAGGACGCCGAATTCCCAGTTCGGCACATTGTCCATCAGCACGCCGGGCGGCAGCTTGTCGTTCGAGAGATAGCCGCCACGCTTTTGAAGCAGCGTCTCGGCGCAGCCGATCAGCGTCGACACCGTAACCGAGCCCGTCACGAGCTTCTGGTTTTTCGCCGCGACGCGCTGCTCGGCAGTAGTGGCGACGTCGAAATGCGGCGGCTCGTAGTCCCACCACCACATCAATGCGAGGATCACGACGACATAGGCGGCGGCGAGAATGCCGATCGCCTTCGGCAACCACGACCGAAATCGCGATCTCCCCGGGGATTCGTCCACGTTCCCTCCCTTGGCGCGCGCGACGCGGCCGAGGGGCCGCGTTACGCGCCATCCGTCACTTGCGCTTCGACTTGTCGCGCTTGCCCGACTTCAGAACCGGCTTCGCCGGCTCGCCCTTGTGGCCGAAGCGTTCCATCAGCGTCTTCATGTCCTCGGCGTGCTCTTCCTCGACCGCGAGGATGCCTTCGAGCAGGCGCTTCGTCGTCGTGTCGCGGTCGCCGACGTAGTTGATGATCTCGCGATAGCTGTCGATCGCGATGCGCTCGGCGACGAGGTTCTCCTCGATCATCGCGGCGAGGTCTTCCGGGACGACGAATTCCGAGTGGCTGCGGCCCGACAGGCCGTCGGGCGAGAAATTCGGCGTTCCGTCGAGCTGCGTGATGCGCTCGGCGATCTGGTCGGCGTGACCTTGCTCCTCGCCCGCATGCTCGAGGAATTCGGCTGCGACGCTCTTGGCGTTGATGCCCGAAGCGAGATAGTAATGCGCCTTGTAGCGCAGCACGCAGACGATCTCGGTCGCGAGCGCCTCGTTGAGGAGCTTCAGTACCGTGCCGCGATCGAGCGAGTAGGTATCGGTGACGGCCCCGCGCTCCATGTGCTCGCGCGCGCGGCGGCGGATCGTCTGGATATCGGAAAGAAACGGTTTGTCCTTCGCGGCCATGCCTGCCTCCGGATTCAAGGTGGGTGATCGAGCGCCGAAATTCGCCGCAGGCCACGATGCGTCCAGGACGGCGCGCCCGCGAGGTTCTCCGATCTTAGAACGGAAATATGAACGGGGTTGCAACTTTCGCTGGTCTTGGGTCCTTCGAGTCGCTGATTTTCACCTCTCCGCGCTTCGCGGGAGAGATCGACGCGCGCAGCGCGGCGGGTGAGGGAAGCCCTCACCCTACCCTCTCCCGCAAGCGGGAGAGGGAAAGCGAATTACTGCGGCGAATAGACCTCGCCGCCCTGCGCCCGGAATTCCGCAGCCTTCTCGGCCATGCCCTCGCCGATCGCAGCGGACTCGTCGACGCCGAGCGTCTTCGCATAATCGCGCACATCCTGCGTGATCTTCATCGAGCAGAACTTCGGCCCGCACATCGAGCAGAAATGCGCGGTCTTGTGCGCTTCCTTCGGCAGCGTCTCGTCGTGGAATTCCTTCGCCTTCTCGGGATCGAGCGCGAGGCGGAACTGATCCTCCCAGCGGAACTCGAAGCGCGCTTTCGAGAGCGCATTGTCGCGCGCCTGCGCGCCCGGATGTCCCTTCGCGAGATCGGCCGCGTGCGCGGCGATCTTGTAGGTGACGATGCCGTCGCGGACGTCCTGCTTGTCCGGAAGACCAAGATGCTCCTTCGGCGTCACGTAGCAGAGCATCGCCGTGCCGAACCAGCCGATCATCGCGGCGCCGATCGCGCTCGTGATGTGGTCGTAGCCGGGCGCGATGTCGGTCGTCAGCGGCCCGAGCGTGTAGAACGGCGC
>DASZYR010000015.1:0-27982 GCA_035545255.1 Rhodanobacteraceae bacterium
CGGCGGCAAGGTCGCCAAGATCATCAACGAGAACACGCTGACGGGTCAGCCGTACGTGCTCGACACGAACGAGTCGGTCGGCAACGTGCTGAAGAAGGAAGGCGCCGAAGTGCTCGCGATGCATCGGCTTGCGGTCGGCGAGGGTATCGACAAGCCGGTCGGCGAGGATTTCGCGACCGAAGTGATGAAGCAGGCGGGTCTCGCCTAAACCGCGCAGGCTGCCCCGCCGTCATCCCCGCGAAGGCGGGGACCCAGCGCCTTCGTCGGCTGGAGCAAAGTCGCTAGGTTCCCGCCTTCGCGGGAACGACGAAGGAAAAAACGAAAAGGCCGCGCTCGTCGCGGCCTTTTCTTTTGCGGATACAATGCGTCCGTTTTGCCCGCCCGGAACGCACATGCCCGCTGACATCCAGTACAAGCGCATCCTGCTCAAGCTCTCGGGCGAAGCGCTGATGGGCAGCGCCGACTACGGCATCGACCCGAACGTCCTGCACCGGCTCGCGCGCGAGATCATCGAAGTGCAGCAGGCCGGCGTCCAGATCGGCGTCGTCATCGGCGGCGGCAACATCTTCCGCGGCGCGGGGCTCGCGGCGTCGGGCATGGATCGCGTCACGGCCGACCACATGGGCATGCTCGCGACCGTCATGAACGCACTCGCGATGCAGGACGCGATCGAGAAAGCCGGCGGCTTCGCGCGCACGATGAGCGCGATCAAGATCAACGAGGTCTGCGAGGACTTCATCCGGCGCCGCGCGATCCGCCATCTCGAGAAGGGCCGCATCGGCATCTTCGCGGCCGGCACCGGCAATCCGTTCTTCACGACCGATTCGGCGGCGGCGCTCCGCGCGATCGAGATCGGCGCGGATCTCCTCCTCAAGGCGACGAAAGTCGACGGCGTCTACAGCGCCGATCCGCGCAAGGACGCGAGCGCGCAACGCTACGAGAAGCTCTCGTACGACGAGGTCATCCAGCGCAACCTGCAGGTGATGGACACGAGCGCGATCGCCCTCTGCCGCGACCACCGGATTCCGCTTCGCATCTACGACATGTCGCGCGAGGGCGATCTCATGCGGATCATGCGCGGCGAGGCGATCGGCACGCTCGTCAGCGCGCACTGAGCGCGGGAAAGCGCGGCACATGTAATCCGCAGCTTCAATTTCGCAATCCCGGTTCGTCGCATTCCGCGATGGACCAGGGAGATTCGCGTCATGACTGCTATCCGCATCGCCACGCTCGCCGCCGCTCTCGCTCTCGCACTGCCGTTCGGCGGCGCGGACGCAGCGAGCCTCGTCTATCGCGGCACGCTGCAGGACGGCGGCAAGCCCGCCGAAGGCAAGTACGACATCCGGCTCACGCTGTATTCCGCCGCCACCGGTGGCAAGGCGATCGGCGCGCCAATCACCTTGTACGGCGTGCCGGTGCATGACGGCGCCTTCAGCACGGAGGTGGACTTCGGCTCCGCAGCGAGCGACTCGGGCGCCGTCTATGTCGCGGCGGCGGTCGCGCCGGCAGGCAGCAGCGACTTCGTCGCGCTCGATGCGCGCACGGAGGCTTCGCTCGACGCACCCGCCGCGACCTGCAACGGCACCTGGGCGGTCGACGGCAACAGCGGCAATCCGAGCGGGAGCTTTCTCGGCAACGCCGACAACCAGCCGCTCGTGTTCAGGGTGAACAACAGCATCGTCGGCGATCTTTCCTCGTCCACCGACGCCAACGTTCCGGACGCGCCGAACGTCGTCTTCGGCGTCGGCGGCGCGATCGGCGCGGGCAACACGATCGCCGGCGGCGGCCGCCCCGATCCGTATTGCGGAATCAGCGGAACGATGGACTGCAACAATTCGATCATCGCGAACTACGGCACGATCGGCGGCGGCCGCGGCAACGGCGTTGCCGGGTACTCCGCGACGATCCCGGGCGGCGCCGACAATCTCGCGATCGCCAACTTCTCGTTCGCCGCCGGCCACAACGCCGTCGCCGATACCGACGGCAGCTTCGTCTGGTCCGACGATTCCATCCAGCAGCAGTTCGGAAACAACACGAACCAGAACAACGCATTCCTGGTGCGCGCGACGGGCCTCGTGGAATTCGCGACTTCCACCGACGCCAACGGCATCGTCAACGCCGGCGTGAGACTGACGCATGGCAGCGGCACCTGGAGCAACGTCAGCGACCGCAACCTCAAGACCGCGATCACCGGCATCGATCCCGCGCACGTGCTCGACGGCGTCCTCAAGATGCCGATCTCGAGCTGGCAATACATCGCGCAGAGCGCCGACGTGCGCCACATCGGACCGATGGCGCAGGATTTCTTCGCGGCGTTCCATGTCGGCGAGGACGATCGCCACATCACCGACATCGACGAGGGCGGCGTCGCGTTCGCGGCGATCCAGGGCCTCAACCAGAAGCTCGAAACCGAGAATGCGACGATGCAGAAGGAGATCGCCGATCTGCATGCAGAAGTGAAGTCGCTGGCGAACAGGGGAAAGTGACATGACTTTCCACATCGTCCTTCCCTGCGCCGCGCTCGTCGCCGCCGCGCTCGCAGCGACGCCGGCAGAGGCCGCGACGTCGAACCGCTATGCGCTTTCGGCTTCGGCTTCGCTCGGCGCGTCGCCCTCGCCGCCGCGCGCGGCCGGCGGCAGGTTCGTGCTTCGGGCCGCGTTCCAGGTCGCACCCGCCGCGGCCGCGACCGACGGCCCCTATGCGCTGAGCGCGAGGCTCGGCGGCGCAATGCCGCTCGTGTGCACTCCGGACACGATCTTCGAAGACGGCTTCGACTACCTCTGAGCGGGGCTTCGCACCCCACGGGGACTGCCGTTGCGTCCGGCAGTCCTTTTTTTTCTTTTCGCCCGGAGAGTCCGCATGGCCGGCCGGAACGAATTCCGCTGCGAGCCGGCGCGCGTTCGCACGAGTCCACGGAGGCACCGACCCGAAGATGCAACGCTCTCTCCGCAGCGCTCTCTCCGCACGATGTCGTCGCGGTCCACGCGCTGGAAGCAGCCTTTCGTAATCGCTCGCGCCGGATCCGGAATGTATCGGACGACCACCGCCCATCGGAGTACGTCATGCCGAACATTCCGCACATCGATCCGCAGCGCTCCGTCGCCGCGCTCGATCTTTCGCCCGCACGCTCGGGCATCTTCACGCCGGGCCTCGAATCGATCCAGCTGTCGGAAGACGTGGTGCAGCGCTTCAACGCGCTCGCCGCGACACTCAACGAAGAGATGCCTCCCTTGACGATGGACCAGCTTGCCGGCGTCGCGCGGCGCGTGCTGCGGGTCGCGGCGACGGGCGGCGAATCGCCGTTCATCCGTTCGCGCCTGCGCCGCGCCGAGGAAATGCGCGCGCTGCTCGCCGATCCCGGCTGGTCTTCGAGCGAGGACATCGGCGGCCGCATGCACGCGTTGATCGCGTACATCGACGATCCGGACGGACTCTTCCCCGACGAGGTACCGGTGATCGGCCGCCTCGACGACGCGCTTCTCGTCGACATCGCGATGGACGTGCTGCGCGAGGATCTCGAGGACTATGCGGAGTTCCGCCGCTTTCGCCATGCAGAAGCCGCGCGGCTCGGGGTCACCGACGACGCGATCCGCATCGACCGCACGCAATGGCAGGCCGAGCGCGACGCCGAGCTTCGCCTCGAGCAGCAGCTTCGCCGCGTGCGCGCCTCGCGCTTCGGGGGGAATGCCGCCGAGCGCATCTTTCGCGTCTGCTGACGAAGCGCCGACGCGGAAGCAACGCTGCGCGAGGTTCTCGCGGTATTCGAAGCACATGATCCGCCGACATCGATCAGCCTCAACCTGGTGCGCGCCGATCTCGGCAATCTGCACCGCCTCATGCATCGCAACGACGAAGCGGTGCAGGAGCTCCGGGAGGCGAATGACCTCATCGCGCGCACGGCAACCGACACCAACACGTCGCGCCTGCTCGCGCTGTCCGAGCTTGCGGAGGCCGAGCTGGACGACGGCAATGCCGACGCGGCGCTCGCCGCTGCGACGCAAGCTCTCGCGATGGCTCGCAAAGTGCTGCCGGCGAAGCACTATCTGCTCGGTGTGCCGTTGTTCGCGCTCGCCCGCGTCGACCTGGCACGGGGGCGCGCGGACGAGGCCGAACCGCTGCTGCGCGAGGCGCTGGCGGTACGTACTCCGCCGCACCCTGCCGAAGATCTGCGCGTGATCGAGGTGAAAGTCGCGCTCGTGCGGGCGCTGTCGGCGCTGGGCCGCAAGGACGACCAGAAGGAATTGCGCGCGCAAATCGAGTCGGTGCTGCGCACGTCGACGTCGCCCTACGCGGCGGACCTGCGGGCACGACTGGCTGCGGCGCGACCTCTCGCAGCGATGCGCTGACGTGCAACGAGGCCGGCGACCAAGCCTCCTGTCGCTCGCGGACCCGCTGCTATACTCGCCCGCCACTCGCAAGGCAGATACGGTGGCCGCGCCATGCAGAACGTCAACGAGATCAAGAACGACGCCCAGACCCGCATGCAGAAGAGCGTCGATGCGCTGAAGCACGAGCTGCAGCGCCTTCGTACCGGCCGGGCCTCGACTGCGCTGATCGAGCCGCTCAAGGTCAGCTACTACGGCACCGACACGCCGGTCATGCAGGTCGCGAACGTCGCGATCGCCGACGCGCGCTCGATCACGATCACGCCGTACGAGAAGAACATGGTCGGCCCGGTCGAGAAGGCGATTCTCGCGTCCGACCTCGGCCTCACGCCGACGACGGTCGGCAACGTCATCCGCATCAACCTGCCGCCGCTGACGGAGGAGCGCCGCAAGGAGCTCGGCAAGCACGTCGCGCACGAGGGCGAGAACGCGAAGGTCGCCGTGCGCAACGTGCGGCGCGACGCGATCCATCACGTCAAGGAGCTTCTCAAGGAGAAGCAGATCACCGAGGACGAGGATCGGCGCACCGAGGACGAGATCCAGAAGCTCACCGACAAGTTCGTCAAGGATGTCGACGGCGTCGTCAAGGCGAAGGAAGACGAGCTGCTGGCCATGTAGCCGGCGGGAGCGGCCCAGCCACGATACCCCCGCACCGATCGGAAAAGCTCGCGGCCGACGCCGCTCCTACGAAGAACCGCATGGATTCCGAACCCGCTCCCCGCATCCCGCGCCACATCGCGATCGTCATGGACGGCAACGGGCGCTGGGCGGAGCGGCGGCGGCGTCCGCGCAGCTTCGGCCATCGCGAAGGCCAGAAGGCGGTTCGCGCGGCGGTCGAGTTCTGCCTGCGGCGCGGTGTCGGGGCGCTGACGCTGTTCGCGTTCTCGAGCGAGAACTGGAGCCGGCCCGAGAGCGAAGTCGGAGCGCTGATGCAGCTTTTCCTGAAGGCGCTCGATCGTGAAGTCGAGGAGCTGCATCGGAACGGCGTGCGCGTCGCCTTCATCGGCGATCTGACCGCGTTCCAGGACGAGCTTCGCGAGCGCATGCAGCGCGCGATGCTGAAGACCGCCGCGAACGAAAAGCTCAAGCTCAATGTCGCCGTCAACTACGGCGGCCGCTGGGACATCGCCGATGCGGCGCGTCGCGCGGCCAGCGAGGTCGCGGCGGGAACGCTCCGCGCGAACGACATCACCGAAGAGACGCTGGCGCCGTTCTTCGCGCTCGCCGGCTCGCCTCCGGTCGACCTTTTCATCCGCACCGGCGGCGAAATGCGCATCAGCAATTTCCTGCTCTGGCAGATCGCGTACGCCGAGCTCTGGTTCACCGACGCGCTGTGGCCCGATGTCGATGCCGGCGTGCTCGACGCTGCGCTCGCCGAATATGCGCGGCGCGAGCGGCGCTACGGGCTCACCTCCGCACAGATCAGGGCGGCGAGCTGACGCATGCTGAAACAGCGCACGATCACCGCGCTCGTCCTCGCG
Organism: Rhodanobacteraceae bacterium; assembly: GCA_035545255.1. GTDB lineage: Bacteria > Pseudomonadota > Gammaproteobacteria > Xanthomonadales > Rhodanobacteraceae > Dokdonella_A. Next base: position 5,867 of record DASZYR010000015.1, read on the forward strand.
CCGCTCGGCATCCTCGCCGTGCTGTTTTTGCCTACTCTCGCGCTGTCGTTGATCACGGGCACCGTCGTCGTCGTCGCAGTCTGGGAATGGACGCGCCTCTCGGGCTTCGCGACGCGGCCGGCCCGCTCCGCGGCGGCGGCGCTCGCCGCGCTCGCGCTGGTGCCGCTCTGGATCCTGCGCGACACGCCGGTTGCCTGGTGGGTCATCGGCGCAGGCGTCGCGTGGTGGGTCGTCGCGACCGCATGGCTCGGCCATTTCTCGTTCGGCGCGGCGCCGACGCGCGGCAACGCCGCGCTCAAGTTCGCCGCCGGGATCTTCGCGACGCTCCCCGCTTGGCTCGCGCTCGCGAAGCTGCACGAATCGCCGTCGCACGGCCCCGGCTGGGCGCTCTTTGCGCTGACGCTCGTGTGGACCGCCGACATCGGCGCCTATTTCGCCGGCAGCCGCTGGGGGCGCAGGAAGCTCTGTCCGCAGATCAGTCCGAACAAGACGTTTGCGGGCGTTTACGGCGCATTCGGCGCCGGCGTGGTCGTGGCCGCGATCGGCGCATGGATCCTCGACGTGCGCGGCGGCGCATTCGTCGCGGTCGTCGCGCTCGCGCTCGTGACGATCGCCGTGTCGATCGTCGGCGATCTCTTCGAGAGCCTCGTCAAGCGGCAGGCCAGCGTGAAGGATTCGGGCGCGCTCTTTCCGGGCCACGGCGGCGTGTTCGACCGCTTCGACAGCGTGTTCGCCGCCGTGCCGGTGTTCGCTCTCGGCAAGGCGCTGATCGATCTCGCGTCATGAGGACGATCGCGGTGCTGGGCGCCACGGGCTCGATCGGCGCCAGCGCGCTCGACGTCATCGCCCGCCACCCGGATCGTTTCCGCGCCGGCATTCTCGCGGCACACCGGAACGTCGAGGCGCTCGCCGATCTCTGCGCGAAGTTCGCGCCCGATCTCGCAGTCATCGCCGACGCATCGCGCGAAGCGGAGCTTCGCGAACGCCTGCGCGCGGCACGTCTCGCGACACGCATCGCGGCCGGACCCGAAGCGCTCGCCGCCGCCGCGCGCGACGGCGCCTGCGACACCATCGTCGCCGCGATCGTCGGCGCGGCGGGGCTCGAATCGACGCTCGCGGCCGCGCGTGCCGGCAAGCGTCTCCTGCTCGCGAACAAGGAAGCCGTCGTCATGGCGGGCCCCTTGCTCCGCGCCGCGCTCGACGAAGGCGGCGGCGAATTGCTGCCGATCGATTCCGAGCACAACGCGGTGTTCCAGTGCCTTCCCGCCGGACGCGCAAGCCTCGACGCCGCCGGCGTTCGCCGCATCGTGCTCACGGCCTCGGGCGGCCCGTTCCGCGGGCGGACGCGCGAGCATCTCGGCGCGATCACGCCCGAGATGGCCTGCGCGCATCCGAACTGGCGCATGGGCCGGAAGATCTCGGTCGATTCGGCGACGTTGATGAACAAGGGCCTCGAAGTCATCGAGGCGCATTTCCTCTTCGAAGCGCCGGCCGATCGCATCGACGTCGTCGTGCATCCGCAGAGCATCGTGCATTCGATGGTCGAGTACCGGGACGGCTCGGTGCTCGCGCAGCTCGGCAATCCCGACATGCGCACGGCGCTCGCCTATGCGCTCGCATGGCCCGAGCGCGTTGACGCGGGCGTCGCGCCGCTCGATCTGGTCGGCTCGGGGCGGCTCGATTTCGAGGCGCCCGATCGCGAGACGTTCGCCTGCCTCGATCTCGCCTACGGCGCGCTCGCGGCCGGCGGCAGCGCACCGATCGTGCTGAACGCAGCCAACGAGGTTGCGGTCGAAGCGTTCCTCGACGGCGGGCTGCCGTTTCTCGGCATCGCGGAAGTCATTGAATCGGCACTGGAATCGACGCCATCGTCGCCGGTCGGCACGCTCGCGGACGTGGTTGACGCCGATTTAACTGCGCGTCGGGTGGCGCAACGTATCATCGCGTCGGCGAAGGGCTGAGCCGCTGCTGCGGAAGCGGCCCGTATCGACCGACCGGCCCGCCATCGCGGTTCCGGTCCCGCACAGAAAAATCCAGAGCGGCAGTGCATGAGCGAGTTCTTCGGTTCCGTTTGGTGGCTGATCGTCACGCTCGGCGTGCTGATCACGTTTCACGAGTTCGGCCATTTCGTCGTCGCGCGTCGCTGCGGCGTCAAGGTGCTGCGCTTCTCGGTCGGCTTCGGCAGGGCGCTGTGGACGCGCCGAGACCGTCACGGCACCGATTTCGTGATCGCTGCGATCCCGCTCGGCGGCTACGTCAAGATGCTCGACGAGCGCGAGGGCGAAGTGGCGCCCGCCGAGCTCGATCAGGCGCATAACCGCAAGCCCGTGCTCCAGCGCATCGCGATCGCTGCGGCGGGGCCGGCTTTCAATTTCATCTTCGCGGTTGCGGCGTTCTGGGCGGTCTTCGTCATCGGCAAGCCCGATTTCCAGCCGGTCGTCGACACGCCTTCGGGCATGGCGGCCGCCGCCGGCTTCGAGGCTGGTGATCGCATCCTGTCGGTCGACGGCGAGAAGGTAGCGACCTGGACCGATGCGCTCGGCGCGATCGCGCAGCGCTCGCTGGACGCGAAACCGACCTCGATCGACGTACGCACCGCGGCCGGCGAAACCGCTGTGCGGCAGCTGCCGCTCGATCGTCTCGCGGTCAAAGGCGACATCGAAAAGGCGCTGGACGAAATCGGGCTCAAGCTGAAGCTGCCCTCGGTGCCGCCGGTTGCCGACAAGGTACGCTCCGGGATGCCGGCCGCTGCCGCCGGGCTCGAGGACGGGGATCGGATCCTGGCGATCAACGGCGTGCCCGTGGCCGATTTCGAAGCGCTCGGCGGGCTCATCCAGAAGGAAGCGGCGAAATCGCCCGTCCTCGGGATCGAGGTCGAGCGCGCCGGGCGCCATATCGATTTCTCCGTGCGCGCGATCCGCCAGGGCGAGAACGGCACCTCGCGCTGGGTCACCGGCATCGAAGCGCCCGACGCACACGATGCCCTGCTTCGGGAGGGCCCGCTCGCGGCGATCCCCGCCGCCTTCGCCGAAACCTGGCATCAGACCACGCGCATGCTGAAGCTGATCGGCCAGATCTTCACGGGCGAGGCGTCGACGCGGAACCTTTCCGGGATCATCACGATCGGCCAGGCCGCGAACACGACGGCGCACATGGGCATCGCCTGGTTCTTCGATTTCCTCGCCGCCGTCTCCCTCTCGCTCGCGGTCATGAACCTCCTGCCGATCCCGATCTTGGACGGCGGACACCTGCTGTATTACCTTATCGAGCTCGTCAAGGGCAGCCCGGTCAGCGAACGCACGCAGGTTGCCGGCCAATACGTGGGGCTGATGCTGCTTGTGGCCCTGATGGGGCTGGCGTTCTACAACGATATCCTGCGGATCGTTTCCTGATCCGGAGAAACTGATCCCAGCGAAGGCCGGAAGGCGCCCTTCCGGCGGTTTCGCTGGGCGATGCATGGACGCATCGGCCGCATTCCGCCTTCACCGGCGGAGCGCGGAGAACCCTCCGGGCATGCACCGGAATCGGCGAGCCGGCGCGTCCCGAGCGGGCGTCCGGCGACGCCAATAACAACCAGGGCCGCGGCGGCTGGCTGCCGCGAGCCCGAAGATGTCCGGACGGAACTGACGAATGAAGCGTATTGCCGCCCTTATCGCCCTCTTCGCCTCGCTCGTCTGCAGCGATGCCTTCGCCTTCGACGCGTTCACGATCTCGGACATCCGCATCGACGGGCTGTCGCGCATCGCGCCCGGCACGGTGTTCACGTATCTCTCGGTCGAGAAGGGCGATCAGCTGACGCCGGACCGCGCCGAGCAGGCGATCCGCGCGCTCTACAAGACCGGCTTCTTCAACGACGTGCAGCTCTCGCGCCAGGGCGACATCCTCGTCGTCACGGTCAAGGAGCGCCCGCAGATCTCGAAGATCGCGCTGCGCGGCAACAAGGACCTCAAGGACGAGGATCTCCTGAAGGGCCTGAAGGGCATCGGCCTCGCCGAGGGCGAGGCGTTCGATCCCTTGAAGCTCTCGGAAGTCCAGAACGAGCTGACGCGCCAGTACTACAACCGGGGCAAGTACAACGTCTCGGTCAGGACCTCCGTCGTCAACCTCGACCGCAACCGCGTCGAGGTCGCGATCAACATCGCCGAGGGCAAGGTCGCGAAGATCAAGCACATCAACGTCGTCGGCAACACGACGTTCCCGGACAAGGACGTCACGTCGAACTTCGAATCGAGCACGTCGAACCTCCTCTCCTGGTACACGAAGGACGACCAGTACTCGCGCGAGAAGCTCTCCGGCGATCTCGAGAAGCTGACCTCGTATTACATGGACCGCGGCTACGTCGACTTCAACGTCGACTCGACGCAGGTCTCGATCAGCCCCGACAAGCGCAAGATGTACGTCACCGCCGCGATCCGCGAAGGCGAGGTCTACAAGGTCAGCGACATCAAGCTGACCGGCGCCCTCATCCTGAAGGAAGAGGACCTGCGCAAGCTCATCCAGATCAAGCCGGGCGACCTTTTCTCGCGCGAGAAGGTCGAGAAGTCCTCGGATGCGATCTCGGCGACGCTTTCCAACATCGGCTATGCGTTCGCCGAAGTGCAGCCGATTCCGACGATCGATCGCGAGAAACGCGAAGTCGGCCTCAATTTCTTCGTCAATCCCGGCAAGCGCGTCTACGTGCGCAACATCGTCTTCAAGGGCAACCAGCACACCGAGGACGAAGTCGTGCGCCGCGAGATGCGCCAGCTCGAAGGCGCCTGGTATTCGCAGGCCGCGATCGACCGCTCGAAGATCCGCCTGCAGCGTCTCGGCTTCTTCAAGACCGTCACGATCGACACGCCCAAGGTGCCCGGCACCGAGGATCAGGTCGATGTCGTCGTCACGCTCGAGGAGCAGAACTCCGGCAGCTTCACCTTCGGCCTCGGCTACTCGCAGGTGCAGGGCCTCATCGCGAGCGTCGCGGTCACGCAGAACAACTTCTTCGGCACCGGCGACAAGGTCGGCGTCACCGCGCAGCAGTCCTCGTTCCTGAAGCGCTACGAGTTCTCGTACTTCGAGCCGTATCTCACGACCGACGGCATCGGCATCGGCTACGACTTCCACCACACCGAATTCGACGCCGGCGAGGACAACCTCGCGAGCTACCTGACGAACAGCGACGCGTTCGACATGTACTTCGCGCTGCCGATCACCGAGTCCGACACGATCAACGCGCAGCTCGGCGTCAGCAAGACCGGCGTGTCGACCTACGAGGGCCTGACGCCCCAGTCGTTCATCAACTACATCGACACGCTCGGACACCACACGTTCCACACGTGGGAAACGACGTTCTCGTGGGCGCACGACACGCGCAACAGATACTGGAACCCGACGCGCGGATCGCTGCAGCAGGTCTCGCTCGACGTCGCGCTGCCGGGATCGACGGTCGAGTACTACACGCTGTTCTACCGCTTCGGCCAATACCTGCCGCTGACGGACAAGTTCACGTTCTACTCGCACTTCACGCTCGGCTACGGCGACACCTGGCGCACGCCCGACGCGAACCCCGATCCCGGCATGGACCCCAGCCGCTACGTCGATCTCTCGGGCCTGCCGTTCTTCAGGAACTTCTACGCCGGCGGCGTCAGCGACGTGCGCGGCTTCCGCGACAACACGCTCGGCCCGAAGCTCAGCTACAACGAGCTGACCTGCCCGTCGACGATCCAGGGCTGCCTCGTTCCGGTCGGCGGCGCGTTCAAGACGGTCGGCTCGGCCGAGCTCATCTTCCCGACGCCGTTCGTCAAGGAAGACAACGACACGACGCGCCTCTCCTGGTTCATCGACGTCGGCAACGTCTTCAAGGATTACAACGCCTGGAACGCGAGCGACCTGCGCGCTTCCACCGGCATCTCGTTCCAGTGGCGCGCGCCGGTCGGCCCGATCGTGATCAACCTCGCAAGGCCGATCCGCAAGCAGCACGGCGACGACGTCGAGACGATCCAGTTCTCGTTCGGAAACACCTTCTGACGATCCGGGAGCAGAGCGGCGCGGCTGGCGAGGAGATCGACGCGTGAGGTGGCCGGCACAAGCACGAGAAGCGGTCCGCGCGCTGGTGTTGATCCTCGCTTTGGCGTCGTCGCCGCTCGCGCATCCGCAGGCAGGCTCGGCGGCGCGCGTCGGCTACGTCGACATGAAGCGCCTGCTCGACAACGCACCGCAAGTCGTTGCCGGAAGGCAGAAGCTCGAGCGCGAGTTCGCGCCGCGAGACAGCGCGCTCAAGGCCGACGAGAAACACCTTCAGGAATTGCGCGAGCGCCAGCAGCGCGAATCGGCGACCTTGTCCTCCAGCGAGGCCGAAGCGCAGAAGCGCGAGATCGACGCGCTCGACCGCTCGATCAAGCGCAACCGCGACAGCATGCGCAACGACCTGAAATCGCGCAGCGACCAAGAGCTCGACAGGAGCTGGCGCGAGATCAACGACGCCGTCGTCGAGTTCGCGCGCGAGCAGGGATTCGACCTCATCGTGCCGAGCCCGGTCGTATTCGCGAGCGCGCGCGTCGACATCACCGATCAGGTGCTGGAGCGCCTGAAGAAGCAGTACCGCGCCAAGAGCGGCAGCGCGCCATGACGACCGCCCACGCGCTCGGCGAGATCGCCTCGCGCTTCGGCCTCGAGCTGCGCGGCGACGCCGCGACGCCGATCCGCGGCGTCGCGACGCTTGCGAGCGCCGGAGCCGGGCAGCTTTCGTTCCTCGCCAATCCGCGCTATCGCGCAGAGCTCGCCGGAACCGGCGCCGGCGCCGTCGTGCTTCGCGCCGCCGATGCGGAAGCGTTCGGCGGCGCCGCGCTGATCGCCGACGATCCCTATGTCGCGTTCGCGCGCATCGCGACGCTGTTCGAGCGGACGCCGGCGGCCACGCCCGGCGTGCACGCGAGCGCGACGATCGGCGACGGCGCCCGCATCGCCGCGTCGGCGTCGATAGGGCCTTGTTGCGTCGTCGATGCCGATGCCGAAATCGGCGACGGCGCGATCCTCGGCCCGCATTGCATCGTCGGCCGCGGCTGTTCGGTCGGCGCGCAATCGCGGCTCGTCGCTCGCGTGACGCTCGTGCAGGACGTGAAACTCGGCAAGCGCGTGCTCGTGCATCCCGGCGCCGTGATCGGCGCCGACGGATTCGGCCTCGCGTTCGCGCAGGATCACTGGGAAAAAGTGCCGCAACTCGGCGGCGTCGCCGTCGGCGACGATTGCGAGATCGGCGCGAACACGACGATCGACCGCGGCGCGCTCGGCGATACCGTGCTCGAAGAAGACGTCCGTCTCGACAACCAGATCCAGATCGCGCACAACGTCTTCGTCGGCGCGCACACGGCGATGGCCGGCTGCGCCGCCGTCGCGGGCAGCGCGAAAATCGGCCGTTACTGCCTGATCGGCGGCGCGGCTGGCATACTGGGCCATCTCGAGATCGCCGATCGCGTGACCGTGACCGCGATGAGCCTCGTCACGCACAGTCTCAGGGAGCCCGGCGAGTATTCCTCGGGCACGCCGATACAGGACAACCGGCGCTGGCGCCGCAATGCGGCGCGCTTCAAGCATCTCGACGAATTCGTCCGGCGCATCGACGCACAGAGGGAACCCGAATGACGAACGACAAGGAGCACGCCGGCGTGGACCTGCCGCTCGACGTGGAGCGCATCGCATCGATGCTCCCGCACCGCTATCCGTTCCTCCTGATCGACCGCGTCGTCGCGTTCGAGCACGGCAAGCGCGTGACCGCGATCAAGAACGTCACGATCAACGAGCCCTTCTTCCAGGGCCACTTCCCCGGTCATCCGGTCATGCCGGGCGTGCTCATCATCGAGGCGATGGCGCAGTCGGCCGGCGTGCTGATCAAGCTCTCGGTCCCGCACGATGCGAACGTGCCGGTCGTGTTCTATCTCGTCAAGGTCGACAAGGCCCGCTTCAACCGAACCGTCGTGCCGGGCGACCAGCTCGTGCTCGAGGTCGAGCACCGGCGCACGATGCGGAACATGAGCCTCTTCTGGTGCCAGGCCCTCGTCGACGGCAAGGTCGCAGCGGAAGCGGAGATGCTCTGCGCCGAGGTCGCGGGCTGATGATCCATCCGAGCGCGATCGTCGATCCCGGCGCGCGGATCGGATCGGGCGTCACGATCGGCGCCTACACCATCATCGGCGCCGGCGTCGAGATCGGCGAGGGCACGACGATCGGCCCGCACGTCGTCATCGAGGGCACGACGCGCATCGGCCGCGACAACCGCATCTTCCAGTTCGCGTCGATCGGCGCGATCCCGCAGGACAAGAAATTCGGCGGCGAGGCGAGCGAGCTCGTCATCGGCGATCGCAACCTCATCCGCGAATTCGTCACGCTGAACCGCGGCACGGCCGAGGGCGGCGGCGCGACGCGCATCGGCAGCGACAACTGGATCATGGCCTACGTGCACGTCGCGCACGATTGCGTCATCGGCGACCACACGATCTTCTCGAACAACGCGACGCTGGCCGGCCACGTCGCGATCGGCGACCACGCGATTCTCTCGGGCTTCGCCGGCGTGCATCAGTTCTGCCGCATCGGCGCGCATGCGTTCATCGGAATGGGTTGTCTCGTCAACGGCGACGTGCCGCCGTTCGTGATGGTGGCCTCCGACTATGGCCGCCCGCGCGGCATCAATTCCGAAGGGCTCAAGCGGCGAGGTTTCGACGCCGATCGCATCGCCGCGATCAAGCGCGCCTACCGCACGCTTTATCTCGGCAATCGCCCGCTCGCCGACGCACGCGCGGAACTCGCGGCGATGGCAGCGGATTCGAAGGACGTGGCGGTGATGCTCGAGTTCATTGATTCGAGCGAGCGGGCATTGGTGCGGTGAAGGCCGGGATTCGGAACTCGCGGCCGGGATATGGATTCATCTGGAATTTTCTTTCCTATTGCAGGAAAGCACCCGCATTTTTCCTCTCCCGCTTGCGGGAAAGGGTTGGGGTGAGGGCAAGCAGGCTCGACGCCCCACTCCGATTGCCCTCACCCTGCCCTCTCCCGCAAGCGGGAGAGGGGAAGCGTAGGCGCATCGTGCGCGCGCGCAGGCGGAACGCCTGATGCCCGATACTCCGGACGAACCGGCCATGTCTTCGCCGAATCCCGAATCCCGAATCCCGAATCCCGGCTCTCGCCGTTTCGTCCTCGTCGCCGGCGAAGCCTCCGGCGACCTGCTCGGCGCCGGTCTCATCGCCGCGATGCGCGAGCACTATCCCGAAGCGCAATTCGCCGGCATCGGCGGTCCACGCATGCAGGCGGCCGGATTCGACGCCTGGCACGCGTCGGACGAACTCGCGGTGATGGGTCTCGCCGAAGTCGTGCGCCACCTGCCGCGCCTGCTCGCATTGCGACGCGACACGCGCCGGCGCGCGCTCGCGTTCCGCCCGGACGCGTTCATCGGCATCGATGCGCCCGATTTCAATCTCGGTCTCGAGCGCGCGTTGAAGCGCACGGGTATCCGCACGGTCCATTATGTCAGTCCGTCGATCTGGGCCTGGCGCGCGAAGCGCGCGCGCCGGATCGGCGAAAGCGCCGATCTCGTGTTGTGCCTGTTTCCGTTCGAGCCCGCGATCTACGCCGAGCACGGCGTGCGCGCGACGTTCGTCGGCCATCCGCTCGCGGACGCGTTTCCGCTGGAGGCGCCGCAAGGGCCTGCACGCGAAACGCTCGGACTGCCTTCGGACGCGCCGGTGCTTGCGCTCCTGCCCGGCAGCCGGCTCGGCGAGGTCCGTCGCCTCGCATCCGATTTCATCGGCGCCGCCGAGCGTCTGCGCGAGCAGCTGCCCGATCTTCAGATCGTGGCGCCGATGGCCAACGCGGAGTGTCGGCAGGTGTTCGAAGGCGCGTTCGACGCCTGGCGAATCTCAAATCGCGGACCGCGAGCGGCCAGCGACGCGGCTGCGTCGCCGACTCGCGATTTGCGATCCGCGATTCGCGTGGTCGACAACCACGCCCACGAAGCGATGCTCGCGGCCGACGCGATCCTGCTCGCTTCGGGCACCGCGTCGCTCGAAGCGATGCTCGCCAAGCGCCCGATGGCGGTCGCCTATCGCATCTCGCCGCTGACATACCGCATCGTCACCGGACTCGGGATGCTGAAGACGCGTCACTATTCGCTGCCGAACGCGCTCGCGGGCCGCGAGATCGTTCCCGAATTGATGCAGGACGCCTGCACGCCCGAAGCGCTGTCCGCGGCGCTGCTGCCTTCCTTGCGGGACCGGCAGATACCGTTGCCCCTGCTCGCCGAGTACCGCAACCTGCACCTTGCGCTCCGCCGCGATGCGAGCCGCTCGGCAGCCGCGGCCGTCGCGCGGCTGGTCGAGGGCGAGGCTTCTGCTTCGCGCTGCGCTGCGGATTGACGGCGAAACGCCGCATCCGCACGATGGATCGGTGACGAGCGCCGCATGCTGACCCCGGTTCCGACGACGACGCGACGCGCTCGCGTGCTCCGGACTCTTGCGCTGTTCGCGTTCGTCGCGATGCTCGCGTTCGGCCCCGCGACCGAGCACACTTGGGCCGAGCGCCTTTTCACGCTGTCGCTGGTTCTGCTCAGCGTCCTTCTCGTCCTGTTCGCGACGGCGCGCGTCGCGCTCGCGCTGCTCGTCGCAGCGCTCGTTTTCGGCGCGATCGAGATCGCCGGAACGCTGAAGTTCGTCTATCTGACGACGCCGGTGCTGGCGCCGGACCTCGAATATTTCGTCAACCGCGAGACGATCGGCGTCATCGCGCGCTATCCGCTGCTGCTCGCCGTCTGCCTCGCTGCGATCGTCCTGATTCCGCTGCTCCTGATCCTCGCCGCGCTCGACGAGCCGGCCACGCTGCTGCGCGACCGACGCCGCCTGGTGCGCGGCGCGGCGCGCTTGCTCGGCACGCTGGCATCGGCCGCGCTGCTGCTGGTCTGCCTCATGCCGGGCGGGCCGTTCTCGGCGGTCTTCAACAAACCGATGTGGATCACGATCAACGACAGAAGCTTCCTCACGGACTTCTTCACGTCATTCAACGATACCGTCGTCACGGAGCCGGAGATTCCGCCGAAGATCGACCGCACGATCGGCTGGAAACTCGAGCGGCCGCTCCAGGCGCCGGCGTCGCGGCCCGACGTCGTCGCGATCCTCGAGGAGTCCACGTTCGATCCTCGCATCCTGAAGGTCTGCACGATCGACGTCTGCAAGCGCCGCATGTTCGACGCCGACAAGGCGACACGCGCGCACGGGCTCCTCACCGTGCACACGTTCGGCGGCGGCACATGGACCAGCGAGTTCGCGGTCCTGACCGGGCTCGCGCACACGCTGTTCGGCCCGGCCGGACTTTACGCGCCGTACAACCTCGCGCCCCGCGTCGACCACACGCTGCCGCGCGTGTTCCGCGCCGCGGGCTATCGCGCGATCGCCGTGTATCCGATGACCGGCGATTTCCTCAACGCGCGCAACGCATACGACTACTACGGCTTCGACGCGTTCTACGACGGCACCGAATACGGACTCGGCTGGGAGAGCACGGACGCCGATCTCCTAAAGGTGTTCGAGCGCATCTACGACGACGAGAAACGCGTGCATCCGGAGCAGCCTCTGTTCGTCTTCATGCTGACGCTGCACCAGCACGGCCCGCACATGAAACCGCTCGCCGGGCTGCCGTCGCCCTACGACAAGCCGCTGTTTCCGGGCAAGTTCCGTCCGAAGGATCTCGACGACTGGCTGAACCTCAATCTCGGCAACTACCTCGAGCGCCTTCAGCAGTCCGACGCGATGCTGGCCGAGCTTCAGGATTACCTGTTCGATGGCCGGCGTCCGGTCGTGCTGATGCATTTCGGCGATCATCAGCCCTCGTTCGACGGCGCGATCCATGCGATCCCGAAGCAGGTGCCGAAGGAAGCGGGGCCCAATTCGAGCATGGTGACGTACTACAGCATCAAGTCGAGCTACCCCGTGAAACGCAGGTTCGACTACCCTGTGCTCGACATCGCGTTCCTGGGCTCGCTCGTGCTCGACGTCGCCGGCGTGCCGAAGGACGCGTTCTACCAGGCGAACACGCTGCTGCGCGAGCGCTGCAAGGGCCGCTATCTCGACTGCAAGGATACGAACATGGTCGCCTCGTACCACGACTACGTGTTCAACAAGCTGAAGGATCTGCGCGCGGAATGAGCGCGGTCGAGCCAGCCGTCTCCGGATTCGCCGCCGCGCCGACGACGGTGCGCGTGCGCCGCTGGATCGAGCGCCTGCGCAGGAGCGCGGCGCGCCACGGCGCGAGCGGCGAGGAAGGCGTCGCCGGCGTCGACGAAGCCGGCCGCGGACCTCTGGCGGGACCCGTCGTCGTCGCGGCGGTGATTCTCGACACCCGCAAGCCGATCATCGGCCTTGCCGACTCGAAAGTGCTCTGCGAGAACGAACGCGAGCGCCTTGCCGCGCTGATCCGCGAGCGCGCGCTCGCGTTCTCGGTCGTCGCCGTCGGTGTCGAGGAGATCGACCGTTTCAACATCTTCCACGCGACGATGCTCGGCATGCAGCGCGCGCTCGGCGCGCTTTCGCTGGCGCCGGCATACGCGCTCGTCGACGGCAACCAGCTGCCGAAGCCGATGCCGTGTCCGGCACGCGCGGTCGTCGACGGCGACGCGAAGGAGCCCGCGATCAGCGCCGCATCGATCCTGGCGAAGACGACGCGCGACGGCCTCATGCGCGAGCTCGACGGCGTGCATCCCGGCTACGGTTTCGCGCAGCACAAGGGCTATTCGACGCCCGAGCACTTCGAGGCGCTCGGCCGGCTCGGCCCCTGCCCGATCCACCGGCGCAGCTTCGCGCCGGTTCGACAATGCATGGAGCCCGAGCTTTTCTGACTTCGCGCGAGCGCGAAGCGGAACAGGCGTTTTGCGCGGCCGGGCGGACCGTCGCGAGCGGCGTCCGATTCCGCGGATTCGGCAAGTGCTTTCGAACGCCCGTGGGCCCGCCGTCTTCGAGATTGGCGAATCGTCGATAACCTCTTGATACGCCTGTCGATTCGATCGTCGTTCGCGCCTCCTGGATCGCCGCCGCCCGAAGCCGTCAAGCTTGCCGCCTCCGACCGCGCGCACTACGCTCTGGCTTGCCCCGCGTCACTCCCGCCATGCCCGCGGAATTCGTCCATCTCCACGTCCACAGCGAGTATTCGCTGACCGATTCGACGATCCGCGTCGGCGATCTCGTCGCCGCGTGCACGGCTTCGGGCATGCCGGCCGTGGCGCTGACGGACCAGAGCAACCTCTTCGCGCTCGTCAAGTTCTACCGCGCGGCCGAGGCGGCCGGCATCAAGCCGATCGCCGGCTGCGATCTCTGGATCGCCGAGCGCGACGAGCGTGCCGAGCCGCATCGGCTGACCGTGCTCTGCCAGAACCGGGACGGCTACCTGAATCTCTCGCGCCTGCTGACGCGCGCGTACGCCGAAGGCCGCCGCGGCGACCGCGCGCTCGTCGCGCTCGACTGGCTCGAGGAAGCGCACGAAGGCCTGATCGCGCTCGCAGGCCAAGGCAGCGAGATCGGCCGCCTCGTGATCGCCGGCCGCGACGATTACGCGCGCGTGCGCGCCGAGCGATTGCGCGCGCGATTCCCCGACCGCTTCTATCTCGAAGCGACGCGCACGCACCGGCCGAACGAAGACGTTTTCCTCGACGGCGCGCTCGCGCTGGCCGAGCGGCTCGACCTTCCGGTCGTCGCGAGCAACGACGTGCGCTTCCTCGCGCGCGAGGACTTCGAAGCGCACGAAGCGCGCGTCTGCATCCATGCCGGACGCGTGCTCGCCGATCCGAAGCGCCCGCGCGATTATTCGCCCGACCAATACCTGAAGTCGCCGGACGAAATGGCGGCGCTGTTCGCCGATCTGCCCGAGCTCGCCGAGAACGCGGTCGAGCTCGCCAAGCGATGCAATCTCGAGCTCAGCTTCGGCACGTATTTCCTGCCGGCGTTCCCGGTGCCCGAAGCGCACACGCTCGACAGCTACATCCGCACGCAGGCGAGCGCGGGACTCGCCGATCGTCTCGAAAGCCAGGCGCTCGCGACCGGCTTCGAGCGCACCGACTACGAACGGCGTCTCGCCGAAGAGCTCGACGTCATCGTGCAGATGGGATTCGCGGGCTACTTCCTGATCGTCGCCGACTTCATCAACTGGGCGAAGCGGCACGACATTCCGGTCGGACCCGGGCGCGGCTCCGGCGCCGGATCGCTCGTCGCGTACGCGCTCGGCATCACCGATCTCGATCCGTTGCGCTACGGCCTCCTGTTCGAGCGCTTCTTGAATCCCGAGCGCGTGTCGATGCCGGATTTCGACGTCGACTTCTGCATGGATCGTCGCGACGAGGTCATCGACTACGTCTCGCGCAAGTACGGACGCGAGCGCGTCAGCCAGATCATCACCTACGGCACGATGGCGGCGAAGGCCGTGCTGCGCGACACCGGCCGCGTGCTCGGCATGCCGTACGGACAGGTCGACCGCATCGCGAAGCTCCTGCCGAAGATGCCGCTCGATCTCTCGCTAGAAGACGCGCTCGGCCGCTCGGAGAAATCGAGGAAGGAGCCCGAGCGCATCGTCGCCGAATTCAAGGCGCTGTACGCGAGCGACGAGGAGGTCCGCGAGCTCGTCGAGCTCGCGCTGAAGCTCGAGGACCTGACGCGCAACGCCGGACGCCACGCGGGCGGCGTCGTCATCGCGCCGGGGCCGCTCAGCGACTACGCGCCGCTTTTCTCGGAAAGCGGCGGCGACGCGCTCGTGACGCAGTTCGACAAGGACGACGTCGAGGCGGTCGGACTCGTCAAGTTCGACTTCCTCGGCCTTCGCACGCTGACGATCATCGACTGGACCGTCAAGGCGATCAACGCGAAGCGCGCCGCGACCGGCGAAGAGCCGCTCGACATCATGGCGCTGCCGCTCGACGACGCGAAGGTGTTCGAGCTCCTGCGCAAGGCGCGCACCGTCGCGGTGTTCCAGTTCGAGTCGCGCGGCATGCAGTCGATGCTGAAGGACGCCAGGCCCGATCGCTTCGAGGACATCATCGCGCTCGGCGCGCTCTATCGGCCGGGCCCGATGGACCTGATCCCGAGCTACTGTCGGCGCAAGCACGGTTCGGAGCCGATCGACTATCCCGATCCGCGCGTCGAGCCGGTCCTGAAAGAGACCTACGGGATCATGGTCTATCAGGAACAGGTCATGCAGATGGCGCAGATCGTCGGCGGCTACTCGCTCGGCGGCGCCGACCTTTTGCGCCGCGCGATGGGCAAGAAGAAAGCCGAGGAGATGGCCAGGCACCGCGCGATCTTCCGCGAGGGCGCGGCGAAGAACGGCGTCGCCGAAGCGAAAGCCGACACCGTGTTCGACACGATGGAGAAGTTCGCGGGCTACGGCTTCAACAAGTCGCACGCGGCGGCGTACGCGCTGATCTCCTACCAGACCGCGTGGCTGAAGGCGCACTACCCGGCCGAATTCATGGCGGCGGTGCTGTCGAGCGACATGGACAATACCGACAAGGTCGTGAACTTCCTCGCCGAGGCGCGCGCGCTCGGCGCCGTCGTCGATCCGCCGGACATCAACGCATCGGACTACATGTTCGAGGCGCGCGACGCGCGGGCGATCCGGTACGGTCTCGGCGCGGTCAAGGGCGTCGGCCGCGGCGCGGTCGAGTCGATCGTCGCGGCGCGGGCGAGCGGCGGCGCGTTCGCCGATCTCGCCGATTTCTGCCGCCGTGTCGATGCGCAGAAGATCAACAAGCGCGTGCTGGAGGCGCTGATCCTCTCGGGCTCGATGGATGCGCTCGCACCGAACCGCGCGAGCCTGATGCTGCAATTGCCCGAAGCCGTGCGCGCCGCCGAGCAGCACGCGCGCGACGCCGAAGCCGGCCAGAACGACATGTTCGGCGCGACGGTCGCATCGGTGTTCGAATCCGCGCCGCTGCCGACGACCGCCGAATGGCCGATCGAGCGCAAGCTCGCCGGCGAGCGCGAGACGCTCGGCCACTACCTCTCGGGCCACCCGACCGACAGCTGGCGGGGCCTCATCGCGCGCATCGCGACGTCGCCGATCGGCGAGATCGACCAGCACTACACCCCGCCGGCGCCCCACGAGCGCCGCGGGCGCTTCTCCGACCGCTCCTGCACGATCGCCGGACAAGTCATCGCGATCCGCAAGCGCGGCGATGCGATGGCATTCGTGCAGGTCGAGGACTGGTCCGGGCGCATCGAAGTCAGCCTCTTCCGCGAGGCCTGGATCGAATACGGACCCTTGCTGACGCGCGACGCGATCCTCGTCTTCGAGGGCGGGCTCAGCCTCGACGAGTTCTCGGGCAACTATCAGGTGCGCGTCAACTCGGTCGCGACGATCGAATCCGCATGCGAGCGCAGCGCGCGCGTCCTGCGCGTGAGGCTCAATGGCGTCGGCGCCGATTTCGCCACGCGGCTTCAGCACACGCTCGCGGCGCACCGCGGCGGCGCGACGCCCGTGCGCATCAGCTACCACAATGCCGAAGGACAAGCCGAGATCGAGCTCGGCGCCGAATGGCGCGTGCGCGCGACGCCCGCGCTCAAGGACAGCCTTCAGGCGCTCGACGGCGTGATCGCGGCCGAGCTCGTGTTCGGCTGACGCGCGACGCGCGCGGCGTCACCGGCGTCCGGCAGGATGGTTCGGGCGCGGGCTGCAGCAGGACCGGTCCCGTCGACGATCGGGCGTCCGAAGGTCCCGCCGCTGATGCCGATCGGTCGAGGCGCAATACGCGATGCCTGCGCGCCGCTGGATGCGGTGCGCTCCGAGTTTTCGACTCCGCTTCAAGACCGATCCCCTTCTGCACCGGGTGTCCTAGAGTCGGGCTCCTGTTCCGTCCCCCGCTCGGCGGAACGAATTCACCCGGGAGGATTCGTCGTGCTGCGAAAGATCCGCAAAAGCGTGTTTGCCGCAGCAGTCGGCATGGCGCCCTTCGCGGCGGGTTCCGCGCTCGCCGAGGACACCACAAGGCCGGACGAGCGCGAAAGCGACGGGACCAGCGAAAACGAGCGCGGGACGCGCCGCGCCTGGACCGGCGAAGTCGTTCGCGTCACCGCGAAAGGCACCGCGGCCGATGTGCCGGACGCGCTTGCGATCGAATTCGTCGACTTCGAGCACGCGGTCGCAGCACCCGCGGATTTCCAGGATCTCGTGACGCAGCTGCCCGGCGTCGGCGCGACCGGACAGAACGGACTCTTCGAAACATTCTCGATCCGCGGCAGCGGCGCGAACGGAATCCTGATCCTCGTCGGCGGCATCCCGATCACCGCACAGCGTCGCGCGGGCGTGCCGGTTGCATTCGTCGAGCCGTCGCTGCTCGGCGACGTCGCGGCGACGCTCGGCCCGGCGGTCGTGCATTACGGACCGGGCGCGCTCGGCGGCGCGGTCTCGATCGAGCCGCGCTGGTTCGATGCGCCGTTCGCGAACGCGAGCTATGCGACGGGCGGCGACGAAGCGCTGCTCGCCGCCGGCCTCGGCAGCGATTCGTATTCGATCGCCGCCGCGCGCCACCAGGCCGGCGACAGCGAAGCCGCAAACGGCGCGCCGCTCAACACGAGCTACGAGCGCGAGAGCGCGCTGCTGCAATACCGCGGCAGCGCGGGTGCTTTCGATGTCGATGCGTTCCTTTTGCCGTCGCGCACCGAGAACATCGGCAAATCGAACAGCCGCTATCCCGCGCGCGACTCGACCTATCCCGAAGACTCGCACACGCTCGGCCGCGTTCGCTTGCGGCACGCGGGCGGTCTTGAAGCGAGCGTGTTCGCGCACGATCAGTATCTCGGCACCTGGAACCGCCGTCCCGGCTCGCCCGACACGTTCGCGGGCGTCAGCAGCACCGATTACGGCGCAACGCTGCAACAGACGTTCGAGACCGGCGCGATCGACACGAACATCGGCTTCGACTATTTCGGACGTCGCAACGTCGATGCATACGACGCCTCGGCTTCCGTGCTCGATCGCGACTACACGCTGCGCGGCGCGCGCGAGAACGACTACTCGCTGTTCGCGATCGCCGACTGGCGCGTCGCGCCCGCCCTCGCGCTCGAATTCGGCGGCCGCTGGACCGCGACGTCGCAGGATCATCGGGGCGACGATTCGAACGACTCCGACGGCGCGCTCACTGCCGGCGCCGTGTGGAAACCGACGGCGGCGACGCGAGTGACGCTGAACGCCGCGGGCGGCTATCGCTTCCCGACGCTCGAAGAGCGCTTCTACACGGGCGTGACGCCCCAGGGCGAAGTCGTCGGCAATCCGAATCTTTCGTCCGAGCATTCGCGCGGCGTCGACCTCGGCTACGCGTGGCATCCGGGCGCGTGGGGCTTCGAGGCGCACGCATGGCGCAACGAAGTGCGCGACCTGATCCAGCTGACGCCGATCGCCGAAGGCATCGACGGCTACGACAACCTCGGCAAGGGCACGCTCTACGGCGCCGAGGCGATCGTCGGCTTCGCGCCGAACGAGCGGTTCTCGCTGCTCGGCAGCGTCGCGCTCGTGCGCGGACACGATCAGACCGGCGCGCCGCTCTACGGCATCCCGCCGGTTACGTCCGCAATCGAGGCGCACTACACGTTCGGCGATTTCACGCTCGGCGGCCGTTACTCGCATCGCGCGGCAATGGACCGGCCGGGCTTCGAGGAAGTCGAGCGTGATTCCGTCGAACTCGCCGATTTCGACCTTCGCTGGAACGTGTCGCGATCGTGGCGGCTTCAGCTTTTCGTGCGCAACCTCTTCGACGAAGACTACTACGCGACGGCTGACGAGCTTTCGAGCTTCGGGCCCGAGCGCTCGGTCGGCGTCAGTGCGTCCTGGACGATGCACTGACCGGAGCGGGACATGGGCGGAATTCGGTCGGCCGGGCGATTGCTTGTCCGCTTCGCCGACGGTTCCTCGTATTCGAGGCGTATTGACTTTGTCAATACGGCGCCCTATCGTCCCGATGTCCGATATCTCGTACGAACTCAACGGCGTCTCCTTCGTATGGGACCGCCGCAAGGCCCGCGAGAATCCACGCCTCCACGATGGCGTGACTTTCGAACGCGCAGCCGAGGCATTCTTTGATCCATTTCTGCGTATCGCCGACGCCAGCCGTAATGACGAGCTTCGCCACAAGGTGATCGGCTACGACGCATCCGGTCGATTGCTCGTGGTGATTCATGTCGAATGGGAAGACGAAGCGATCCGCATCATCTCCGCGTGGCCGGCGACGTCAGCCGAGCGTCAAACCCATGATTCCTGACAAACTGAAAAAGCGTCTTGCGAAAGACCGCCCGATGATCTCGATCACGTTGCGTGTGCCCGAGGATGTCGTGGAATCGCTCAAGGCGATCGCTCCCCACAAAGGCCATTCCGGATATCAGAGCTTGCTCAAGGCGTATGTCGGCGAGGGGCTTCGCCGCGATGAGGCGGTCTATCTGTTCGGTCCAGCCGCGAGGCTTGCCGAAGCCTTGAAGAAGCGAGGCGTCGATCCGAAGCTGATCGAGGAAGCCGCACGGGAGCTGACAGCCTGATCCGACACCCTGCGAGGTAGCCGCAGGCGGCCGTTCCGGGCACGAGCCGCTATACTGCACGACTTTGCGCCAGCCACTCGGCGCGAACGTCGCCGAATGAACCCGAACTTCCTCGATTTCGAGCAGCCGATCGCCGAACTGGACGCCAAGATCCAGGAACTGCGGCTTGCCAGCCACGGCCAGGCGTTCAACATCGAGGACGAGATCCGGACGCTTCAGGACAAGCTGAAAGCAAAGACGGCCGAGATCTTCCGCAACCTCACGCCGTGGCAGATCGCGCAGCTCGCGCGGCATCCGGCGCGGCCGTACACGCTCGACTACCTCGGCGTCATCTGCGAGGAATTCCACGAGCTGGCCGGCGATCGCGCGTTCGCGGACGATGCCGCGATCGTCGGCGGACTCGCGCGCATCAACGGACGCAGCGTCGTCGTCGTCGGCCATCAGAAAGGCCGCGACACGAAGTCGAAGATCAGGCGCAATTTCGGCATGCCGCGGCCCGAAGGCTATCGCAAGGCGCTGCGCATCATGCAGCTCGCCGAGCGCTTCGGCCTCCCGATCCTCACGTTCATCGACACCGCGGGCGCGTGGCCCGGCGTCGACGCCGAAGCACGCGGCCAGAGCGAGGCGATCGCGCGCAACCTGCTCGAGATGAGCGAGCTGAAAGTGCCGATCGTCTGCACCGTGATCGGCGAAGGCGGCTCGGGCGGAGCGCTCGCGATCGGCGTCGGCGACAAGACGAACATGCTGCAGTACTCGACGTATTCGGTAATCACGCCCGAGGGCTGCGCGTCGATTCTCTGGAAAAGTGCCGAGCGCGCGAAGGACGCGGCCGAAGCGCTCGGCCTCACCGCGCCGCGACTTGCCGAGCTCGGCCTCATCGACAAGATCGTGCGCGAGCCGCTCGGCGGCGCGCATCGCAATCCGCATTCGATCGCGGTGCGTCTGAAGGCGATCCTGCTCGGCCAGCTCGACGAGCTCGAAGCGCTGGACGCGAAGACGCTGCTGGAACGCCGCTACCGGCGGCTGCGCGGGTACGGCGCATTCACCGGCGGTTGAGGCCTCTCGCGGCATCGTCCGGTGCCGCTCGCTGTTCTGCTTCGTCCGATCATGTCCTTCGTGCCACGCTTTCCTTCGTGGCTCGCGCTCGTCGCGGGCCTCGGTTGTGTTCTGATCGCGCACGCCGCCGTCGACGGCGCGACGCCGACCGAAGACGAGCCCGTGCTCGACGCCGCGTCCCTCGTGCGGCCCGCGCTGCTTTCGGGCCCGGACTTCACCGTCGATCCCCACGTCGAGCTGCGCGGCTACATGGCGCATTTCACGATCGACACGAAAGTCGGACCGCTCGACGCCGACAGCGTCGAGATCCTCGCCGAGCGCGAAGCGGAGCTGCCCGCGATCGACACGCTCGAAAAGGCGACGCACTCCGAAGCGTTCGCGCGCGCCGCCGGCGCGAAGTTCGTATCGACCGGAAAAATGCTCGGCCAGATCGTCATGCACCCGGTCGACACCGTGCTCGGCATTCCAGCCGGCGTCGCACGCTATTTCGGCGACAAGATCAGAAAATACGCGACGCAGGCGCAGACCGCGTCGGATCGCGTCGCGAAGGAGCTCGGCGCGAGCGGCAATCCGTATCCTTCGGACGAAGGCCCGATGACCGATGCGCGCGGCGGCGATGACGGCAAGCCGAAGAAGCACTGGTACACGAGCATCGGCAACGAAGCCCGCCGCGAGATCAAGCGCCAGCTCAAATACAGCCAGGTCAAGCGCGAGCTTGCAAGGCAGCTCGGCATCGATCCGTACAGCGGCAATCCGTACGTCCAGGACCGGCTGTCGAGCCTTGCGTGGGTCGGCAGCGGCGGCAATTTCAGCGCAGGCGCGGCGCTCGGCGCGGTCGGCGGCACGGGTGCGGCGGTGCTGTCGAGCGGTGGGACGATCAACGACGTCGTCTGGAAGCTTTCGCCCGATGATCTGCGCGCGCGCAACAACGAGCGGCTGCGCGCGTATTGCCGCGACGAGCTGCTCATGCGCCAGTTCCTGCGCCGCGGCGTGTTCTCGCCGACGCTGCAGACCGGGCTCGTCGATTCCCTCGATGCGCTGAAGCCAGCCGGTGGCGGCGATGCGTTGCTGGAACTCGGGATGACCGCGCACTCGGAGCTCGAATCGCGGTTTCTCGTCAACGGCCTGCGCGTCACGGCGAAGTATCTCGGCGATCGCGCGCATGGAGGCACGCTGCGAACGGTCGGCGCGGGTCTCGTCTACGTGGCGTCCGACGGCGAGCTCGTGCTTCCGTTGCCGGTGGACTATCTCAGCTGGACGGAAGAGGTGCGCGCATTTCTCGATCGCGAGGAGTTCCGTGTGACGAACAAGACCGTGCTGATCGGCGGTGGCGCCAGCCTCGCGGCGCGGCGCGGCTTGACCGAGCGCGGCTGGAATATCGTCGTGCGCGCTCCATGGCACGGCTCGCCGCCGTATGCGGCGTTCGACGAGAAGTCGCAGTCTCCGGATTGACGACGCCACCTTCGTCATCGAGGCGAAAGCCGGGATCCATTTGATTTGCCGGACCGAACGAAGTGCAACAGGGTCCCGGCTTTCG
>DASZYR010000016.1:0-11484 GCA_035545255.1 Rhodanobacteraceae bacterium
ACCGCCCTGAAGCCGCGCGGCGTCGGCGTCGTCATCGACGCCGTCCACCAGTGCATGACGACGCGCGGCGTGCACAAGCGCGGCGTGTCGATGCTCACGAGCCAGATGCTGGGGAGCTTTCGCGACGATGCGCGGACGCGCGCGGAATTCCTGCGTTTCATCGACCTCCACGCGAAAGGCTGAGGCCTTTTCCCCTCTCCCGCAAGCGGGAGCGGGTAGGGTGAGGGCGAGCCAGGTTCACACTCGTCTCTTTTGCGAAACTGAACGCACCACTCCGATTGCCCTCACCCGGCACTCTCCCGCGAGCGGGAGAGGGAGAAAAGATTTTTCAGTGCGACCAGATCCACTGGAAGCCGAGCAGGAACGTCCTGCCCGGAGCCGGCTCGAAATAGCGGCCGTTGCCGTCGTTGACGATGACCGAGCCCGCGTACTTGCGGTCGAACGCGTTGTCGATCGAGAAGAACGTGCGCAGCTGGCCCGAGGAAACATCGAACGCATAGCCGACGTCGGCGTCGAGCACGAAGTACGAAGGCGCCGAATCGGTGTTGAGGTCGTTGACCGGAACCGCTCCGACGTAGTCGCCGGTCAGCGACGCGTGCCAGCCGACATCGTGTCCCCATTCGAGCGAGGCCATGAAATCGGTCTTCGGCACGCCGGGGATGCGCGTGCCGGCCGGCGCGAGCACCGGCGACGTGCATGGCGTGCCGGGACAGGTCAGGAAATCGCTGCGGAACGTCGCGTCGAGCCAGGTGAAGGCGAAGCGCGCGCGCCAGTCGTCGGAGATCCGCGCTGCGAGCGCAGCTTCCGCGCCCTGCCGCCGCGCCTCGCCGATGTTCTGGTACGTCGTGCGGCCGCCCGAATTCGTCGCCGTCGCGAGTTCGTCGTCGGTGTCGGCGCGGAACAGCGCGAAACTCGCCTCGATCGCTTTCGCCGGCCTCAGCTTGATGCCGACCTCGCCGTTCTTGCTCTTCGCCGGCACGAGATTGAACGCGAGGCCGGGCCCGCCATCGGCGCGATAGGCGAGTTCGTTGAATGTCGGCGTCTCGAAACCCTTGCCGTACGACGCATAGACATGCGCCGCGTCCGACACGCGCCACATGAGTCCGGCCACCGGCGTCGTCGCGCTGTAGTCGACGTGGCCGCTGTCGTCGGGATTCGCGTCCGTGACGTAGTGATCGTCCGAGTTGAACTTGACCTCGCTGTGCCGCGCGCCGAGCGTCAGCGACCACGCGTCGGCGAACTGCCAGGTCGCCTGCGCGTACTGGTCGAAGTCGAAGACGGTGTCGGTCTCGTTCCGGCGCAGCGCGCCGCGGACACCGAGCACGTCGCCGACGAAGTTCTCGTAGCCCTTGCGCGCCTGCTCCTGGCGGTCGTAGCTGACGCCGGCGGCGATCTCGAGCGGCCGGCCGGCGAATTCGCTCTTCCACGTCCAGCGAAGGTCGGTGCCGCCGTATTCGCCGCCGAGATCGACGACGCCGCCCGAATGCAGCGGATTGCCCTGCGTCGCGACCGGGATCGAAAGGAACTGTGTGACGTCGCGCTGCCCGTAATATCCGGTGACGCGCAGCGTGTTGCCGCCGCCGAGTGCCTGCTCGTAGATCGCGCCGCCCTGCGACTGCTGCACACTCTTGCGCGTGTTGAACTGTTCGGCGACCGAAGCGACGCTGCGCGGGTCGGCTTCGAACTGCGCGCGCGTGAGGCCGAGCGGATCCTGCGCGCCCGGAATGTTCACCGTGTTGAGTAGGAGCGTCAGCTTGCCGCCGTCGCCGACCTTGATGTTGAGCTTGCCGTTGCCGGATTCGCGCTGCGCGGCACTGTGATCGCGGTAACCGTCGGTCTGGAAGTGCGTGAAGTCGAGGTTGTAGTCGACCGGACCCGAGACGCCGCGCGCATCGACGCTCGCGCGGAACGTGCCGTAGCTCGATCCGACGAGGCCGGTCTTGATCTCTGCGGGATCGCTGCCGTCGGCCGTGAAGAGCTGGATGACGCCGCCCGAGGAGTTTCCGTACAACGCCGAGAACGGCCCGCGCAGCACCTCGATGCGCTCGCCCGAATCGAGATTGAAATGCGAGACCTGGCCCTGGCCGTCCGGCATCGTCGCCGGAATGCCGTCGATGTAGAGGCGCACGCCGCGCACGCCGAACGTCGATCGCGCGCCGAAACCGCGGATCGAGATCTGTTCGTCCTGCGCGTAGTTCTGACGATCGCGCGCGAGCAAGCCCGGAATCCCGTCGAGGAACTCGGAGGGATTGACGCCGAGCGTGTCGGCGGCGTCGCCGATCGGAACGGAGTCGATCGAAGCCGGCACGTCGTACGCGGATTGCTCCGTGCGCGTGGCCGTGACGACGATGTCCGGCAGCTGCTGCGCCGCCGGCGTATCCGGTTCCTCGGCAACGGCCAGGCCGCTGCCCGCGAATCCGATGATCGCGAGCACGCCGCAGGCAATGCCCGTTCGTATCTGACGCATGGCGCCGTCATCCCCCGATGAGCGCCGCGCGATGCGCGCGGCGGCGATGACGACGATGCTACAGAGGCGCTCGCGGAGCGGTCCTCACGAAAATCATGAAAAGGCGCAGGGTCGTTCGCGCGCATCGTCTCTCCCCGGGAGACGGTCGGGCGAGAGCAGCCTCGAGACGATGTACCGGGCACCGCCTTCATCCGGCGCTGACGCGCCGACTTCTCCCGCAAACGGGAGAAGTGAAGGCATCACTCGGCCAGCGGAATCTGATGCTTGCGGATTTTCCGGTACAGCGTGTTGCGGCTGACGCCGAGCGCGTCGGCGGTGTGCGTGATGTTCCAGCGGTTGCGCTCGAGTTCGCGCAGCAGCGTTGCGTGCTCTGCGGTGTCCAGCGGCGTGCGGCAGCAGCTGTCGACGGACGCCGGAATCGGCGTTGCGGGCTGCGCGATCGCGATCGTCGTCGCCGGCCCGATCGGACGCGGCGCCTCGTCGGCGCAGTCGAGCAGCTCCTGCGGCAGGTTCGGCAGGCGGATCGCGTTGTCGCGGCAGAGCGCGGCGGCGGTACGGAGCACGTTGCGCAGCTGGCGGATGTTGCCGGGCCAGTGGTAATTGAGAAGCGCGTGCAGCGCGTCGGGCTGGATGCGCACGGGCTCGCCGCTCGGATTCTCCTCGTGCAGCAGCACTTCGATCAGCTCGGCGCGATCGGCGCGATCCTTCAGGAGCGGCAGATGCAGCGTCGTGCCGTTGAGCCGGTAATAGAGGTCTTCGCGGAATTCGCCGTCCTGCACCATCTGCCGGATGTCGCGATGGCTCGCGCTGATCACGTGCAGGTCGACCGGCACCGGCGTGTCGCCGCCGAGCGGGACGATCTCGTATTCCTCGATGACGCGCAGGAGCCGCGTCTGCAAGGTCAGCGGCATGTCGCCGATTTCGTCGAGGAAAAGCGTGCCGCCCGACGATTGCAGGATCTTGCCGGGCCGGCCATGGCGATCGGCGTCGGTAAAGGCGCCCCGCGTGTAGCCGAAGAGCTCGCTCTCGATCAGCGATTCCGGGATCGATCCGCAGTTGACCGCGACGAACGCGCGGCTCGCCCACGGAGACATCTGGTGCAGCGCGCGCGCGAAGGCTTCCTTGCCGGTGCCGGTCGCACCTTGCAGCAGGATCGGCACGCGCTTGCCGAAGAGCTGCTGCGCGCAGTTGAAATTGTGCTGCATGCGCGGATCGGCGCCGACGTGGCGGCGCGCGCCGTCCACCTGCGGCACGATCGGCGCGTTGCGCACGGTTTCCGAAACGATGCGCGCGGGCACGCTCGCGCGCTCGCCCTGCGGCGCGCGCACGAGCGCGAAGAAGCGCCGTCCGTGTCCGACGTCGCGGATCGGCCAGATCGCCTGCGGCGCGGTCATGGCACGCGAATCGAGCGTCGCGAACTGGAACTGGAACACTTCCTCGATCGGCGCGCCGATCAGCGTCTTGCGATCGGGATGTCCGAGCTGCGTCAGCGCGCTCTCGTTCACCGCGAGGATCGTGCCTTCGCCCGAGACCGCGACGAGCGCCTCGTGGAGGAGTCCCACGAACTCCGGCCGGCTGTGGAAACGCAGGATCCACGCGTTCGGGAACTCGCGCAGGAAGTGGTAGCGGGCGATCAGGCTCGCCGACATGTTGACGAGCGCCATCGTGTGGCGCTGGATCACGCGCGTGTCGTTGCAGTTGACGCTCGACGCGTCGAGCACGCCGAGGAGGCCGCCCTGCTCGTCGATGATCGGCGCGCCCGAGCACGACATGTTGAGGTTGTAGCCCATGAAGTGCTCGTCGCGATGGATCGTCACCGCGCGGCGCTCGACGACGCAGGTGCCGAGCCCGTTCGTGCCCTCGTGCGGCTCGTCCCAGAGCGCGCCGTGCCAGAGGCCGGCCTGGCGGAACTCCTTCTTCAACGTCGGATCGGTGATCGTGGAGAGGATCGTCGCGTCGGCATCGGCGAGGATCACCGCGTAGCCGGAGCCCGCGATCTGGTCGTAGAGGCTTTCCATCTCGGCGCGCGCGACGCCGAGCAGCTCGCCGAGCTTCTGCTGGCGCTCGCGCAGCTGATTGGCCTCGAGGACGGCGGTCGCGCGCGCGCCGTTCGGTTCCATTCCGTACTCGGTGAGGCACCGGTTCCAGGATTTCGCGACGTGCGGAGCAATCGACGTCCGCTGCTCGCCGCGCACCGCACGGAGGATGCGGGACGCGTGCCGTACGACGATCGAGGAATCGCCCATGGAAGGAGCCTCATGATTCGAGCGGAGCTGCCGCCGCCGGCTCTTTGCGGTCCGCGCCGGGGTCAGGAATATTTCCTGCCGAAGAGTGGCCCGTCGCGCACGAATAGGCAAATTGCAATGCAGCATGGCTTGTGCGCCGCTTGTGCGATCCATCCGGGATCGCTGCTGCTTGGCGGGGTCGCGTAATGCGTGCTGCAGGGCAACAATCCTTTGGGATCGAGATGCGGCCATCCCTGGCCGCGCTGCTCGTAAACCCCACCCTTCGCGAGCTGGGTTTTTCGCTCGGGTTATCTGGCGGCGACGAACTCGAGGGCGACCGAGTTCATGCAATAGCGATTTCCGGTCGGGGGCGGGCCATCCGGAAAGACGTGGCCGAGATGGCTGTCGCAGCGTGCGCAGCGGATCTCGACGCGAACCATGCCGTGACTCATGTCGCGGACTTCTCGCACATGTTCGGGGTCGAAGGGCGCGACGAAGCTCGGCCAGCCGGTGCCGGACTCGAACTTCTCGCCCGATTTGAACAGCGGCAGCCCGCAGAGGCGGCAGGCGTAGGCGCCCTTCTCATGGTTGTGCAGCAGCGCGCCGCAGAACGGGCGCTCGGTGCCGTGGTCGAGCAGCACGCGGCGCTCCTCGGGATCGAGGCGCGCTGCGAGGCGGTCGCGCTCGGCGGGGGCGAGCGGCGCGATGTCGTAGCCGGAGGCGGATTGGGTGGTTCTATCGGCTGAGGAGGAGACGTTGTCGGTAGTCATGGAAATCTCCGCGGGAAAAGAGGCTCTTCCTTCTCCCGCTTGCGGGGGAAGGAAGGTGCCGGAGGCGGATGAGGGAAGCTCTTGAGAGCGTGACGCCAGCGTGCCCTCACCCTACCCTCTCCCGCGAGCGGGAGAGGGGGAAAGCCAGCGGTCACGGACGCTTGAGGCGCGCGCCGAAGTCCTTTTTCAGCTTCTCGATCTTGGGCTGCGCGACGTACGCGATGTAGGCCTGCTCCGGATGCTGCGCGGCGTAGTTCTGGTGATAGCCCTCCGCGTCGTGGAACGCATCGAGCGGCACGATCGCGGTCGCGATCGGGGCCGTGAACACCTTCGCTTCGTCGAGCTGGCGGACATACGCCTCAGCCACTTCGCGCTGCGCGTCGTTCGCGTAAAAAACGGCCGAGCGGTACTGCCGGCCCCGATCGTTGCCCTGGCGATCGACTTGCGTGGGATCGTGGGCGACGGCGAAGAACACCTTGAGCAGCTGCCCGTAGCTGATCTTCCGCGGATCGAAACGGATACGGACCGCTTCGGCGTGGTCGGTCGTGCCGCTGCACACGGCGTCGTAATTCGCGCTGGCGGCCGTGCCGCCGGAATAGCCCGATGTCACCTCGATCACGCCGTCGAGCTGCCGGAAGACGCCTTCGGTGCACCAGAAGCAGCCGCCCGCGAGCACCGCCACCGATTCGGTCGCGCCCTCGGCAGGCCGGATATCGAGCGCGGGATCCGGAACGTGTGATGCGTCGACGGCGAGCGCCGCGCCGGGAATCGCGCAGACGGTGTCCATGGAACCTCCTCGATGGCGGGAACGGAAAGAACGGACGCGCGCCGGACTCGATCGCGATGCTCCGGAGCCCATGCGGCGGCCGAAAACGGCAACGCATGCAGGAATGGATCGGGAGCCGGCGCCGGACCTTTCAGATGGCGCCCGCCGGCCCCGAAACCAAGCGGCCGGCACCTGAAGACCGTCTGTGTAAAGACGGATTTACTCGCCGTGCATGCCTTCCTGCACAGTCCGCTGCTAGCCTTCATTTTGCTCCGGAGAAGCGCGGATCGACCGCGCCCGGGCTTTGCCGGCCGCCAAGGAGATCGAACATGTCCCGATGGAAATGGGCGCTGATCGGTGTCGCGATCGTGCTCGTCGGCCTCGTTGCCTGGCGGCTCGTCGCCGAGCGCCGCGGCGCCGGCGCAGGTGCGCGCGGGGGCGCCGCAGGGAATGAGGCGCCGGTTCCGGTCACGGTCGTCCCGGTCGAGCAGAAGGACGTTCCGCTCTATCTCAAGGCACTCGGCACCGTGCAGGCGCTCAACACCGTGACGGTCGGAGCGCAGGTCGCAGGTCAGCTGAAGTCGATCAACTTCAAGGAAGGCCAGGAGCTCAAGGCCGGCGACCTCATCGCCGAGATCGATCCACGCACGTTCCAGGCCGCGCTCGACCAGGCGCTCGCGAAGAAGAAGCAGGACGAAGCGCAGCTCTCCGCGTCGCGCTCGACGCTGAAGCGCTACGAGGATCTCATCAAGCAGCACTTCGTCGCCGCGCAGGATCTGGAGAACCAGCGCCAGCTCGTGCGCCAGCAGGAAGCGCTCGTCGCAGCCGACGCCGCCGCCGCCGCGAGCGCGAGGACAGAGCTCGGCTACACGAAGATCACGGCGCCGATCGACGGCGTCGCCGGCATCCGCCTCGTCGACGTCGGCAATCTCGTCTCCGCCAACTCGGGATCGGGCATCGTCGTGATGACCGAAGTGCATCCGATCAACGTGATCTTCAGCCTGCCCGAGCAGAATCTGGACCTCGTGCGCTCGACCGATGCGAACGATCCGCTGTCGGTCACGGCGCTCGACCGCACCGACAGCCATCCGATCGCCGACGGCGTGCTGAAGGTCATCGACAACCAGATCGACACGACGACCGGCACGTTCAAGCTCAAGGCCGAGTTCGCGAACGAGAAGAACGTCCTCTGGCCGGGACAGTTCGTCAACGTGCGCGTGCGCGTCCGGACCATCGCGAACGGGCTCGTCGTCCCGACGACAGCCGTGCAGCGCAACTCCGACGGCAGCTACGCCTACGTCGTGCAGGCCGACAACACGGTCGCGATGGCGCCGCTGACGCTCGGCGAGGAAGCCGGCGAGGACTCGATCCTCGTGACGTCCGGCCTGAAACCCGGCGACAAGGTCGTGACGGAGGGCCAGTTCCGCCTGAAACCCGGCAGCAAGGTGCAGCCGCTCGCTCCCGGAGAAGCCGCGCCGCCGACAAGCGCGGCGGAGCTCGAGAAGCTGAAACAGCAGAGCCCCGATCAGCCGCAGCGCGGCGGGCGCCGGCGTGGCGGCGGCCGATAGCCGCCAACCGGAAGCACTTCCGATGGGCTTCTCGACGCTCTTCATCAACCGCCCGATCGCGACCTCGCTCTTGATGGTCGCGCTCTTGCTGCTCGGCATGATCGGCTTTCGCGGCCTGCCGGTGTCGGCGCTGCCCGACATCGACGCGCCGAGTCTCGTCGTCACGACGCAGTATCCCGGCGCGAGCGCGTCGACGATGGCGGCGCTCGTGACGACGCCGCTCGAGCGTCAGTTCGGGCAGATCTCGGGCGTCGCGATGATGAGCTCGGATTCGTCCGCAGGCCTTTCGACGATCGTGATCCAGTTCGACATGGATCGCGACATCGATGCCGCGGGACAGGACGTTCAGTCCGCGATCAACGCCGCGCGCGGCACGCTGCCGAACAACCTGCCGTATCCGCCGGTCTACAACAAGGTCAATCCCGCCGACGCGCCGATCCTGACGCTGATGCTGACCAGCGACACGCGGCCGCTGCGCGAGGTCAACGACTACGCCGACAGCATCATCGCGCAGAAGATCTCGCAGATCGCCGGCGTCGGACTCGTCTCGATCGCCGGCAACGTGCGTCCGGCCGTGCGCGTGCAGGTCAACCCCGCGCAGCTCGCGAACCTCGGCCTCACGATGGAGGACGTGCGCAGCGCATTGACGCAGGCGAACGTCAACGCGCCGAAGGGAAGCCTCAACGGCACCGTGCAGAGCTTCTCGATCGGCACGAACGATCAGCTCGCCGACGCCGAGGAATACCGCTCGACGATCATCAGCTACAAGAACAACGCGCCGGTGCGACTGTCGGACGTCGCGAAGGTCGTCGACGGCGTCGAGAACGACCAGCTCGCCGCATGGGCGAACGGCAAACCCGCGGTGCTGCTCGACATCCGCCGCCAGCCGAGCGCGAACATCGTGCAGACCGTCGAGGAAGTGCGCAAGGCGCTGCCCGAGCTCAAGGCCGTGCTGCCGGCAGACGTGCACCTCGACGTGTTCTCCGACCGCACCGTCACGATCCGCGCTTCCGTGCACGACGTCGAGTTCACGCTCGGCTTGACGATCCTCCTCGTCATCGCGGTCATCTTCGTGTTCCTGCGCCGGCTCTGGGCGACCGTGATCCCGAGCATCGCGGTTCCGCTCTCGCTGCTCGGCACGTTCGGCGTGATGTCGTTCGCGAGCTTCTCGCTCGACAACCTCTCGCTGATGGCGCTGACCGTCGCGACCGGCTTCGTCGTCGACGACGCGATCGTCATGATCGAGAACATCGTGCGCTACATCGAGCAGGGCAAGGAGCCCAAGGAAGCCGCGCTCGTCGGCGCGAACGAGATCGGCTTCACGATCCTGTCGCTGACGGTCTCGCTGATCGCGGTGTTCCTGCCGCTCCTCCTGATGCCGGGCGTCACCGGCCGGCTCTTCCACGAGTTCGCCTGGGTGCTCTCGATCGCGGTCGCGATCTCGATGCTGATCTCGCTGACGCTGACGCCGATGATGTGCGCGTACCTCCTGAAACAGGGTGCGCTGCCGGCCGACGACGATGCGCGCGAGCACGGCAAACGCACGTGGTGGAACCGCGTCGTCGACGGCTACGCCTCGACGCTCGACTGGGTTCTCGCGCGCCAGCCGCTGATGCTCGGCGTCGCGACGGTCACGGTCGTCGTCACGATCGCGCTCTACATCCTGATTCCGAAGGGCCTCCTGCCGGAGCAGGACACCGGCCTCGTCACCGGCGTCGTCGAGGCCGACCAGAACATCGCGTTCCCGGCGATGGAGGAGCGCACCAAGGCCGTCGCCGCGGCGCTGCGCGCCGTTCCGGATGTCGCCGGCGTCGCGGCATTCATCGGAGCAGGCTCGATCAATCCGACATTGAACCAGGGCCAGCTCTCGATCGTCCTGAAGCCGCGCAGCGAGCGCGGTTCGCTCGATCGCGTCGTCGCGCGGCTGCAAGGCGCGGTCGCGCACATCCCCGGCGTCGCGCTGTATCTCAAGCCCGTCCAGGACGTCGCCCTCGACACGCGCGTCGCGTCGACGGAATACCAGTACGCGCTGTCCGACGTGAACTCGGGCGAGCTCGCGGGCTACGTCCAGACGATGACCGATGCGTTGCGCAGGCGTCCGGAGCTCGCCGACGTCGGCAACAACCTCGCGAACCAGGGCAACGAGCTCAAGCTCGCGATCGACCGCGAGAAGGCGAGCCGCCTCGGCGTGCCCGTGCAGACGATCGACGACACGCTCTACGACGCGTTCGGCCAGCGCCAGATCTCGACGATCTTCACGCAGATGAACCAGTACCGCGTCGTGCTGGAAGCCGCGCCTGAATTCCGCACCAGCGCCGACCTTCTCGACAAGCTGACGGTACGCGGCAACGGCAACGGCGCGTTGACCGGCAGCAACGCGACGACGCTGGGCCAGGTCGCCTCGAGCAACTCCGCGACGCCGGCCGGCATCGGCAACACCGGCAACGTCGGCTTCACGGTCGGCGGCGGCGGCACGATCCCGCTGTCCTCGCTCGCGACGGCAACGACGCAAAGCGCGCCGCTCGTCGTCAGCCATCAGGATCAGCTGCCGGCCGTCACGATCTCGTTCAATCTCGCGCCGGGCCATTCGCTCTCGGACGCGGTCGACGCCGTGCACGAAGTCGAAGCGGCGATGAACTTCCCGCCGCAGGTGCGCGGCCGCTTCATCGGCAAGGCCGCCGAGTTCTCGGCGTCGCTGACCGACGAAGTGCTGCTGCTGCTCGCCGCGCTCGTCGTGATCTACATCGTTCTCGGCGTGCTGTACGAAAGCTACATCCATCCGGTCACGATCATCTCGACGCTGCCGCCGGCCGGCGTCGGCGCGCTGCTTGCGCTGATGGTCTGCGGCATGAGTCTTTCGGTCGACGGCATCGTCGGCATCGTGCTCCTGATCGGCATCGTCAAGAAGAACGCGATCATGATGATCGACTTCGCGCTCGACGCGCAGCGCGAAGGCATGAAGCCGCACGACGCGATCCGGCGCGCGTGCCTCTTGCGCTTCCGGCCGATCATGATGACGACGGCGGCCGCGCTGCTCGGCGCGCTGCCGCTCGCGCTCGGCAACGGCATCGGATCGGAGCTGCGCAAGCCGCTCGGCGTTTCGATCGTCGGCGGGTTGCTCTTGTCGCAGCTCATCACGCTGTATACGACGCCGGTGGTTTATCTGTATTTCGAGCGGCTGTCGGAATGGGCGAAGGCGCGGCGCGCACGGCGGGCGGCACTGCGGGAGCGCGTGGCGTGAGATGGAAGGTTCGCTCGTGCTTGCCCTCACCCTGCCCTCTCCCGCAAGCGGGAGAGGGGAAAAGCTGCACTAGTCTTCCGCAAGCTCGCGCACTTCCCCCTCTCCCGCTTGCGGGAGAGGGTCGGGGTCAGGGCAAGCTTGAATCAACGCTTCGAGAATGCTCTCCAGCACCGCTTCGGTCTCGCCCAGTACTTCGTTGTTCCAGAACCGGATCACACGAAAACCGCGACGCGCGAGGTCTCTCGTTCTTTCAAGATCGTCGAGCAGAAGATCTGTGTGTTGTCCGCCGTCGATCTCCACGATCAGCCGCGCCCGCAGGCATACGAAGTCCACGATGTATTGACCAAGCGGCATCTGCCGCCGGAAGCGGTACCCGCTCATCCGTCGATTGCGCAGGTAGTACCAGAGACAACGTTCGGCGTCGGTCGAGTTCGCGTGCAGGGCGCG
>DASZYR010000017.1:0-5210 GCA_035545255.1 Rhodanobacteraceae bacterium
AGCAACACGATCCCGAGCACGATGCGATAGACCGCGAACACCGTGAAGCGGTGCGTGCGGATATATCCGAGCAGCCACTTCACGGCGACGAACGCGGTCACCAGCGAGACGACGAACGCGATCGCGAGCGCGGTCCAGTCCTCGTGCGGCGCGCCGCTCTTCGTCGTCTTCAGAAGCTCGTATCCCGCCGCGGCGAACATCGTCGGAATGCCGACGAGGAACGCGAACTCGGTTGCCGCCGAACGGTTTCCGGTGCCGGCGAGCATCGCGACGAAGATCGTCGCGGCCGAGCGCGACGTGCCCGGGAACAACGCGGCGACGACCTGCGCGAGACCGACCAGCACGGCAACGCGCCACGTGATCTCGCTGCTTTCCGGCCGCTTCGCCGCGAGCGTTTCGGCGCCGATCATCCAGAAGCCGCCGAGGATCAGCGCCCAGGCGACGGGCGTCACGCTCTCGGGCAGCTTGAAGCCGAGCTTCGTCGCGACGAGGCCGAGCGCGGCCGTGATCAGGAATGCGACGAGAAGCTTCGATGCGTATGCGCGGTTGCGCGCATCGCGAAGGCCGGTTGCAAGGCGCCAGAGCCGTTCGCGATAGATCAGCGCGACTGCGAGGATCGCGCCGGCCTGGATCACGACATTGAACACGTCGGACCGGCGGCCGAGCCAATGCTCGGCGATCAGGAGATGACCCGTGCTCGAGATCGGCAGGAATTCGGTGATGCCTTCGATGAGGCCGAGCAGGATCACGTTGAGAAGCTCTGGCACGCGGGTTCCTCGCGGATTCGGGAGAGTCGGATCGACGAAGCGCAATGACGGCAGGACCGTCCCCGATGCCGTCATGCTCGCGAAAGCGAGGCGTCCATTGTGCTTGGAACACGCAAAAAAGGGATTACCCGCTTCGCTCGCCTGCGGACGTTCTGCGCGCTTCGCGCTTGTGCGCCTTTTCCGGGAAGGACGGTAGCGTGCCGGTGGCGCAAATCGGTGCAATTACCTCCAAATTTGCACCTTGATAGTGCTCAGGCTGCGGTCGCGAAGGCGCAACGCGTTGATTTACAGACGATCGCTATGCCAAGCAGCGTGGCATACCACTTGCTCCGGAAGTCGCACCACGTCCCCCTTCCCGGAAACCCGCCATGGCCACGCACGCTGTTTTCAAGACGATCAAGGACAACGAAATCGAGTTCGTGGACCTCCGCTTCGCCGACATGCTCGGCAAGCAGCATCACGTGACGTTTCCGGCGCATTCGCTCGACGAATCGCTCCTCGAGGACGGCAAGATGTTCGATGGCTCGTCGATCGCGGGCTGGAAGGGCATCAACGAGTCGGACATGGTGCTGATGCCCGATCCCGACACCGCGGTCGTCGATCCGTTCGCGGCGCACAAGACGCTTTTGCTCCAGTGCGACGTGCTGGAACCGTCCACGATGCAGGCGTACGCGCGCGATCCGCGCTCGGTCGCCAGGCGCGCCGAGGCGTACCTGAAATCGACCGGCATCGCCGACACCGCGTTCTTCGGTCCCGAACCCGAATTCTTCATCTTCGACTCGGTGCGCTTCCAGAACGACATGCACCGCGTGATGTACGAGATCGACTCGGAAGAAGGCGCGTGGTCGTCGTCGGCGAAGCTCGAAGGCGGCAACTCCGGCCAGCGTCCGGGCATCAAGGGCGGCTACTTCCCGGTGCCGCCGGTCGATTCGTTCCAGGATCTGCGCAGCGAGATGTGCAAGGTGCTCGAAGCCTGCGGCATGACGGTCGAGGTGCACCATCACGAAGTCGCGACTGCCGGCCAGTGCGAGATCGGCACGCGCTTCAACACGCTGGTCAGGAAGGCCGACGAACTTCTCACGATGAAATACGTGATCAAGAACGTCGCGCATCAGAACGGCAAGACCGTGACGTTCATGCCGAAGCCCATCGTCGGCGACAACGGCTCGGGCATGCACGTGCACCAGTCGCTCGCGAAGAACGGCCAGAACCTCTTCGCCGGCGATCTCTACGGCGGCCTTTCGCAGACGGCGCTCTACTACATCGGCGGCATTTTCAAGCACGCTCGCGCGATCAACGCGTTCGCGAACTCGACGACGAACAGCTACAAGCGCCTCGTGCCGGGCTTCGAGGCGCCGGTCATGCTCGCGTATTCCGCGCGCAACCGCTCGGCGAGCTGCCGCATCCCGTTCGTGCATTCGCCGAAGGCGCGCCGCATCGAGCTGCGCTTCCCTGATCCCGTGAACTCGGGCTATCTCACTTTCACCGCGCTCATGATGGCGGGCCTCGACGGCATCCTCAACAAGATCGATCCCGGCGCGCCGAGCGACAAGGATCTCTACGACCTGCCGCCCGAGGAAGAGAAGAACATCCCGACCGTCTGCCATTCGCTCGACCAGGCGCTCGAAGCGCTCGACAAGGATCGCGCGTTCCTCAAGGCCGGCGGCGTCTTCTCCGACGATTTCATCGACGGCTACATCGATCTCAAGATGCAGGAAGTCACGCGCTTCCGCGCCGCGACGCATCCGCTCGAGTACCAGATGTACTACGCCATCTGAGCCGCGCCGATCGCGCGGACGAAACGCCGCGATCGCGACGGGCGGGCCACGGCCGCTGGAAGGCTTCGCCGAGCCAGCGGCTGCTCCGTTCTTCGCGTGGCCGACGATCAGAAGCGCGGAGCCTCGACATCCGGTCGCGCGACGAGTGGGTCCGTCGCCTTTGCCTTGCGCTTCCGCGTTCGGAGCCATCCGCCGCTTTGCTAAGCTAGCGCGCCTTTTCTGGAGGACGCGCGAAATGGGGTTCCCGGCCGGCTGCACGGAAGAGAACGCCGCATGAGCACGCCGCGACGCGCGCTCGTCACCGGGGGCAGCGGCGACATCGGCGGCGCGATCTCGAAAGCGCTCGCGGGCGAGGGCTGGCATGTGATCGTGCACGCGCACGCGTCACGCGATCGCGCGGATGCCGTCGTCGCGACGATCCGCGCCGGCGGCGGCTCGGCCGAGTCCGTCGCGTTCGACCTCGTCGACGGCGATGCGACGCGACGTGCGGTCGAGGCGCTGCTCGGCGGCGGGACGATCGAGGCGCTCGTGCACAACGCCGGAGTCCACGACGACGCGCCGCTCGCCGGCATGCGCGAGGAGCAATGGCGACGCGTCATCGACGTGTCGCTGAACGGATTCTTCCACGCAACGCAGCCGCTGCTGCTGCCGATGGCGCGTGCGCGGCGTGGGCGCATCGTCGCGGTCTCGTCGGTCGCCGCGGTGCTCGGCAATCGCGGACAGGTCAACTACGCGGCCGCGAAGTCAGCGCTGCATGGCGCGACGAAATCGCTCGCTCGCGAGATGGGTTCGCGGGGCATCACCGCCAACGTCGTCGCGCCCGGCGTCATCGCGGGACGACTCTCCGGCCTGACCTTCGACGAAGCGCAGATCAAGGCGATCGTTCCCGCCGCTCGCGCCGGGACGCCGGAAGAAGTCGCCGCGCTCGTCGCCTTTCTCTGCTCCGAGCGCGCTGCGTACGTCAACGGTCAGGTCATCGGCGTCAACGGCGGGATGGCCTGAGCGCGCGATTGCTTTTCCCGTTCCGCAAAGCGAAACAGAAGCCATCGTTTCGAGGTCAGCGCGACGAGTTGCCGATCTGCTTGTCGACCATCGCTACCGCCTGCTCGCGGTTCTCGCGCAAGGCCGGAAGCATGATGTCGGCGTAGCGGCGGATGTCGGGATCGACGCTCCCGTTACGCGCCGCCTCGTACATGTCGATCATGCGGTCGTGATCGTCGATGACGTTCTGCACATACTGAGCGTCGAAATCGCCGCCGCGCTTGCGATCGTGGAGATCAGCAAGTTCGTCTTCGTCGTCGACGTCGGTGCGGCGCGGCAGATCGACGTGCTTCTGCGCGGCGAGCAGTTGCAGCGCCTGATCCGCTTTCATGTGGCTCGAGACGATGCGCGTCGCGAGCGAATGGATGCCGGGATTCGTGGCCTGCCCTTCCGCGGCATGGGCCATCGCGATCTGCGTGATGTTCGCCGAGTTCGCGTTCAGGATGAAATCGACATCCGCCGCCGGCAGATGGCCGGGAGCGACCTCGGTCGCCTGCGGCAATTGCGCTTCGACGGGGCTCGCGACGAGCGCGGCGAACACGGTTGCGAAAGCAAACGGAAGCAGGCGCATGTCCATGGGAATCTCCTCGATGCGCGGCGGCGGGAACGCCGTTTCCGGCGCCGCATGGCCGCTGTCCTCGAGGAATCTAGATCGCGAGAGCTTAACGCGTGCCCAAACGCAGGCACGGCGCGGGAACCGGTTGGCAACGATTCATCGCGATGCATCGTCGCGATGCGGAGCATGCAGGAACCATCGTGCTTGCGAGGCGAGAGCCGCTCCGGCCCTTCGCCGGAGCGCTGCCGACTGCCTCCTCGGGCTACGGATCGCAAATCACCGGTGGCGATCCGTGCGACCTTCGATACGCGTCGACGATGCGGCCATAGGCCGCGATGCGCTTCACCGTGTACCAGGTGATGCGCGAGACGTCGCGGATCGGCCGGAAATGGCTCGAGCGGAACTCGCCGTGATAGCGCGATTCGATCGGCACCGAGACGATGCCGACGTTCCTGTCGCGCGCAGCCGCGATGAGCACGGCCGTTTCGAACACGAAATCGTCGGCCGGGATGTCGGCGAGATCGAGTGCCGCCGCCGGGTAGTAGCGCTGGCCGCTCTGCGTATCGGCGTCCGGAATGCCGCAGCCCCACGAGATGCCCCAATCCGCGAAATCGTTCGCGCGGCGCCGCGCCTTCGGCTGGTTCTCGCGGTTCCTGATGCGCGCGCCGATCACGAGATGCTCGGGATAGCGCTCCGCCGCCGCGAGCATGCGCGGAATGTCGGACGCGAGATGCTGGCCGTCGCCGTCCATCGTGATGACCGCGTCGAAGCCCTGCGCGCGCGCCTTGCGGAAGCCGTCGCGCAAGCCCTGGCCCTTGCCGAGCGAGGTCTCGTGGCGGATCAGCGTGATCGGCAGATCGGCGATGCGCTCGCAGGTCGCGTCGGTCGAGCCGTCGTCGACGACGATGACGTTCGGCGAGATCGCGAGCACCGACAGGGCGACGCCGCGGATCGCGCGCTCCTCGTTCAGCGCCGGAATGACGACGGCGATGCGCTTCGGATCGGTCGCGCTCACGACGTCACCTCGACCGCGAGCGCGGTGTCCGGTCCCGATGCGACGACGATCCC
>DASZYR010000018.1:0-10333 GCA_035545255.1 Rhodanobacteraceae bacterium
CAGATCATCGCGGTGTCTTCCTCGACCAGGAAGCCGATCGACATGACCTCGACGCCGTGATTCGACTTCGGCTCGATGCGCTTGCCGTCCTTCGTGTCCGGCCGGCCGGAAAGCCCGAGCATGCGCGGCTGGCTCGGACCGTAGATGTCCGCGTCGAGCACGCCCACCTTCGCGCCTTCGGCATGGAGCGCGAGCGCGAGATTCGCCGCGACGGTCGACTTGCCGACGCCGCCCTTGCCGGACGCGATCGCGATGACGTTGCGGACGTTCGGCAACGGCGTGAGGCCCTGCTGCACCTCGTGCGCGTGCACGCGCGAGGTCACGCTGACGGTTGCGTGCGAGATCGCCGGGTCGGCTTCGAGCGCGCTCCTGACCGCTTCGGCCATCGCACCCTGGACCGACAGCGCCGGATAGCCCAGCTGGATGTCGACCGAGACGTCGCTGCCCGAAACGCCGACACCGCGAAGCGCGCCGGCGGCGACGAGATCGGTTCCGGTATGCGGATCGGCGACGCCGGCGAGGAGGCGCCGGACGCGCGCGTCGAGGGTTTCGCTCATCAAAAGGAGGTCGTGCGGGAAGGCGTCCATTATGCCAGCGCCCGCGCTGCGGCGCGCCTTGACGTGCCGGACGCGCGCCGGCACCGTGCGATCGAGCCCATCCCGCGAGGGGAATGCCATGTTCGTGCGCAGTCTTACGATCTCGTTCGCCGCCGCGCTGCTCTTGACCGCGCGCGCGTTCGCCGCCGACGCGAGCCCGGCCGGCGTCTGGAAGACGATCGACGACAAGACCGGCCAGCCGAAGTCGATCGTCGAGATCACCGAGGCGAACGGCGAGCTGACCGGCAAGGTCAAGGAGGTGCTGCAATCGGATCAGGGCCCGAACCCGATCTGCAAGGAATGCGAGGGCGAACGCAAGAACCAGCCCGTCACCGGCATGACGATCATCTGGGGCATGAAGAAAGACGGCGAGGAGTGGAGCGGCGGCAAGATCCTCGACCCGAAGAACGGCAAGGTGTACGGCTGCAAGATGCACCTGACCGACGACGGGCAGAAGCTCGAAGTGCGCGGATTCATCGGGTTCTCGCTGCTCGGGCGGTCGCAAGTGTGGGAGCGTCAGGCGGAATGAGGTTTTCCCTCTCCCGCTCCGCGGGAGAAGGTGCCGGCGGCGGATGAGGGCAATCTTGCGAGGCCTTGCCGTCTCGCTCTCGCCTTCACCTCTCTCTCGTTCGCCGGAGAGGGGAAAGACGCGCCGTGCCATAATTCCGCTTTGCAGCAAACGCGCGGAACCCGCTACGTGAAGCCCCGCAAGATCCTCGTCACCAACGCCCTGCCCTACGCGAACGGACCGATCCATCTCGGGCACATGCTCGAGAACATCCAGACCGACATCTGGGTGCGCGCGATGCGCATGGCCGGGCACGAGGTCCACTACGTCTGCGCCGACGACGCGCACGGGACGTCGATCATGCTGCGCGCCGAGAAGGAAGGCATCACGCCGCAGGCGCTGATCGCGGGCGTGCTCCTGCAGCACATGCGCGACCTTCGCGATTTCGGCGTCGAGCACGACCACTACTCGACGACCGACAGCGAGTCGAATCGCGATCTCACGTATCGCATCTGGAACGCGCTCGTCGCGAACGGTCATACCGAATCGCGGCCTGTGAAGCAGCTCTACGATCCGGTCAAGCAGATGTTCCTGCCGGATCGCTTCATCAAGGGCGAGTGCCCGAACTGCCACAGCAAGGACCAGTACGGCGACGCCTGCGAGGTCTGCGGCAAGACCTACGATCCGACCGACCTGATCGATCCGTATTCGGTCGTGTCGGGCGCGAAGCCGGTCGAGAAGGAATCGACGCACTTCTTCGTCAAGCTCGGCGATTTCGAGTCGATGCTGAAGTCCTGGCTTCGCGAACGCGAAGAGGCAGGCGGCCTGCAGAGCGAGGTCGTCAACAAGCTGCAGGAATGGTTCGCCGACGGTCTGCGCAGCTGGGACGTCTCGCGCGATGCGCCGTATTTCGGCTTCGAGATTCCGGATCGGCCAGGCAAATACTTTTACGTCTGGGTCGATGCGCCGATCGGTTACCTGTCGTCGTTCCGCGACTACTGCGACGCGTTCAACGCGAAGCATCCACAGAAGCCGCTTCGCTTCGACGATTTCGTGGAGCGCGAAGATGCCGCGAAAACCGGTACCGAGCTCGTGCACTTCATCGGCAAGGACATCATCTATTTCCACACGCTGTTCTGGCCCGCGATGCTGCATGGCGCGGGCCTTCGCACGCCGACCGCGGTGAATGTGCACGGCTTCATGACGGTCGACGGCGCGAAGATGTCGAAATCGCGCGGTACGTTCATCAACGCGCGCACATACCTCGACCATCTCGATCCGGATTACCTGCGCTACTACCTCGCGACGCTGCTCGGGCCGACGCTGGCCGATATCGATCTCGATCTCAAGGCGTTCGAGGAGCGCGTCAATTCGCACCTCGTCGGCAAGTGGGTCAACATCGCGAGCCGGACGGCAGGGTTTCTGCACAAGCATTTCGACGGCAAGCTCGCGCAGGCGCTGCCCGAAGCCGATCGCGAGCGCTACGATGCGGCGGTTGCGAGGCTCCGCGCCTGCGTCGCGCTCTACGAGGCGCGCGACTACGCGGCGGCGACGCGGCTCATCGTCGAGGTCGCCGACGCGGCGAACGGCTACGTCGCGGAGAAGGCGCCGTGGCTGCTCGCGAAGGACGACGCGAAGCACGACGAGCTGCACGCCGCGTGCACGCTCGCGATCAACTACTTCCGCCTGCTCGCGACGTATCTCGCGCCGGTCGTGCCGAAGATGGCGGGTCTTTCCGCCACGAATTTCCTCG
Organism: Rhodanobacteraceae bacterium; assembly: GCA_035545255.1. Taxonomy (GTDB): domain Bacteria; phylum Pseudomonadota; class Gammaproteobacteria; order Xanthomonadales; family Rhodanobacteraceae; genus Dokdonella_A. Next base: position 2,858 of record DASZYR010000018.1, read on the forward strand.
CCGCGCCGACAAAGGCGTTCGCGGACGCCGACACGCCGCTCCTCGGCCATGCGATCCGGCCGTTCACGACACGCGTCGACCGGATCGACCCCAGGAAGATCGAAGCCATGATCGACGCCTCGAAGGAATCGCTGAAACCGACGGAAACGGGCAACGCACCTGCCGCGGCTTCCGCCAAAGCCATCCCCGCCGCCGCGCCGGAACTTCGGGCTGCAGGCGCCGGAAAGGATTCAGCCGCGAACCCGCCTTCCGGACACCGTCCGGCTGCGGGCGAAGCCGCTCCCGCCGCGCGTCCCGCAAAAGCCGAAGATGACGAAGGCGGCGTTCCGCTGATCTCGATCGACGATTTCGCGAAGCTCGATCTTCGCATCGGCAAGGTCGTCGCCTGCGAACTCGTCGAGGGTTCCGACAAGCTGCTGCGTTTCGAGCTCGACGCGGGCGATCTCGGCAAGCGCCAGATCTTCTCCGGAATCCGCGCGGCTTATGCGGATCCGTCGAAGCTCGTCGGGCGCGAAGTCGTGTTCATCGCGAACCTCGCGCCGCGCAAGATGCGGTTCGGCGTGTCCGAGGGAATGATCCTTTCCGCCGGCAGCGGCGGGGCGGACCTCTTTCTGCTCGATGTCGACGATGGCGCCGCGCCAGGCATGAGCGTGAAATAGCACTTCGCGCACCGGCAGCGACGGCTGCCGGCACGCGACCCGATTGCGCGTCGCCGGAATCGCGCATTCGATTGCGACGATTCCGGCGATCATGGCGGCGTCAATGGTGCAGACGCCGCCCCTCTTCGGCCTCGAGGCTGCCCGATTCAGCGTCCGGGCTGCCTGACCTGCGACAGCGCATTCCTGACGGGATGCAGCGCTGCCGAAGGGGCGGACGGTTTCGGCGCAACTCCGCACGGCGAAGTCCCCGGATTGTCGATCGCGATGTCGTCGACGAAGATCGTGTTGGCCGCCGTGCTGCCGGACTGGAGCACCTGCGAAACCGACGCCTGCGTGATGTTGCGGCTCGCGACGTCGACGCCGGCGTCGCCGTGGAAGATCGGCGTTCCGTCCACGCAGAGATCGAGCATGCCGGTCGCCCGCTCGACGACGATGTCGAGCTTGAAGTACGTGTCGATCGGCCACGTCGCGCCCGTGTCGGCGAATGTTCCCTGCGCGAAGTCCGCGACGAGAATCTTGCGGGCAGCACCCTTGTCGAAACGCACCCGCGTCGCGAACAACTGGGTCGTGCTGTCCTGCGGGTCGAACTCCCACGTGGAGCCGTTCGAGATCCGGCTGATCCGCAGGTTCGCGCTCAGCGTCGAGTACGGCGACGTGCCGGCGAGCTGCGCGGGGGAAACCGCGAGCGGATAATCCGTCGTCGAGGTGCTCGCCGTGGAATTCAGCTGCGCGTGCTGCGTGCCGGTCGCCGGCGTGATCGTCGTGACCGATGGGGCCGCGACATTGGCCTGCGCAAGCCAGCCCTGCTGACCGTCGAGATCGGCCGCCGTGAAATCCGGCGATTCGAACCCTGTCGAGTAGGTCGGAACGCCGTTCGGGTCGCCGAACTGGATCGTGGCGACGGCCGGCTGCGGATTGCCACCGTTGGCGGTCGAGACGGCATCGATCGGCAGCGTCGGGACGTAAATGCCCGGCGCCGTCGCCGTCACGTCGATCTGGACCGTGCAACTTCCGCCCGCGGGGATGATGGCGGCAGCGGCGAGGCTGAACGTGCTGTCGCCGGGATTCGCCTGAACGCTGGCGCCGGGGCAGGTCGTAGCCGCATTGGATGGGTTCGCAACGACGATGCCGGCGGGCAGCGCATCGTTCATCGCGGCGGAAAGCGCGAGCGCGGCGGCATTGTAGTTCGTCAGCGTGATCGTCAGCGTGCTGATGCCGTCGGGCGCCGCGACGTAGTCCGGCGCTGCGGAACTCGAGACCACCGGAGGAACGGACGGTTGCGGAGCCGACGGATCGACGAGCACGAGATAGTCCTCGGTCTGGCCGAAATCGTTGTCGCCGCACGCAGCCCCGTAGAACGCCCAGGTCTTGACGACGCGCATGCGCGTCAAGCCGGCTTTCGCGGTCGCCGGCACCGGCACGACGTTCGACGCCGACGTGCCGTCGATGCCGGTCGAATTCGTGATCGATCCGATATCGGCGCTTTCGGATCCGTCGGTCGCGAACACGCCATCGTGATTCCAGTCGAAATAGACGCGGACGAAATCCTCGAAGTCGCCGTCGGTGTTGCCCTGCACGCTCAACGAATACGCGCTCCCCGGAGCGACGGCGCCGCCGCTGATTGCGAGATCGTCTTCGGATTGCTCGGGCGAGCCGCCCGCGACGACCGTTTCCGAAGAGGCGTTCGAAATGCCAGCGAAATCGACGAGCGTGACCGGCTCGACCGACGAGCCGGCGACGAACGTGCAATACGGCGCCGGAAACGTTCCGGTCACGACGACGTTGTCGGAAGCGGCGGCGGCGTTGCTTCCGGCGTCCGTCACGAGCGCGCCCGCGTCGATCGCGTCGACATAGGCGCCCGCGTTCGAGGCCGATACGTCGACCGTGATCGTGCAGAAATCGCTCTGCGGAATCGTCGCGGCATCGAGCGTGATCGACCCGTCGCCGGCATTCGCCGTGAGATTGCCGCCGCAGGTCGTCGTCGCGTTCGGTGCCGCGGCGACGACGAGCCCGCTCGGGAGCGTATTCACCAGCGGAGCCGTCAGCGCCGCATCGGCGGCGTTGTCGTTGCCGAGCGTGATCGTCAGCGTGCTCGGAGCGTCGGTCGCGACGCTCGTCGGCGACAGCGAGACGGCGACCGTCGGCGGCAGCGGAGCCGGCGGGGCCGTCACCGTCAGCGTCGCGTCGGCGGACGCAAGGCTGTCGCCGGCATCGGTCTGCAGCGCGCCGGCCGGAATGCTGTTCGCGTAGTCGGCGCTTCCGGGCGGCGTCGGCGTCACGTCGACCGTGATCGAGCACGAACCGCCGGCCGGAATCGCTGCGCCGGCATCGAGCGTCACCGCATCCGCGCCCGCGTCGGCGGTCAGCACGCCACCGACACAATCGGTCGACGCATTCGGCACCGCGGCCACGACGAGTCCCAGCGGAAATGCGTCGGTCAGCGGCGCGACCAGCGCCATGTCGTTTCCGTTGTCATTGCCGAGCGTGATCGTCAGCACGCTCGTCTCGCCGGGCGCGATCGTCGAAGGCGCGAACGCCTTCGCGAGCGTCGGCGCGAGCGCGCTGCCGGGGTCGGTCACGTCGAGTGACGCCGAGGCGACAAGCGTGTTCGATCCGAGATCGGTCGCCAGGGCGCCGGCAGGAATCGTGTTGTCGTAGGTGCCCGCGACGTCCGCGACGACATCGACGACGATCGTGCATGCGCCACCGGTCGGGATCGACGCACCCGATGCGTCGAGCGTCACCGAGTCCGTTCCGGCGTCAGCCGTCAACGCACCGCCGCAGTTGGTCGCGGCGTTCGGCGGCGTAGCGACGACGAGCCCGGCTGGAAACATGTCGGTCAGGGATGCCGTCAATGTCGCCACTGCCGTATTTCCGGCATTTCCGAGCGTGATCGTCAACGTGCTCGGTGTTCCGGCATCGACGGTCGACGGATTGAAAGACTTGCCGAGCGTCGGCGGAACGTTGCCGCCAGCGGCCGTCACCGTGACCGAGATCGGCGCGCGGGCCGTGTGGCGGATCGGATCGTTGCTGTGCACGCAGATCGTGCCGGCGAGCGTCTCGCCTTCGGCATGGCCTGCCGCGTCGACGATCGCGGCGACCGGCGTCTGCGATCCACCGATCGTCGTACCGTTCGCCGGATCGAGCGACAGCCACGGAAGATCGGCGGGTTCGCTGCACGGGCTCGAATGCACGGCAATCGCGAACGCGTACTGCTCGTCGCCATCGGCGAGCGAACCGACCGACGTGACCGCGCCGGTATTCGTGTCGACGGCATACATCGCGCCGACGAAATTCTCGTCGAACGACGCCCAGTAGAGGATGCCGCTCGACGGATCGAATTCGAGCGACTGCACGTAGGCCGGGACGACGCCGGTCGTGCCGATCACCGTGCCTTCGCCGGTGGTCTTGTCGATCGAGGCGAGCGCGCCGCTAATGAAATCGATCGCGTACATCTCGCCTTCGGCGTTGATCGCGATGTCGATCAGGAACATGCCGGCGCCCGAATCGATGCCCGTGATCGCGGGGCCTTCGGTGGGCGCGCCGGTCGCAGGATCGACGGTGTAGAGGTGGCAACCTAAGCCGTCGCCGTCGCACGCGGCGCCGAACAGCGTGCCGGTCGTCGCGTCCCATTTGAGGCCGATCCAGACTTCATTCGCCTCTGTCGGCGGAGCCGACGCGGGCAGGACAGTTACGGCGCCCGTGGCCGTGTCGATCGTTCCGATTTCGAGGGTGTCGATCGAAGCGACGTAAGCCTTCGAGAAATCGTTCGCGACGAACGTCGCGGTCTTGTAGAGCGCGGACGCCGGACCGATCGCATCGAAGGTCGAGGGCGACGCCGCGTCGATCGAGCCGAACTGGTCGCCCGAAGCACCGTGGTCGATGATGTATGCCGGTACTTCGGCCGCGAACGGGGACGTCGGATGCATCTTCGCATGCTTGTGCGGCGTGCGACGGAACTCTGTCGTCATCGTCTGCATGCGCTCGGCCGCGTGCGGCGCGGGCACGACGTAGCGCGCCTGCGAGAGCGCGTAATCGATCGACTCCGGTTGCGCCTCGTCGATCGTCCAGAGGAGATCGCGATTGCCGTGATTCTCGATCGCGAACGGCACGGTTGCCGTGCCGTCCGCCGCGACCGTGCCGCTCATCGGACTCGGGTTCACGACGATCTGCGGCGCGCCGACGTTGACGGTTACCGAATCGGTGCTCGTGTAGGCCTCGACCGCGCGCGGCGTCCACTTGATGCCGGAATGGTCGGAGACCGCGGCTTCGAGCGCCGAGAACTGGTCGAAGAGCGAGCCGTCACGCTGCATGCCGATCGTCGCGCAGATTCCGCCCGTGCAATCGTCCTGGTCGGTACCCGATGCGCTGCCTTTGCCGGTATAGCTGACATCCTCGTATTCGAACTGGATCGTGCCGTCCTCGTTGAGGATCAGCTCGAACGTCGCGCCGTCGGTGTTGAAGTCGCCTTGGTAGTGCACGCGATCGAACCATTCGACGATGAACTGTCGGTTCGGCGCTGCGCCGCGCGTGTCGACGTAGATCTCGCCCGTACCGCCGATGAAGTCATCCCACAGCGGCATGATCGCGGGCACGGTCAGCCCGATCGAGGGCAGCGGCCCGTTGTCCCAGTCGAGCAGCGAGCCCGGGGCGTTGAACAGCACGCCGCCGTTGTCGCTGACGGTCACGACGTTCGACGTCGTGCCGTAGAAATCGAACGCGAACGGCATGTCGACGTCGACGCTGTGCTCGTCGTCGAGCCCGAGCGGCGTGCCGGTCGCGGTGATGTCGACGAAGTGGCTGGAGCTGCCGCCGCCGCAAGGCGAAAGCACGTCGTCGAAGCCGTCGGCGAAGATGCAGTCGTCGGCGGCGGATTCGACTTGGAAGGTGTAGCCGGGAAGCGCGTCGCGCGCGGTCCATGTCGCGTCGTAGACGTGGCTCTCGGCCATCGTCGCGATGTGGTTGAACTGATACGAATCGCCGGGAGCCAGCGGATGGCTCGCGAGATCGAGCAGCGTTCCGTCGACCGTGTTGACGAGCGACTGGTAGCCGAGTGTCTGGTCCGTGCCGTTCGTGACCGTGTAGCAGAAATTCAGCTGGTCACCGACATTCGCGTCGATCGCGGAATTGACGCCGCATGCGCCGTCGGCAAGATCGGTGCCGACCGTCGCGGCGAGGCAGATCCCGCCGGGATCGCAAGCTGCGGTTGGCGCCGGCAGCGATGCCTTCGCCGATGCGTGAGCCGGCTCCGATCGCGACGCTGCCGTCGATGCCGCTGAGGCGGCCGCCGTCGCCAGCACGAACGCGAACGCGTACCTCTGAATCTGCATGATGAATCTCCCCGTGGTCGGACTGCGGAGATTCATCGCGTCGGATCGGTCGAATCAATGGCGAATTACGTGACGGCTTTCACTCTGAAAGCCGGGTTGCATATATGTTGTATCGAAAGAAACATTCGTCGAAATTCGTCAGTGATACTGACGGGAATCGGACCGCCCTGGACTGCCACCCGGTATACGGTGCCGGATTCGCCGGCATACGGGATCAGCAGAATCGCTACTGCCACCTGTCGACCATCCACTTGCTGCGGTGCCGCTGGCGCGCGCTGGTCCATGCATGCGGCGTTTGCCAATCACCGCATCGCTACGCGAGACTTGAGTTTCACTGCTTGCATCGGCAAACGGGGACAGCTCATGGTGCGTGCGCACTGGACGGTCGATCTGCCCGAGGCTCACATCGTGGCGGGCCTGCTCCGCGAGGAAGGCGTGCCGGCTTGGGTGTTCGATGCCGAAATGGTGCGCCAGGACTGGTTCAGGGCGATCGCCATCGGCGGGTACCGGGTCGTCGTGGCATCCGACGACGCCGCTCTCGCACGCGCCATCGTGACGCGCTACATCGAGACTGCCACCAATTACGCCGAGGACGACATGCCGAAATGTCCCGCGTGCGGACGCCACGCCGCCACCGATGATCCGTGGCCGCGCCGAGCAGCGTTCGCGGTCGTGATGGTCGGGCCGCACGTCTCGCTGGTTTCGCTGATCGCGCTAGCGTCCCAGCGTGCGGGACCGAAGACGGTTTCGCTGGCCTTTGCCGCGGAGCTGTGCATCATGATCGCCTTCCTCGTTCCCGGCGTGCTCGCCCGTCTCGTGAAACATCGATATCTCTGCATCGCGTGCGGACGCCGCTTCCGCGACGATCGCGGCGCACGATACTCCGATCTGTCCGCGGCCACGCTCGCCGCCGAATCGGCCGTGCATTGAGCCATGCGCGACAGCGTCTGCGCACTCGCCGATCGCATCGACGCGCTGCTTCCGCAGACGCAGTGCACGCGCTGCGGCTATCCGACCTGCCGCGCTTATGCCGAGGCGATCGCGCGCGGCGATGCGGACATCGATCGCTGTCCGCCGGGCGGCGCCGACGGCATCGGCGCGCTGGCGGCCTTGCTCGATCGCCCCCGAATCGCTCTCGATCCGGCGTGCGGTACCGAGGCGGCGCCGCTCGTTGCGGTCATCGACGAAGACGTTTGCATCGGCTGCACGAAATGCATCCAGGCCTGTCCGGTGGACGCGATCGTCGGCGCGGCCAAGCGCATGCACACGGTGATCTCGGCCGAATGCACGGGCTGCGAGCTGTGCGTTCCGCCCTGCCCGGTCGATTGCATCGCGCTCGTGCCGATCGCCGATCGTCCGCTCTCTCGCGAGCGCATCATGCGGCGCGCCTCGCGGGCGCGCGCGCGGTTCGATGCGCGCAACGCGCGCCGGGCGCGCGGGCGCGAGGCGCGCCCGCGTGCGAAGAAATTCGATCCGCACAGTCCGCC
>DASZYR010000019.1:0-4173 GCA_035545255.1 Rhodanobacteraceae bacterium
CGACCGACGAGCTGCTCGACGCGCGAGGACGGCCGTGCGTGGCCCGCGCGAAGCGCTCGCGCGAGCACGGCGTCGTCCGCAAGCAGGCGCGAGCGCAACCGCACGAGCAGGCTCCCTTCCCCTCGCGCCAGGCCGGTTTCGGGGCCGGCCGCACGGCCCAGCGCTTCGCGAATCCATTCCGCCGCGTCGATGGCGGCCTTCGTTCCTGCCGGAAGGCGCTCCTGCGCCCAGCGCCGCAGCTGTGCCGCGTAGCGGCTCCGGCATGCGGTATCGAGCGTTCCCCGTCCCGGCGCGCGGACGGGCTGGCGATTCGCCCGGAAATCGCGGTTGTCGACGGCAGTCAGCATCTCCGTTCGCTCCTCCACTTCTCCCGAGCCAACGATGCCTCGCCGCGCGGAGCCGGTCCAATGAAACCTCCTCAGCGCGCGATGCAAGGCCGTTATCGTGATGCACGAGCGTGATCGCGCGATAACTCCGCGTTATAGTGGCGGTGCTGCGAGGGGACGCACGCGTGACGAGCCGGCTGCCATCCGCCCAGATCGAGTCATTCATGGTGCTGGCGCGCGAGCTCAATTTTTCGCGCGCCGCCGAGTTCCTGCACATCACGCAGCCCGCGCTGACCAAGCGCATCCAGAATCTCGAAGAGACGCTGGGACAGGCGCTGTTCCTGCGTCTTCGCGGCGGCCTCGAGCTGACCGAGTCGGGCCGCATCCTGCAACGCTACGCGGCAAGCATCGAGCATCAGGAGCAGGAGGTGCTCGACAGCCTCGTCGGCGACAAGCGCGCGGCCGGCGGCATCGCGGGATTCTTCCGCATCGCGGCGTTCTCCTCGGCGCTGCGCTCGGTCGTCGTGCCGGCGCTCGGCGTCCTGCTCCGGGCGAATCCGCGCCTGACCTGCCAGACGATCAAGGCCGAGGCGCACGAGCTGCACGACATGCTGATCGACGGCAAGGTCGATTTCTGCGTCTCGCTGTCCGAGTGCGAGCGCATGGGCATCGAGAACGTGCAGATCGGCGTCGAGCGCAACGTGCTGATCGAATCGGCGCGCTTCGGCGTGCGTCCCGACTGCTACATCGACCACGAGCCGCGCGACAACTTCACCGAGCGGTTCTTCCTCTCGCAGACCGGCTCGACCGTGCCGAAGATGCAGCGCGCGTATTTCGACGACATCTACGGGCTCATCGACGCGGTTTCGCAGGGCATCGGCCGGGCCGTGGTTCCGGTGCATCTCGTGCGGCCCGAGCACGAAGTGCGCGCCGTGCCGGGCTATCGGCCGTTCGAGGTGCCGGTGCTGATGCAGTTCCACACGCAGCCGTATTACACGAAGCTGCAGCGCGCTGTCATCGATACGCTGACGCGCGAATGCCGTCCGCTGCTCAACGCGAACCGCATGCAGGGCGAAGGCGGCACGGCGATCGCCGACGACGCGCTGATCGCCGCAAACCGCCGCCGCATGCGCGGCGGACGCGACGCGGGTACCTGACGAGGCGCGTCGCCGCTGCCTGCGGTCGGCATCGCGCTCAACCGTCGTCATTCCCGCGAAGGCGGGAATCCATTTTTTCCGAAGGGAAAGCAGGTGGATTCCCGCTTTCGCGGGAACGACGACGTCGAACGAAAAGACTCCCGGCGCCGGATGACGCGATATACATGCCCCCTCTCCCGCTTGCGGGAGAGGTTGGGGTGGGGGCAAGCTCGCGAAAACGCCGCGATTCGCGCGAACACACGCACGACAGCTCTCTCAGCGCCTCAATGCGCGTGCGACGTCATCGACTCCTTCGCGAGCCGCCACGCGCCATCCTGCTTCTGCATCGTCGCGACGCTGGTCGCGCTGTTGCCGTCGCCGTCCTTGCCCGAAAGCTCGAGCGTCGCCGAATCGCCCTTGCCATAGGCCTTCGTGATCTTCGGATCGCGCATCGCATTGCCCTGGATGAACGCGAACATCATCTTGAAGTCGGGGTCGTTGCGGTGCGCGAGCAGCTCGCCCGAGCGCTCTTTCGTCATCGTCTTCGCGAGCGCGTCGATGTCGCCTTTCTTCAGCGCGGCGAGATACGCGCGATACGCCTTGCCGGGCTCGCCGCCGTCGGCCGGCAGCGCGGCGCCGAGATCGGGCGCGCCCGGGATGTCGAGCGCGAAGCTGAGATCGTAGAAGCGACCGTCCTTCTTGTCGGCTTCGTCGTTGCTCCTGAAGCTGCCCTCGATGCGCCTGGCGTCGTTGCGCGCGAGCTTCAGCGTGTACCAGCCGCTGCCGCTCTGCGATCCGCTGTAGCCCGGCGCGTTGATGTTGACGTTCTGCATCGATCCGCCGCCGTCGAGATTGAGCTCGACGCGCGTCGCGTGCTTCTGCCGCATCTGATCGTCTACGGCCTCGCCGCGATCGGCAGCGGCATCGATGGCCGCAGCGTCGATGGGTCTGTCGGCGAAGACGATCGTCGTGATCTCCTTCGTCTTGTCGAACGGATCGGGCCCGCGATACGCATACGCGCCGACGAGAGCGATCGGCTTGCCGTCCTGGTACTGCGTGCCCGATCCGCCGGCGAGCGCGAGTTCCGGCACGAGCGCGAGAGCGAGCGTCAGAGAGCGCAATGACAGTTTCATCGAATGATCCTCCCTTCCGTTGACCGATATCCATCGCAAGCGGCCGGGATGGCCAGGCATCGCGATCCCCGAAACCTTCGCCACGCCCGGCGCGCGGGGCAGCGGCCCGCGCCGGCGACGCCGACGGGTGCGCACACTAGACGCGCGATCGCCCGCGATCCAATGAAAAGACGGCATCGCGGCATCGGGTGTTCTTATCGCGATCACGCGCGGGAATGGACCGATGCTCCCGGGGAATCGCGACCGGATCGTCGAAACGGCATGAAGTCACTTTTCATGCTGGTTGAACAAGGCCGGGCGCGCAGGCTCCTGCGGACGAGGAAAGCACCCGCGGGGCGGAACGGGGAGTGCCGAAAAAACCTAGATTCCATGCGAGCTTGCGGACGTCTGCGCCACGCGCGGACGCGATGGTTACCCGATCGCGCGCACCGTCGCGCGAGGTCTCGACCCTGAAACGGCGACGCAAGACGCCGCGGTGATGTTCGGTCACACTCCCGCTCGACCACGCTTCGAGGGCGTTGGAAAGGCGCGCGGCGATATTCCGGGGACCGCGAAGGTCATGAGCATTCCGTCTTGACTCGATTGGAGGAACACATGCACCTGCACCTTCGGAAAACATGGCCGGCACTCCTGTTGCTGCTGTCCTTCTCCGCCGCATGGGCCACGGATTTCCGCGTCACCGTCGGAGGAGGCGGACTCAGCTTCCGACCCAATACGGTCAGTGCGACGGTCGGCGACACGGTCACGTTCGTCAATGCCGGCGGATTCCACAACGTCGTCGCCAACGACGGCTCGTTTCGCTGCGCGAAAGGCTGCGACGGCGTCGGCAATGGCAACGGCGCGCCGAGCGACGATCCATGGACGTCGACGGTCACGTTGAGCGAAGCGGGCGACGTTCCGTTCCGTTGCGAGGTCCACGCGTCGTCGGGCATGACCGGCATCATCCACGTCGCCGCAGGCTCGGGCGGTGGCGGCGCCGAGAACGTGCCGATCACGGCCGGCTTCACCGGCGCCTGGTACGACCCCGCGCAAGCCGGGCACGGACTCCTCATCGAAGTGCTGTCGAGCACGCACATCCTCGCCTGGTGGTTCACGTTCACGCCGGACGGCGCGCAGACGTGGTTCGGCAGCGACGGCGCGATCAACGGCACGACCGCGACGATCCAGGCGCTGCAGACCCAGGGCGGACGATGGATACCGAATTTCGATCCCGCCAACGTGACGCAGCCACCGTGGGGAACGCTGACGCTGACGTTCACCGACTGCAATCACGGACGCGTCGATTTCGATTCGGGCGTGCCGGGCTACGGCACGGGCCACATGGATCTGACCCGACTGACGCAGCCCGCGGGTCTCACCTGTCCGTGACCGCATGACGGAGCGGCGGCAAGACGCGGACGCTTCGTGAGCGATTCGCGGCATCGCCGCCGCTCTTTCCCGGTTCCGGTGCGCAGCGCGCATCGGACCCGCGCTTCGCATCGCGATCCGGCACAATAGCGCGGCGCGCCGGCTTCTCGCCGGCGTGTCCGCTTGTGCCGGATGCCGCGATGAACCTGCAATCGAACCACGAAACGATCC
>DASZYR010000020.1:0-6623 GCA_035545255.1 Rhodanobacteraceae bacterium
GGTCGCGCCGGTCACGCTCCACGCGACGTCGAACGGCGCGCCGAGGTCGACGGTATCCGGCGCGATCAAGGCGAACCCTGGCGGCATCGGCGGCAAGCCGGCGATGACGGTGACATTCACCGGCAGGCTGAACGCCGATCCTGCGGCATTCGAACAGATCAGGCGCAGTCCGTACGTTCCCGGCATCGATGCGGTCACCGAGCGCGGCGATGTCGGCGTGAACACGTCGGTCCAGCCCGGCAGCGAGACTCCGGCGCCGGCCCAGCCCACGCATCCGGTCGCGCCCGACACGTTCCAGCTCACGTCGAACGGGAGGCCGACGGATGCCCGATCCGGAGCGATCAGAGGGAACGCCTGAGGATACGGCGGAAAGATCTCGTCGAAATCGCTCGCGAAGACCGGATCGTCATCGCCACCGTACCCGCCGCCCGCCGCATTCGCCGCGCCCTCGGTGATGACCCCGGTCAGGAGGAAGCAGAGCGCGAGCGCAGCATTCCGCAGAAGTCGTTGGTCGATGGACATTCGCAGGTCCTCGCGGCGAATCGAAACGAGCGGATCAGAACCGGTAGCAACCCGACAACGCGCCGCGCAGCGACGGCCCGGCGTTCGCGAGCGGCACGTCGCCCTGCAAGCCGCCATTGATGCGCAACTGCGCGGAACCTTCGCGAGTCGCCAGCAGTTTCGGCAATCGCGATTGCGCGACGTCGGCGAGCCAGAGCGTCCGGGCCGGATTGCCCTGCCGCAGCGGCAGCTCGACGCGATCACCCGATGCGGCGAATCCGAGCGTGACCGGACCCGGCGGCGGCGCCGCCTTCACCATCATCGTGAGGAACGCGCTGCCGCGATCGCAGAACAGCGTGAGGCCAGCGACGACGCCGGGTCCGCGCACGGCCGCCATGCCGGTTCGACCTGGCATCGGACGAAGCTCCCAGGCGGATGCGGCGTTCGTTTCCGCGTTCGTTCCCGCGCTCGCGCCGGCGGGTGCACGCGAATCGTGCGCGGCGCTCTTCGCCTGCCGGGGCGTCCAGTATTTCTCGCACGTATCCGAGCCGGCGCGATGCTTGCCGTCTTCGCAGAATGCGCCGTGCAAGCCGTACCAGATCGCGGGTCTGCCGTTGTGCTGGCGGATCTCCCATCCCTGCATGTAGCCGCCGAAGTCCTTCGCCAGCGCATACGAGCCGTCCGGCTGCGAGAGCCAGACGCTGACCGGGCAGCCGGCCGATCCGCAGAATTCGTTCGACGGACCGAAACCCGGCCGCTGGCAGCTGTAGCCGGCAAGGTCCACGACGAAATCGTCGGCGCCGTCTCCGTTGAGGTCGACGGCCTTCGCGTAGTCGTCGCCGAGCTTGGCCTTGCCGCCATCTTTCGTGCATCCCTGCGTCAGCCGGTCGGCGTCCTTGCGCAGCTCCGGCGGCAGTTTCGGCGGCGCCGCCTGCGCCAGGACGCAGAAGAACATCGCCGCAACGACCGGCGACAGCGCGATCGTTCGCATTCGCCTCTCCTTGTTTTCGTTCACGCGAGCGAGCCGATGCCTCGATCCGCTCGCTGGCCGCTTCACGCCGGACGGTCGCATCACGAGACGTTGAATCCCATGATCCGGCAGACGTCGACGAGCAGGCCGTGCGCCGTCGTCTCGTCCATGCCGCCGGCGACGACGGTCGACTTTCCGCCCGTCTCGACGTTCAGCGTGTAGCCGATGCGCGCGCCGCGCGCGCGATGTGCCATGCCGGCCTGGACGTTCGCGCTCGACGAATACTGCGTCAGAAGCTCCTGGTCCGTCACGGCGTTCTTGATGATGAGGCGATGGATGTCGTCGCGCTTGAACGTCTGGCCGCCGATCTCGAGCGAATCGCCCGTAACCTTGAACGTCGCGGGCTGGCGTCCCGACGAGGGCCGCGGATCGTGAACCCAGGCCCAGATCAGGAACGCGATGCCGACGACCAGAAGGAACGGCACGGCAAGGCCGATGAGGCAGATGAATCCGCCGACGAAGAAGAAATAGATCGGCTTGGGCATCGATGCCGGCGTGACCTCGAACGTCGTGACCCCGCCGCTTTCGCTTTTCCTGTATTCGGAACCTGCCATCGCTGTGCTCTCACGTCACGTTGAAGAAAGAAATTCGATTTCGCCGCCACGGCGGCAATCGACCGCTCAATGCGACCGCGATCCATCCGCCGTCGGCTCTCCGTTCTGAAGCACGGCGCCGACGTAACACGTCGCGCCGGAGCAGACGGAATCCGATTCCGGATCCGCAATCGTGATATTCACGTAGTAGTCGCTGTCGGGTTCGAGCGGGCACCATGTGGCCGGGCCGGTCCCAAGACGCCAGGAAACAAGAAGGCCATCGAAAGGCACGCCGCTCGCGAGGCAGTCTTGCGCCGGCAGGTTTTCGCTGAAGTCGCCGCACGTGCGGCTGATCGCCATCGTGATCGCGGGAGCGCCCGGCGGATACGTCGAGAAGCGTCCCCAGAGGCCATCCGGTCCCGAGCTCGTGCGGAAATGGAGGCCGACGTAGCCCCATCTCTGGAAGTTGCGGATGTACGGCGTCGAATGCGGAACACCGGGCCACGGCGCCGGAACCTGATCGGTCGCGGACGCGAATCCCCAGACGTAATCCCATTCGGTCAGCGCAACGTTCGCCCGAATGCCGGGAGGCCCGTATCCGATGTCCCCGGTGGGCTGATGCGTGCGGATTCCGTCGGGCAGCGTGATCTCGGAGGAGCAAAGCCCGCCTTCGAACCCGTTCGCGAAGATGAGATCGCCGCCGATCGCGGGAGCCGATGCCGCCAGCAGGATCGACGCGATCAGCGTCGGCACGATCGTTCGTCTGCGCCTTCGTCTCGTCATCCATGTCTTCATTCCGGGATCCCCAGTCCTGACGCCAGCAACGCGAACCATCAGCACATCGCATGCCACGATTTGCGCCGCGTGCGCGCGGACGGCCGCGTCACTTGCCGACACCTCGCGTCAGAACATTGCCGGCGGCGGCGCGACAAGTCCTCACGGCCTCTTCAAGAAAACTTCAAGCCCGCGCCGTACGCCGGTAAGATCGGCGCAACCGGCCGCAACGGGGGACGATCGGGACAATGTCAGGCACGGGCGCCGCGGACGCGCCGCTTTATCTGTGGCGTTTTTCGGGAATCGAATACGACGAGGCGCGCATGGAGCTGCGCGCCGACGGCGGCGCCGTCGCGATGGAGCCGCGGCCGCTGCAGGTGCTCGCTCTGCTGCTTCGCCATGCCGGCGAGGTCGTGACCAAGCAGGAGCTGTTCGACCTCGTCTGGGCCGGACGGCCGACCGTGGACCACGTGCTCGCGACCGCGGTCGGCAAGCTGCGCCGCGCGTTCGGCGACGAACGCGAGGAGCTGATCGCCACGGTGCCGCGGCTCGGCTACCGCTTCGTCGGCGCCGTCGAGCGCGTCGTCGTCGGACGGCGCATGACCAGCGGGCTTTCGTTCGAGCGCGGCCAGTCCGTGCCGGGGCGCGAGCATTTCCGGCTCGAAGCCCAGCTCGACCGCACGCTCGGAAGCGAAGTGTGGCTCGCGCGTCACGACAAGACGCGCGAGGCGCGCGTCTACAAGTTCGGTTTCGACGCGTCGCACCTCTCGGCGCTGAAGCGCGAAGCGACGCTGGCGCGCGTGCTGCGCGAATCGCTCGGCGAGCGCGGCGACTTCGTCCGCGTCATCGACTGGAACTTCGCGACCGAGCCGTTCTATCTCGAAGAGGAATACGGCGGAAAGAATCTCCTCGCCTGGGCCGCCGAAGAGCCCGATCTCGCGCACTGGGCGCTTTCCGAGCGCGTGGCCTTCTTCCTGCCGATCGCCGATGCGCTCGCTGCCGCGCACGGCGTCGGCGTGCTCCACAAGGATCTCAAGCCCGCGAACGTGCTCGTGCAGCGCGGCGGCGACGGCTGGCGCGCGCGCATCGCCGATTTCGGCAGCGGCCGGCTGCTCGAGCCCGAGCGACTCGAAGAGCTCGGCATCACCGCGCTCGGCCTCACCCAGACGAACGCCACCTCGCCCGATTCGAGCGGCGGCACGCTGCTCTATCTCGCACCCGAAGTCATCGCGGGACACGTGCCGACCGCGCAGAGCGATATCTACGCGCTCGGCATCCTGCTCTATCAGGTTGCGGTCGGCGATCTCAGGAAGCCGCTCACCTCGGGATGGGAGCGCGACATCGACGATGCGCTGCTGCGCGAGGACATCGCTCGCGCGACCGACGGCGAGCCGTCGCGACGGCTCGCGAGCGCGGCCGAGCTCGCCGATCGCCTGCGCCGCCTGCCCGAGCGCCGCGCCGAGCGCGAGCATCTCGCGGCGACGGAGCGAAGCGAGCAGATCGCGCGTCGCGCGCTCGAGCGCTCCCGCGCGCGACGGCCGTGGGTCGCGGCGCTGGTCGGTGCGCTGGCGCTCGGCCTCGGCATCGCCGCCTGGCTGTACGGGCGCGCCGACGCCGCGCGCGTGCGCGCCGAGCACGAGACGGCACGCTCGACCGCGATCCGCACGTTCCTGAGCGATGACCTCCTCGGCGCCGCCGATCCTTCCAACGCGTACTACGACGGCGATCCGACGATCGCCGAGCTCCTGCGGCGCGCCGAAGCCACGCTGGCCGGACGCTTCGCGCACGAGCCGGACATCCGCGGCGCGGTCTACGAATCGCTCGCGCGCGCCTACGCCGGATTCGGTCGCACCGACGCCGCGACCGACGACTACGACCGCGCCGCCGCTGCGTACGATGCCGCGGGTTCGATCGATGCTGCGCTACGCGCGCGCTACGACGCGATCCGCATGCTCGCGCTGCGGCATTCCTACGAAGAAGCCGATCGCCGTCTTTCGGAAACGACGCGCCTTGCCGGCGATCGCGCCGGGAACGATCCCGAGCTCGCGCTGCACGCGGCGCTTGCGCGCGGAATGCTGGCGAACCAGCGTTTCGACGCGCACGGCACGCTGCGCGAATACACGATCGCCGACGCGCTGCAGCGCGCGCACTGGCCGGACGATGCCTCGCTCGCGATCGCGATCCGCTCGCGGCTCGCGGACGGACACCTGCGCCTCGGCGAGTTCGCCCAGGCCGAGGACGTCATCCGCCACCGGATGCTCGACGATCCGGTCCTCTCGGAGCAGCACGTAGGCAAGGCCGCGATCGGCTCGATGCACCGGGAGCTCGCGCGCGTGCTGCGCAATCAATCGCACCTGGACGAGGCGCGAGTGGAAGCCGAAAGCGCGGTGGCGATGATGAAGGCGGGCCTCGGGCCCGACCACTTCCACGTCATCGACGCGTTGAGCGTCCTGTCCAGCATCTACCAGGATCTCCACCAGTGCGATGCGGCGCTCGCGACGGCGCGCGAAGTCGTGCAACGTTATACCGCCGTGCGCCCGATGACCGACCAGGGCACGCTGATCGAAGTCGGCAACCTTGGCTTCGTGGAATACGACTGCGGCGACCTTCCGGACGCGATCGAGCACCTCGCGAAGGCCGAGCAGGGTCTCGTTGACCACTATGGCGACGGCCTCGCGGCCGTGCAGGTCTATCGCGTCGGCCTCGCCAAAGCGCTGGCCGACACGGGCCGCTACGACGATGCGCTCGCCAAGCTCGGCAACATTTCGGGCGCCGCGATGCAATCCGCCGAAACGCGCAGCGGCGCGCTCGACGAAGCCGATTTCGCGCGCGGCCGGATCTACGTCCTGCAAGGACGGCGCGACGAAGGCCTCGAACTCCTGCGCGCGCTGAAGTCGCGCATCGAGCGCCGCAAAGGCGGATCGGACATCCTGGCCGAGATCGACGAGTTCCTCGAACGGCACGAAGCGCCGCGATAGAGGCGCTTCGAGACGCGATGCCGCGGCGCGTCGGCATCCGGAAGCATGCGCTCGCCGGTCGACCCCGGACGGCGCCGGTATCAGAACGGAATATCGTCGTCCTCGAACGTATCGGCGGGCTTCTGCGCCGGGCGCGAGGACGTCGAAGCCGGCGCGCCGCGCGCCGGGCTGCCGGAGCGCTCGCCGCGATCGCGGCTCCATCCGCCGCCGCCTTCGCCACCGCCGCCGCCGGGACCACCGAGCATCTGCATCTCGTTCGCGACGATGTCGGTCGAATAACGCTCGATGCCGTCCTTGTCGGTGTATTTGTTCGTGCGCAACGAGCCTTCGATGTAGACCTGACGGCCCTTCTTGAGGTATTCGCCGGCGATCTCGCCGAGCTTGCCGAACAGCACGACGCGGTGCCACTCGGTGCGTTCCTGGTTCTCGCCGGTCTGCTTGTCCTTCCAGCTCTCCGACGTCGCGAGACGGATGTTCGTGATCGCGCCGCCGTTCGCCGTGTAGCGCGTCTCGGGATCGGCGCCGAGATTGCCGACCAGGATGACCTTGTTGATGCCGCGTGCCATGGATGGATCCGTCCTCTGCAAAAGCGTGTTCGACGAGGCGCACGATACCCGAGCGGACGCCGAGCCGCATCCGGCAAGCGCGATCCGCGGCGTCGGCAGGCGCTGCTTCGCCTTGTCGGTGTTTGGCGCGGCGGGTGGTGCGCTGAAGCCCGCTCTATTGCGCGTGGGCATAGGGTGGGCTTCAGCCCACCGCAATCCATTCTGACGCACGTCACCGGAAGCACCGCAACCGCCGGCTATA
>DASZYR010000021.1:0-4487 GCA_035545255.1 Rhodanobacteraceae bacterium
GAGAACGGGGCGTCGCCCGATCCGCTCGCCGGCGCCGACGCGGTTCTATTACAAGGGCAACCGCCTGAAGCAGCTGCGCGCGTTCTGCGCGATCGCGAAGCTCGGCACGCTCTCGCGAGCCGCCGACTCGCTGTTCCTCTCGCAACCTTCGGTCAGCCTGCAGCTCTCGGCTCTCGAGAAGGAGCTCGGCGCGCGGCTCGTCGAGCGCCGCCGCCGCCGCGTGGCGCTGACTCGCGAAGGGCAGGCGCTCTACGAGCTGGCGCTTCCGCTCATCGAAGGCCTCGATTCGCTCGATCACGAGTTCCGCGCGCTGACGGCAGGGCAGGGCGCGGGCGAGCTTCACGTCGCGGCCGGCGCCTCGACGATCCAGTATCTCCTGCCGCCGCTCGTGCGCGCGTTCCGCGAGCAGCACGCGGACGTCAAGCTGCAGCTCCACAACGTCACCGGCAAGGACGGCCTCGCGCTGCTGCGCGGCGATCAGGTCGACTTCGCCGTCGGATCGATGCTCGACGTGCCGAACGATCTCGTCTACGAGCCCGTGTACTCGTATGACCCGATGCTGATCCTGCCGCTCGATCATCCGCTCGCGGCGAAGACCGACATCCGGCTCGAGGATCTCTCGCCGTACGGCCTGATCCTGCCGCCGCAGCGTCTCACGACGTATCGCCTCGTCGATTTGATCTTCCAGCAGCGCAAGGTGCCGTATCGCGTCGCGATCGAGGTCGGCGGCTGGGAGGTCATCAAGGAATACGTCGCGATGGGTCTCGGCATCTCGATCGTCACCGGCATCTGCATCGGCGAGAGCGATCGCGCGCGTCTCGCCGTGCGCAACATGAGCGCGTACTTTCCGCAGCGCACGTACGGCGTCGTGATGCGCAAGGGAAAATACCTCAGCCCCGACGCACGCGCGTTCGTCGAAGGCATCCGCCCGGGATTGTTCACGCGCCGCGATTACTGGGAAGCCGGACACTCCGAACGCTGACGCATCCACCGCCCGCAGGAGGGGCGCCAGCCGCGATCTTGATCCTCGCGTCAGGAGGATCGAGGCTTCCGCCGTTCCTACACGCGTGCTGCGGTCGATGCCGCGTCGCGTCCGCGCAACCGCCGGAAAACGCGCGCGAGAAAGCGAAACAGCTTCGGCACAAGCCAGATGACGAGCACGAGGAACAACGCGAGCAGCACGAGGAAGACCGCCGGATGCGTGATCGCCAGGACCAGCCCGCCGAGCACGAGACCGTCTTCGCCGAAGCTCGCCGCCCAGTTGCTGACCGGCTCCGGCGAGGTGTTGATCGCCGCTCGCCCGCCGCTTTTCGCGAAATGCGTGCCGCCGGTGATGAGACCGCCGACGATCGCCGCCGCCGTCTGCGCGGCCGGGGTCGCATCGCCCATCGCGCCCCACGCGAGGAACGCGCCTGCCGGAATCCGGATGAACGTGTGGATCGCATCCCACACGGAATCGAAGCCGGGCACCTTGTCCGCGAGGAACTCGCCGAGCACCATGAGACCTGCCGCAACCAGCACCCAGTCGTGCTGCAGCACGACGAGGTGCTCGGGCAAGTGCAGATAGCCGAAACGCCCGAGCAGGCCGACGATGAAGAGCGTCGCATAGAGACGGATGCCGCTTGCCCAGGCGAGGCCGCCCGCCAAGGCGAGCTGCGAGAGGGATTCCATCGGAAAGCCGTCCTCACGATCGTCGCGGCATCGTACGGCCGTCGTCCTGAATGACGGACCGGAAGGGAAGCGCGTCGCGCGCCGCCGGACGTCGGCGCGTCGCTGACCGGCGGTGTCCGCGCGCCCGGCATTTCTGGTAGCGTTCCGGCGGCCTCGAAGGACTCGGTAATTCCCATGATGCGCTGGCTCATGCTCGCACTGATCGTCGTCGGCCTCGTGCTGACGTTCACGGCGAAAGGGCCGGGACTGCTCGGCATCGGGCTCCTCGTCGGCTTCATCGGGCTCTTCGGCACGGTGTTCAGCATCGCCGCCGATCGCGTTTCGGCGAGCGCTCGTCCCGATTCGGCGATGGCGACGCCCGAAGATCTCGCGGCCCTGCGTTCGCGGCCGCCGGTGCGCGCTGTTCCTTCCGCGCCGGCGGACGAGCGCCGACGCTCCGTCTGACGCGACGCCGGCGCGGAAAACTCGCGCGGCGCAGACCGCGATCGTTCCCCGCCGCACCGCACCATGCGTTGCGCCGCCGTTCTGGCGCAGAATGCCTCGTCGCATCAGGCGACACGTGATGGGAGGTTCGTGTGGACATCCAATCGTTGCTTGTCTTCCTCATCGTCGGCGCTGTGGCCGGCTGGCTGGCGGGTGTCATCGTCAAGGGGCACGGTTTCGGGCTCGTCGGCAATATCGTCGTCGGCATCATCGGCGCGTTCCTCGCCGGCTGGCTGCTGCCGATGGTCGGCCTCGCGATCGGTGGCGGCATCGTCGCCGCGATCATCAACGCCGTGATCGGCGCGGTGATCCTGCTGTTCCTGATCGGGTTGTTCAAACGCGCGACGTAACGCGTTTCGCGGAAACCGGAGGTCGGGCCGCACCGCATCGGGCGGCCCGACTTTCTCGCCGCGGCGCTGCAAAGGAGAGCCGACGATGACCACGCTTTATCCGGTGCCGCCGGAATTCGCCGCTGCGGCGCGCATCGACAAAGCGACCTACGACCGTCTCTACGCCGAATCGATCGCCGATCCGGAAGCGTTCTGGCGTCGCATCGGAAAGCGGCTCGACTGGATCAAGCCGTACAGCCGGATCAAGGATGTCTCCTTCGACGCGGACGATCTCCACATCCGCTGGTTCCACGACGGCGAGCTCAACGTCTCGGCGAACTGCCTCGACCGCCATCTCGCGAGGCTCGGCGACAAGACCGCGATCATCTGGGAAGGCGACGATCCCGCGGAATCGCGGCGCATCAGCTATCGCGAGCTGCACCGCGAAGTCTGCCGGTGCGCGAATCTCCTGCGAAACCTCGGCGTCGGCAAGGGCGATCGCGTCTGCATTTACCTGCCGATGATTCCGGAGGCCGCGGTCGCGATGCTGGCGTGCACGCGCATCGGCGCCGTGCACTCGGTCGTGTTCGGCGGGTTCTCGCCGGATTCGCTCGCCGGTCGCATCGCCGATTCGGGATGCCGCATCGTGATCACCGCCGACGAAGGCCTGCGCGGCGGACGCAGGATCGCTCTCAAGGCAAACGTCGACGAAGCATTGACGCGGCCCGGCACGGCGAGCGTCGAGACCGTCATCGTCGTCAAGCGCACCGGCGGGGCAATCGCGATGCAGGCGCCGCGCGATCGCTGGTGGCATGCGCTGATCGAAGGACAGCCGACCGAGATCGAGCCGGTCGCGATGAACGCGGAGGATCCGCTGTTCATCCTCTACACGTCAGGTTCTACCGGCAAGCCGAAAGGCGTCTTGCACACGACCGGCGGCTATCTCGTCTACGTGAGCTACACGCACGAATGCGTGTTCGACCTTCGCGATGACGACGTCTACTGGTGCACGGCCGACGTCGGCTGGGTCACCGGACACAGCTATCTCCTCTACGGTCCGCTCGCGAACGGCGCGACGACCGTGATGTTCGAGGGCGTGCCGAACCATCCGGATTTCTCGCGCTTCTGGGACGTCGTCGACAAGCATCAGGTCACGCTGTTCTACACGGCGCCGACCGCGATCCGCGCGCTGATGCGCGAAGGCGAGGCGCCGGTCAAGAAGGCCTCGCGCAAATCGCTCCGCCTGCTCGGCACGGTCGGCGAGCCGATCAATCCGGAAGCCTGGGAGTGGTACCACCGCGTCGTCGGCGACGAGCGCTGCCCGGTCGTGGACACCTGGTGGCAGACTGAAACCGGCGGCATCCTGATCTCGCCGTTGCCGGGTGCGATCGCGCAGAAGCCGGGCTCGGCGACGCTGCCGTTCTTCGGCGTCGCGCCCGCGATCGTCGATGCGAGCGGCGTCGTGCAGGAAGGCGCCTCGGAAGGCAATCTCGTGCTGACCGATTCGTGGCCGGGACAGATGCGCACGGTCTACGGCGACCATCAGCGCTTCATCGACACGTATTTCAAGACGTATCCCGGCACGTATTTCACCGGCGACGGCGCGCGCCGCGACGACGACGGCTATTACTGGATCACCGGTCGCGTCGACGACGTCATCAACGTCTCCGGCCACCGGCTCGGCACCGCCGAAGTCGAAAGCGCGCTCGTCGCGCACGCGCGCGTCGCCGAAGCCGCTGTCGTCGGCGCGCCGCACGACATCAAGGGGCAGGGCATCTACGCGTACGTCACGCTGAAAGCCGGCGAGGAGCCGAGCGAC
This sequence comes from Rhodanobacteraceae bacterium, assembly GCA_035545255.1. Taxonomy (GTDB): domain Bacteria; phylum Pseudomonadota; class Gammaproteobacteria; order Xanthomonadales; family Rhodanobacteraceae; genus Dokdonella_A. The sequence goes on from DASZYR010000021.1 coordinate 4,303, forward strand.
GATCTCCGCAAGGAGCTGATCGCCTGGGTACGCAAGGAAATCGGCGCGATCGCGACACCGGACTGGCTGCAATGGGCGCCGGGCCTGCCGAAGACGCGCTCGGGCAAGATCATGCGGCGCGTCCTGCGCAAGATCGCCGAGAACCAGCCCGAATCGCTCGGCGACGTGTCGACGCTGGCTGATCC
>DASZYR010000022.1:0-19722 GCA_035545255.1 Rhodanobacteraceae bacterium
GACCCGGTCCATCAGCCGGCGTGTCTGGTGGCCGATGCCGGTCGCGGCGTCGACGACGATCGCGCAGGTCTCGACGGCGGCGAGCGCCGACAGCGTCGGTCCGCGGAAATCCGGCGATCCCGGCGTGTCGATGAGGTTGAGATGGGCGCCGTCGACGTCGACCGAGGCGATCGCGGTGCCGAGCGAGTGCTTTCTTTCCTTCTCGAGCGGATCGTGGTCCGACACCGTCGAGCCGCGCTCGATCGAGCCTGCCGTCTGGATTGCGCCGCCGGCATGCAGCAGGGCTTCGAACAGCGTGGTTTTGCCGGCGCCCGCCTGTCCTGCGAGGGCGATGTTGCGGATGTCGTCGGTGGTATGGGACATGGTGGCTCGACCCTCCGGAAAGCGCGGACTGGAACGATGCGGCCGGCGGGTAGGCACGAGACCCACCGGGCCCATAGACTTGTCCCATCGCCAGGCAGGGTCAAGACGCAATGCGCGAAAACGGCGGCCGCGAGCCGACCGTCGTCTGCGTCCATGGCGCGGGCGGCGGCGGCTGGGAGTGGGGCATCTGGGCGCGCGTGCTCGCGGTGCGCGGGTTCGCCGTCGTCGCGCCGGACCTGATGCCGGGCCCGCGTGGCCTGGCGAAGACATCGTTCCTCGACTACCGCTCGCAGGTCATGGACTGGTGCGCGGGCGCCGGCACGAACATCGTGCTCGCCGGCGCCAGCCTCGGCGGATTGCTCGCGCTCGCGGCAGCGCCGTTCGCGAAGCCGCGCGCGCTCGTCCTCGTCAACCCGATGCCGCCGGCCGGCGTCGTCGCGCGGCCGCTGCATGAGCGCTATCCGCTCGTCGTCCCGTGGGCGAGCGAACGCTCGCTTGCGTCGACGCAGCGCGCGCTTCCCGACGCCGATGACGCCGCGCGCCTTCACGCCCTGCGTCGCTGGCGCGACGAGTCTGGCACCGTGCTCAACGACGCGCGCGGCGGCATCGCGATCGAATCGCCGCGCTGTCCCGTGCTGCTGCTGGCGAGCGAGGCCGACGCGGAGGTTCCCGCTGCCGTCACGCGCGCGCTCGGCGTGCGCTTCGCGGCCGACGTGCGCACGCTCGCAGGCGCGAGCCACGTCGGTCCGCTGCTCGGTCGTGGAGCCGCGGCTGCCGCCACGGAAGCCGCCGGGTGGATCGCCTCGCGCACCGATGCCGCCGATGCTTAACCCGGCTTTAGCGCGGGCTCATCGGACGCCCACTATTCTCGGCGCGTCCGCGGCTCCCCGCATCGTTCGTGATCCCACAGCGCAAGCAGCGTCCGCCGCCCGTGCAGCCTAGTGTCGCCGATGCGGCCGAGCCATCACTCCATGAGGTCGCACGCCTGCGCCTGGCGAGCGATCGGCTGCCGTGGCAGCGCAGCCTGCGCTGGGAGCCGCCGCCACGCGACCGGCGCCTTCTGCTGCTGGGCCTTCTGATCGCGATCGCGTTCACCGCGATCGAGCTCGCCGGATTCGGCCTCGGCATGCGCCGGCAGATCGCGCGCGAAACGCGGCCGCCGCGGCCGCAGACGATCGAAGTCGTGCTGATCGAACCGCCGCAGCCGGAACCCGTGCCGCCGGAACCCGTGCCGCCGCCGTTCGAGCGGCATCCGAGCCGCGTTCGCGTCGAGGCGCCGAAGGTCGAGTTGCCGCCGCCGCCGCGTCCGGCCGAGGAAGATACCGGCGCGATGCGCGCGCGCATCGGTGAGAGCGGAGCGCCCCAGCTCTTCAATCCCGACGGCTCGATCCGTCTCGCGGCGCCGCCGGTCGCGCCGAAACCGGCGTCGAATCCGCAGGAAGCGGCGAAGCAGCGCTGGGCCGAGATCGAGAAACGCGGCGAGAATCCGCTCGACTGCAAGCGCACGCGTTTCGCGCAGGCGTTCAAGCCCGACATGTCGCTCGGCGACGAAGTATCGAGCAAGTACCTCAAGTGGATCGGCCTCGGCGACGGCGAAGCGATCCGCCACCGCGCCGAGCAGCGCGAGAAGCGCGCGGCCGAAGGTTGCGATCCCGCCAAATGACGTCAGCGCGCGACAGCGCGCGCGTTCCGCTGATCGCTTCCTCGGCCATGGCCAGTCAGGTGAATGACGCGCGCTTGAATGCGTTTGCGCAACGATGCGCGCACGACGCGCGCGCGCAGGATGAACGTCCGGATTAAGAACCGATTCACTCCGCGCCTCGAAGATGGAACTTCCAGCGTGATGCAGCGCCCGCACGAAAAAAGCGCTGCCGAAAGGAGGAAACGATGAACATGCACACTTGCCTGCGACCCGCCACGCTCTGCCTTGCGCTCGCCGCCGCGATTCCGGCGGTCGCACAGACCGGCTTGCGCGACGCCGATGCCTTCGGCGACGCGCGCTACGACTATGCGCACGTCGTCAAGGTCGACGCGATCGTGAGCCGCGACAGCCGCCCGGTCAGCCGCGAAACCTGCTGGCAGCAGCCGACGACTTCGTACCGTCCGACGCCGACGTACACGTACTACAAGGACGACGATGACGACGACGGTCCGGACGTGGTGACGGTCCAGAGCGGATATCACGAAGTCACCGGCACGCAGCAGCGCTGCCGCACCGAGACGGACTGGCGGAACACCAACCGCGTGCTCGGCTACGACGTGACGTATCGCTACCGCGGACGCGAATACACTACGCACATGGACCACGATCCGGGCGACAGCCTCAGGGTTCGCGTGAACTACGACTACACGATCACGCCGAATGAATAAGGCCGCGAGAATCGGAGTAGTCAACGAAAGGGGCTCGGAGAGCCCCTTTCGGCATTCTGTTGTCGCCGGAGACAGCAGACGCGTGCGCTGGCCGTTGAGAAACACCTGGGTTGAGCGGGCTGCGGATGGCCGCTCGATAACTGGTCGTGTCGCCGGCGTCGCGCGCAACCGCGTGACGCCGCTGTTTCGCTTATTCAGCGCAGGCGCGAACGACTGCGTGGATACCACCTTCTCCGCAATACGACGCCGGATCTCATGCCACACGCATGGCCGATCACCTCATTGCCCGCGATGCAGGACTGCCGCGCAGCGAGCTCGCGACGGGCGGATCGTCCGTCGGCACCAGCGGATTGATCGAGCACCAGATGCTGAGCAATCCTGCGGCTTTTGGCGCCGTCATGCCCTCGACGCGATGCTGGCCGCAACCAACGCCCGCCGCCAACGTCAGAGCATGCGCCGGAGTTCCGGCATGATCGGCAGCTTGCGCACGCGCACCGTCGTCGCCGCATAGATCGCGTTCGCCAGCGCCGGCGCCGCGCTCGGCACGCCCATCTCGCCGGCGCCGGACGGATCGGCGGTCGAATCGACGATCTCGACTTCGACCGACTGCGGCGCGTCGGCCATCCGCATCAGCGGATAGTCCGGAAAATTCTTCTGCTGCACCTCGCCGTCCTTGACCGTGATCGCGAGGCGCAACGCGGTCGAGACGCCGTCGATCGTGCCGCCCATCATCTGCGCCTCGACGCCGAGCGGATTGACGACGCGCCCGACGTCGGCGACGACGACGGCGCGATGGATGCGCAGGTCGCTGCCTTCGATCGAGACTTCGAACGCGTGCGCGACGTATCCGCCGAAAGTGAAGTGGCATGCGATGCCGATGCCGTGTCCGTCGCTGCGGCCGACGCCCCAGCCGATGCGCCCGGCGCAGCGAGTGAGGACGTTGGCGAGGCGTCCGGTATCGAAGAAAGGTCCGCCGTGTCCCGAATACGGGATCTGTCGCGGCTCGCCGAGCATCGCGAGCCGGAGCTTCACGGCGTCCTGCTTCGTCGCGATCGCGACCTCGTCGATGAAGCTCTGCACCGAGAATGCGTGGAACGTGTGCAGCGGCGCGCGCCACCAGCCGCGCGGCATGCCCGACGGCACGGCGAAGAATGTCTTGTCGAGGTTCGCGACGAGCCCGGCGGGAAAATCGTCTGGTTCGAGACAACCGTCGAAGATGCGCCGCTTGCGCCCGTTCTCGCGATACGGCCGCGGCGTCGCGGCGCACCGGTGCGTCCAGCTCGTGACCTTCTTGCGGCGATCGAGCGTCGCGGCGAGTGCGTGCACGCCGAACGGGCGATAGAAATCGTGCTGGAGGTCGTCCTCGCGCGTCCACATCAGCTTGATCGGCTTTCCGGCCGCCTTCGCGACAAGCACGGCCTCGGCGACGAAATCGTTTTCGAGACGGCGGCCGAAGCCGCCGCCGGCGCGCGTCATGCGCACGTCGATCGCCGTGCGCGGGATGCCGGTGAGGCGGTTGATCATTTCCGAGGCACCGCCGGGGCTTTGCAGCGATGCGATCAGGAGCGCCGAGTCCTGCTTGAGGTCGATCAGCGCGCCGGGCGGCTCCATCGTCGCGTGCGCGAGGAACGGCATTTCGTAGCGCGCCTCGATCTTGTAGCGCGACTGCTTCGCCGCCTTCGCCATGTCGCCGTCCCGGCGCACGGCGACGCCGTCTCCGCCGCCATCGAGCAGCTCGTTCGCCTTCGCGGCGAGCGCGCCTGTCGATTCCTTCGACCACGGTCCCTGCTTCCACGCGGCCTTCAGCGCGTTGCGCCCCCGGATCGCGGCCCAGGTGTTCTCGGCAAGCACGGCGACGCCGTCGGCGAGCGGTCCCGAGAATGGCTCGTCGGGTTTCGGGCCCGGAATGCGAATCACGTCGCGGACGCCGGCAACCTGGCGCGCGTCGCTGTCGTCGAGCGTGTCGAGCGTGCCGTCGAGATACGGACAGCGCAGGATCACCGCAGTCAGCGCGCCGGCGAAGTACGCGTCGATGCCGAAGCGGGTGCGGCCGGTCACGATGTCGCGCGCGTCGACGACGCGCGTCGGCTTGCCGATGATGCGGAACGCGTCCGGCTTCTTGAGCGGCGGCGGCTCGGCCGGCGGATCGATCGACGCCGCGCTTCGTGCGAGCGCGCCGTAGGTCAGCTTGCGTCCGTCCGGCGCGATCACCTGTCCCGATTCGGTGCGAAGCTGGTCCGCCGGAAGGTTCCATTCGCGCGCCGCGGCCTGGACGAGGAGCCAGCGCGCCGTCGCGCCGGCTTCGCGCAGCTCCTTCCACGCATCCGGAACGCTCGTGCTGCCGCCGGCGCCCTGATCGCCGTACTTGTTCGACGGACCTTCGTCGGTTTCGATGTAGCCATAGGGCAGCTGGATCACCCGCACTTCCGACCAGTCGACGTCGAGCTCCTCGGCGATCAGCATCGGCAGCGCCGTCATGACGCCTTGCCCGATCTCGCAGCCGCGCGCGCCGATCACCACGCGGTTGTCGCGCTCGATGCGCACGAACGGTCCGATCTGCGTCAGGTCGTCGCCGATCAGCTCCAGAGGGACGTCGTCGTCCGCAAGCGCGAGGCGCACGCCGACGACGAGCGCGCCCGAAGCCGTGAGCGCGACGGCGAGGAAGCGTCGGCGCCCGCGATCGATGCCGCTCACTTCTTCGCCGCCTGCATCGCTTCGGACGCGCGCAGGATCGCGCGGCGGATGCGCGGATACGTGCCGCAGCGGCAGAGGTTCGTGATCGATGCGATGTCTTCTTCTCCGGGTCTCGGCTTGCGCTGCAGGAGGTCGACCGCGGCGAGGATCTGGCCGGCCTGGCAGTAGCCGCATTGCGGCACGTCCTCCTCGATCCACGCGGACTGAACCGGATGCAGCGCGTTGCCGGCGAGACCTTCGATCGTCGTGACGGCGTGACCGGCCGCATCGTGCATCGGCAGCAGGCACGAGCGCGCAGCCTTGCCGTCGAGCAGGACCGTACACGCGCCGCACGCGCCGACACCGCAGCCGAATTTCGTTCCGGTCAGGCGCAGCGTGTCGCGCAGGAACCACAGCAGCGGCATCGTGGGGTCGCCGTCGTGCTCGTATGGCTTGCCGTTGATCGTGATCGCCAGCACGGCGGGCGGCGAGACGGAATGCGGCTTCGCGGCCGGGGTGGCGCGGCGGTCGGGCTCGTTCTGCATGCGTCCTCCATGCGTCCGGAGCCGATTGTCGCATTCGCGCGCGCGCCGGCACAGGCGTCGCGCAGGTGCCTGCCTGAAGACTCGCAACCGCTCGGGTCTGCGATGCCGCATGCGCGGCGACGCGCCGGATCGTGCCGGTGGATGTTCCGGAGGAGGGTGTTCACGATCCGACGCGCCTTGACCGAATCCGCACCGCGATGGCGGCCGCGCGACGTTCCACCGCCGAATCCCGGCGGGCGATGCATGCCGGGGATGCGGCGCCGCGACGCCGGCGCCGCATCCCCGAGCGACGCCTTCAGTCCGGGCAGGCCAGCAGGCTGTCGCCGTGCGCGATCACGACATCGGCGCTGATGAGGCCGCCGACCGCGTCGAGACTGAGATGCAGCGCGTTCGTCGCGAGGCCGCCCGAGGTGGTGCCGTCGCCGCTGGCCGTCTGCTCGTTGAGCACAAGCGAGGCGTCCGCGATGCCGAGTGCGGCGAGATCGATGCTCGTGTTCGGCGGCGGGTTCGAGGGAAGGTCCGGCACGGCGATGCCGAGGATCTTGATCTGCAAGTCGTCGAGCACGACGTCGTTGCCGGGGCCGTCGCCATCGGGAAGGCCGCGGGTGATGTTGCCGGTGTCGAAGCCGTTGAAGAACGTGATGTCGTCGATGTCGTTCGCCGGCCGGCGCCCCGCCGGCAGGCAGTAGCCGAACACCTGCGACCCCGACTGCACGACATTCGCCGTGATCGACAGCAGGCTGTCGCCGAGCAGGCTCACCGCGGAAAGGTCGAGCTGCTCGATCCGCGCATCCGCCGCGACGGCCGAAAGCGAGACGCCGGGCCTGTATTCGGCTTCCGCGACGACCTCGCCGGTCGAAAGATGGATCAGCCCGAGCGGATCGCCGATGTCGATCGACGGCAGGCTGTTCTGCTGGTTCGTCGGATCGGTCGCGTCGGCGAAATCGACCGCTGCCTGCGGATCGACGTCGAGCTGAGCTATGCCGAGTATGTCGACGTGAATCGACACGTCGTGTGCGCCGGCGCTGCCGGTTGCCGCGTGCGCCTCGACGGCGGCCAGTGCCGCCGCCATGGACGCGGCGAGCACCGCGCACCTGGTAACTCCACGAAAATCGCGGTCGTGAGCCATTGTCCCTTCTCCTTCCTCGTCCCTCGGCGGCGGGGCCATTTGAGACGAGCGGGCGGCGTCATGACAGCTGTCGATACTTACAGGGTGAAATGTCCAGAAGTTTCACATTGACTCGATGTGGACGCGAGGATGATGTCGGCCCTCGCGGGTGAAAAAGCCGTGAAAAACGGCCGTCCGGACGTCCATACGTTCAGCCCGTCCTGCCGAGCACGCGCCGCCAGACGAAATAGACCGGAAGCCCCGCCAGCGTGATCAGAGCGCCCATGCCCGCATCGTGCGGCGACTTCCATATCGTCGCTACGACGACCCAGAGCACGGCGACGAGGAACACGATCGGCAGCAGCGGGAACAGCGGCACGCGGAACGGCGAGGTATCGGCCGTGTCGAACCGGCGATACCAGAAGAGCGTCGCGACCACCGCCGCGTAGCCGAGCCAGTCGCCGGTCGTCGAATAGTTGAGCAGCTGGTCGAACGTGCCGGTCCATGCCAGCACCGAGGCCCAGCCGGCCAGCATCAGGAGCGCGATGTTCGGCGTGCGCCAGCGCGGGTGCAGGTGTCCGGCCACGCGGAAGAACACGCCGTCCGCGCCCATCGCCTGGAACACGCGCGCGGCGCCGATCAGCGAGATGTTGCAGAAGCCGAGCGTCGAGATCGCGATGCCGATCGCGATCGCTCGCGCGCCCGGCTCGCCGAACACGCGTCGCATGAGGTCGGCGGCCGGCGCCGTGCTCGCGGCGAGGCCGTCGTGGCCGAGCACGAGGAGATAGGCGAGGTTCGCCAGCAGATAGCAGACGGCGACGAGCAGCATGCCGAAGAACAGCGCTCGCGGCAGGTTGCGCTGCGGCTCGCGGATCTCTCCGGCGATGTTGTTGATGTAGGCCCAGCCGCCGTAGGAGAACAGCACCGGCAGCAGCACGCCGCCGAGTGCGAGCGGATTGAGCGCCGGCGGCGGCGCGCTCGGCGGCGGCGCTCCGCCTGCCGCGAGCCCGATCGCGATGAGCGCCGCGATCGCGGCGAGCTTCAGCACGGTCAGGATGTTCTGCGCGAGCGACCCCGCGCGGATGCCGAACCAGTTGATGCCGGCGAGGAAGACGATCGTCGCTATCGCGTACGGCCGCGCCGCCTTCGGTTCGAGCGCGATCCCGAGCGCGGCGGCGGCGTACTGCACGAAGATCGTCGCGACAGCGGCGAGGCTGCCGGAATAGTTCACGACGAGCATGTTCCAGCCGTAGACGAACGCGACGACGAGCCCGAACGCCTCGCGCAGGTTCACGTAGCCGCCACCCGCGTTCGGCCGCCGCGCGCCGAGCTCGGCGTAGCAAAGCGCGCCGATCAGCGCCAGCGCGCCGCCGATGGCCCAGGCGATCAGCTGCTCGGTGGAAGATCCGGTCTGCCGGGCGATCGCCGCCGGCGTCAGGAAGATGCCGGAGCCGATGACGCCGCCGACGACGACCATCGTCGCGTCCCAGACGCCGAGCCGGCGCGCGTAGTGGACTTCGTTCGTCGCGTCGCTCATCGCAGCTTCCCCCGCATGGCCGAAGGATCGCCGCTCGCGCGCGCCGTGTCGAGCCGCCGCGCGCTTCGGAATCGCAGCGTGCCCTCGACGCACGTGACCGACGTGCCGCCGCTCGCGACGCCGTCACTGTCGACCTCGACCTCGAGCGCGTTGCCGAAACCCGCGCGGTCGGTGAGCACGTCGACCTGCTGGAACGCGCGCGCCGTCTTGTGCCGTCATCGCGGACTCCGGATCGAAAGGCCGGGCGGCACCGCGAGATCGCGACCCGCGTTTGCCCGAATCGTGCCACGGCGCCGCCATTCCATTGCGTTTTGCTGCGACGCACGAAAGAATGCGGCGCCCGCATTCCGGCAAGCGAAGCAGTGATCGAAGAATCCGCGCCCGTGCTGGCGCCGAGCGCGCCCTGGATCGTCGTCAAGTTCGGCGGCACGAGCGTCGCGACGCGAGCGCGCTGGGAGAACATCCGCCGCATCGCGGCCGCGCACCGTGCGCGCGGGCGTCGCGTGCTCATCGTCGTGTCCGCCTTGTCGGGCATCACGGATCAGCTGAAGGCGATCGCCGAGTCGCGCGACGACGGCGCGCGCGCGCGCGCGGCGCGCGACACGATCGTCGCGCGGCATGAGGCGATGCTGCACGAGCTCGAGGGTTCGTCGCGCGCTGCGCTCGATCGCTGGCTGCACGCGCTCGAGCGCCTCGTCGCCGATCCGCGCCGTCCGCAGGCCGACGTCGCATGGCAGGCCAGCGTGTTCGCGCTCGGCGAGCTCATGTCATCGACGCTCGGTGCGGCGTTCCTCTCGGAGATCGGCGCCGATCCGTTGCCGACGCGCTGGCTCGACGCGCGCGAGCATCTTCGCGCCGAGGCCCTGCCGAACCAGAACGCTTGGGGCCGCTTCCTTTCCGCGTCGGTCGCGGCGGCGCCGGATCCCGCACTCGCGCGCGCGCTCGCCGAAAAGGGCGACGTCTTCATCACGCAAGGCTTCCTCGCGCGCAACTCCGACGGCGAGACCGTCGTGCTCGGCCGCGGCGGTTCGGACACATCGGCCGGCTGTTTCGGCGCGCTCCTCAAAGCCGAGCTGGTCGAGATCTGGACGGACGTGCCCGGCATGTTCAGCGCGAATCCGCGCCAGGTTCCCGACGCGCGGCTGCTCGCGCGTCTCGATTACGAGGAAGCGCAGGAGATCGCGACGACTGGCGCGAAAGTGCTGCATCCGCGCGCCTTGAGCCCGCTGCGCCGTGCCGGCGTGCCGCTCGCGATCAAGGACACGAACCGTCCCGATCTTGCCGGCACCGAGATCCGCGCCGCCGCTGCGAGCGCCGCGCCGTGCGTCAAGGCGATCAGCTCTCGCAAGGGGGTCACGCTCGTCTCGATGGAGACGGTGGGCATGTGGCAGCAGGTCGGCTTCCTCGCCGACGTGTTCGGCGAATTCAAGCGGCACGGACTCTCGGTCGATCTGATCGGCTCGGCCGAGACGAACGTGACGGTTTCGCTCGATCCGACCGAGAATCTCGTCAATTCCGACGTGCTTTCCGCACTCGCGGCCGATCTTGCGAAGGTTTGCCGCGTCAAGGTCATCGCGCCGTGCGCGGCGATCACGCTCGTCGGCCGCGGCATGCGCTCGCTGCTGCATCGGCTCTCGCCGGTGCTCGCGGAGTTCGGCGCGCTCGACGTGCACCTCATCAGCCAGTCGTCGAACAATCTCAACCTGACGTTCGTCGTCGACGAAGCGCTCGTCGACGAGCTCGTGCCGCGCCTGCATGCGCTCCTGATCCGCGCCGATGCGCTGCGCGTCGAGGACGGCGCGATCTTCGGTCCGAGCTGGCGCGCGATCGGCGGCGAAGATGCGACGAGGCGGCGCGACGCGTGGTGGCGCTCGCGGCGCGACGAGCTGATCGCCGTCGCGAACGGGGGCTCGCCGCGTTATGTGTATTCGCTCGACGAAGTGCGAAAGCGAGCTCGCGCGCTCACGGCGCTGTCACCTCTCCCGCTTGCGGGAGAGGTCGGCCGCAGGCCGGGTGAGGGTCCGGGCGAAGCCGCGCGCCTCACTCCGGGCGAACCCTCACCCCAACCCCTCTCACGGGGGGAGAGGGGCGTCGAAGGTGCCGTCGATCGCTGGCACTACGCGCTGAAGGCGAATCCGCATCCGGAGATCCTTCGCGCGCTCGACGAGGAAGGCTTCGCGTTCGAATGCGTCTCGATCGCCGAAGTCGACGCGGTGCGCGCCGCCGTGCCGGGCATCGCGTGCGAGCGCATCCTGTTCACGCCGAACTTCGCGCCGCGCGGCGAATACGCGGCGGCGCTCGATGCGGGCGTGCGCGTCACGCTCGATGCGCTGCATCCGCTTGCGCACTGGGGCGAGCTGTTCGCCGATCGCGAGATTCATCTGCGTGTCGATCTCGGCGTCGGCCGCGGCCATCACGACAAGGTGAAGACCGGCGGCGCCGCGTCGAAGTTCGGCGTCGCGCTCGATCAGCTCGACGAATTTCGCGCGCTGGCGAGGAAGAGCGGCGCGCGCATCGTCGGCCTGCATGCGCATCTCGGTTCCGGAATCTTCGACGTCGCGCACTGGCGCTCCGTCTACGCCGAGCTCGCGAGCCTCGCCGAAGGTTTCAGCCGCGTCGAGTCGATCGACATCGGCGGCGGACTCGGCGTGCCTTCGCGGCCGGACGAATCGCCCGTCGATCTTGCCGCGCTCGGCGAGGCGCTGGCCGAAGTCAAGCGCGCGTATCCGAGGTTCGCGCTATGGCTCGAGCCCGGCCGCTTTCTCGTCGCCGACGCGGGCGTGCTGCTGGTGCGCGTGACGCAGCTGAAGCGCAAAGGCAGCGTCCGCTACGTCGGCGTCGATGCCGGCATGAATTCGCTGATCCGGCCGGCGCTCTACGAAGCCTGGCACGAGATCGTGAATCTCTCGCGTCCGGACGAGCCCGCCTGCGATCTCGTGCAGGTCGTGGGGCCGATCTGCGAATCCGGCGACGTGCTCGGCGCGAACCGGAGCCTGCCGGCGTGCCGCGAGGGCGACGTCCTGCTGATCGCGCAGGCCGGCGCGTACGGCCACGTCATGGCGTCGCGCTACAACCTGCGCGAGCCGGCGGCGGAGCTCGTGCTGTGAGTCGCGCCCGCCTGCTGCTGCATGCTTGCGCGCTGATCGCGCCCTTCGTCGCGGCATTGGCCTGGTCGATGCTCCTGATGCGCAACGACCTTTCGCTTGCACTCAGGCAGACGCTGCTGCTCGGCGCTGCCGGCGCGCTCGCGGCCGAGATCGCCGCGCTGATCGGCTGGCGCGCGATCGAGCGCCGCGCGGCGGCGTCGCGCGCCGGCTGGCCGGTCGGGCTCGGCATGGCCGCGATCACGCATCTCCTCTTCGGCGTGCTGTTCGACGCGATGCTCGTCGCCGCGGTCGGCTGGCGCGCGTCGATGGGCCCCGGCCACGTCAGCGATCTCGTGCTGCAATCGTTCTTTTTCGCGCTCGTTTCGGCGCTGACGCTCGGTGCGGCGACGTTTCCGCTGACGGCGCTCCTCGCACAGTGGATCACGGCGCAGAGGCGGAGGGAGCTCGTTCATGCCGATCGCTGATCCGCGCAGCGCGAAACGGTTCCGATTCGTCCGTCGCGGTTGCGAGGACGACGCCGCGACGCTCGTCTATGCATTCGACGACGGTCCCGAGCTCGTAGAGCGCATCGTGTTTCCCGACGCGCCGGCCGTGCCGGAATCGCGGCGCGCGGCGCTCGACGCCGCTCTCGACCTGCTCCACCTCGTCGCCGGCGTCAGCTACTACAAGGCCGGCGTACCCTCCGCGATTTCCGTCGAGACGCTTGCTCTCGACGCGCGATCGGCGGAGTTTCTCGATGCTCTGTACCTGCACGGACTCGGCGAGTTCGCGTATCACAACAAGCTCGACTTGCGCGGACGCATCGCGTTTCCCGTATCTCTTGCAGGGAACACGGCTTTTCTCCGGGGAGAGGAGGGTGTTGGCGTTTCGTCTTCGAACGGCGACGCGGCGAAAGCCATCCCCACCCAAATCCTCCCCTCGAAGGGGAGGGCTTCAAAGCCTGCGATCGGATTGCCGCGCCGCACGCTCGTTCCGATCGGCGGCGGCAAGGATTCGCTCGTCAGCGTCGAGCTCCTGAAGGAGGCGAACGAGCCTGCGACGGCGGTCTGGATCGGCAACTCCCCGCTGATCGCAGCGTGCGCCGCGCGCACGGGCCTTCCGACGCTGAACATCGGCCGCGAGATCTCGCCGGTGCTGTTCGAATACAACAAGGCCGGCGCATACAACGGCCACGTCCCGGTCACCGCGATCAATTCGGCGATTCTCGCCGTCGCGGCCGTGCTGTACGGATTCGACGCGATCGCGTTCTCGAACGAGCGTTCGGCGTCGAGCGCGACGCTCGAATACGACGGCGAGGCCGTCAACCACCAATGGAGCAAGGGCTGGGCTTTCGAGAAGGCGTTCCGAGACCTGCTGCACGCGAACGTCGCGCCGGATCTGGACTATTTCTCGCTGCTGCGGCCGTTGTCCGAGCTTGCCGTCGCCGAGCGGTTCGCGCGATCGTCGCGCTACGACGACGTGTTCTCCAGCTGCAACCGCAACTTCCGCATACTCGGTCCGAAGCCGGCCGATCGCTGGTGCGGGCAATGCCCGAAGTGCCATTTCGTCTTCCTCGCGCTCGCGCCGTTCATGCCGAAGCCGCGCCTGCTCGCGATCTTCGGCCGCAATCCGCTCGACGACGCTGCGTTCGTTCCGGCGTTCGACGCGCTGATGGAGTTTCGCGATCACAAGCCGTTCGAGTGCGTCGGAGAAGGCATCGAAGCGCGCGCGGCGATGGCGGCGCTCGCGGCTCGCGCGGAATGGCGCGAAGACGCGATCGTCGCGCGTTTCGCCGAGGAGATCGCGCCGCAACTCGACGCGGCGTCGCTCGCGATGGCGCCGCTGCTCGTCCCCGCGCGCGAGCGCGCAATTCCGGCGCGTCTGGCGGCCTTGATCGATGCGCATCGCTGATCTCGCCGGCCGCCGCGTCGCGATCTGGGGTTACGGCCGCGAGGGACGCGCAGCGCTTGCGGCGCTGCGAGCGCGACTGCCGCGGTCGAATCTGACGGTTTTCTGCAATGCGTCCGAAGCGGCCGCGATCTTCGCGAGCAACGGAACCGGCGATGGCCTTCCCCCGGACCCGGGCAAGGATCACGGCGATCGTCGCGGCTCCGGCGACGATGGCGAGCGCAACGACGGCGAAAGCAGGACGATCGCGGTGACCGTGCCGCCCGACGCTGCGGCGCTCAGCGCGTTCGACGTCGTCGTCAAGTCGCCCGGCATCAGCGCGTATCGTCCCGAGATCATCGAGGCGCAGCACAACGGCACGCTGTTCGCGTCGGGAACGGCGCTCTGGTTTGCGGAGCATCCCGAAGCGCGCGTCGTCGCCGTCACCGGCACGAAAGGCAAGAGCACGGTCACGGCGCTGATCGCTCATGGCCTTCGCGCGCTCGGGAAGCGCACGGCGCTCGCCGGCAACATCGGCCTGCCGCTGCTCGAGCTGCTCGATCCGCCCGTGCCGCCGGACTGGTGGGCGATCGAGCTTTCGAGCTTCCAGACGCGCGCGGCTCCGCGCGCCGACATCGGTGTCGTCAACAACGTGCACGAGGAGCATCTCGACTGGCACGGCACGCGCGAGCGCTACGCGGCGGACAAGCTGGCGCTCGCCGGCATCTCGCGCGTGCTCGTCGTCAATGCGTTGCAGCCCGAGCTGATGGCGCGCACCGCGGCGCATCGGGATCGGAGGACATTCGGCGGCTCGTCGGGATGGCACGTGCACGACCGCGCGCTGCACCGGGCCGGACGGCGCGCGCTCGCGCTGGCCGAACTGCCGCTCCCGGGCCTGCACAACGCGCTCAATGTCTGCGCGGCGCTGACGGCGATCGAAGCCGCAGGATGCGACGCGTTCGACGTGCTGCCGCACCTTTGCACGTTCCGCGCGCTGCCGCACCGGCTGCAGGTGCTCGGCGAGCGCGACGGCGTGACTTTCATCGACGACAGCATCGCGACGACTCCGCAGGCGACGCTCGAAGCGCTGGCGAGCATCGGCAATCGCAGGACGACGGTGCTCGTCGGCGGCCACGAGCGCGGACTCGACTGGCGCGCGTTCGCCGACGCCGTCCATCGCCAGCCGCCGCATGCGATCGTTGCGATGGGCGCGAACGGGCCGCGGATCGCCGACGTCCTCGGCGGAACCGGCGGCGCTTACCGGCTCGAATCCGCGCACGCGCTCGACGACGCGGTGGCGATCGCACGCCGCGTCACGCCGAAGGGCGGCGTCATCCTGCTGTCGCCCGGCGCGCCGAGCTTCGATCAGTTTCGCGATTACGCCGAGCGCGGTGCGGCGTTCGCGCGGCTCGGCGGGTTCGATACGGCATTGTTCGGCGAGATCGCCGGGCTCGGCATCGCTTGACGCGGTTTCGCGCTGCCGCTTGCTGCGCGAGCACGAATCGCTTTTCCTCTCTGCGGTTGCGGGAGCGAGCACGTTTTTTCCGCTCTCTCGCAAGCGGGAAACCGAGCGCGCTTTCCCCTCTCCCGCAAACGGGAAAGCGAGCATGCTTTCCCCTCTTCCGCGTGCGGGAAACCGCGCACGCTTTTCCCCTCTCCCGCTTGCGGGAGAGGGCAGGGTGAGGGCCGATCGGAGTAATGCGTTTCGTCGCGTCGGCAAGGGCGAGGCGGCGAACCCAGATTGCCCTCACCCCAACCCTCTCCCGCAAGCGGGAGAGGGGGAGGCCTGCGTGCTGGCGAGCGCGCTCATTCGCCGCGCGCGGGTGAAGGGGAAAGCGTCTCGGCTGGTAATCTTGCCGGATGACCGAGCCCGCTTCGACGATCGTCTGGGATTTCCCGACCCGCCTCTTCCACTGGACGCTCGTCGTCCTGATCCTGCTGCAATACCTCAGCGGCGAGTTCGGCCTGATACCGATGGCCTGGCACTACTGGCTCGGCTACGCGACGCTCGCGCTCGTCGTGTTCCGCGTGCTGTGGGGATTCCTGGGCTCGACGACGAGCCGCTTCGCTTCCTTCGTGCGCGGACCGGGCGCGGTGCTGCGCTACGTTCGGACGATCGCGGCCGGGCGAGACGTTCGCGCCGTCGGCCACAATCCGCTCGGCGGCTGGTCGGTGCTGCTGATGCTCGCGAGCGTCATCGTGCAGTCGGTCAGCGGACTGTTCGCCACCGACGACCTGACCGAGACCGGCCCGCTCGCCGATCGCGTCTCGGACGCGACCGTCGAATGGATGACGCGCGCGCATCATCTCAATCGCTGGCTGCTCGCGCTGCTGATTGCGCTGCACGTCGTCGCCGTGCTGATGCACTGGGTGATCCGGCGCGACAATCTCGTCGCCGCGATGGTTCATGGACGCGGCCGCGCCGGCACGGACGATCGCGTGCGCATCGCGCCGGCGTGGCGCGCGATCCTGCTGTTCGCGATCAGCGCGATCGCGGTCGCGCTCGTCGTGACGCTCGGCGCGGGCGCCTGAGCGAGGCCTACTCTTCTTCGCGATACTTGTCGTGGCAGCTCTTGCAGGCTCCGGCAGTCTTCTTGAACTGCTCGCGCATCTTCGCCTCGTCGCCGGCCTTCGCGACGTCGGCCAGCGCCTTCGACTCGCGAACGAGATCGTCCATCTTGCTCCGGAAGTCGCTCATGTTCTTCCAGATGTCGGGCTTCGCCTCGGTCCTGGCGCCGGTGTCCGAGCCTTCGGGAAAGCCTTCCAGCAGCTGCGGCGTCAGCTGCGCGATGCGGTCGGCGTGCTTTGCGAATTCGGCCGAATCCCACGGTGTCTTGTTCTTGATCATCGCGACCATCGGCATGAAGTTCCAGCCGATCATCGTGTAGACGCTCTGGCGGTAGTGGATCGCCGTTTCGGGTTTCACGGCCGCCATCGCGGCTGCGGCGGTCGCGAGCGCGGCGGCGACGGCGAGGAGGGGAGCGATCTTGCGCATCGGTGGTGTCCTTCGATTCGGCCCGGATCGAGTGTAGCAGCAGAGAATGCGATGGCGTTCCTGTGGAAAGCCGGCGCGCGCTCTGCCTTCACCGGGGAAGCGGACAAGGAAACGAGGAAATGCCGCTCTCGCGCAAGAGAGGAAATCGCGGATGCATCTCCGCTCGCGGGTCGGAGCATGCAAAGAGTTGATGTGGACCGCATCCGGAAGCACTACCATCGGCTGCACAGAGACAGGAGGAACCATCCATGCGCTCGCGCCTCGCCGTTTACGCGCTGGTTCTCGCGTTTTCCGCGCCGATCCACGCGGCCATGGTCGCCAAGCCGGTCGACTACGACGTCGGCGGCAAGGCGATGCGGAGCGTCCTCGTCTACGACGACTCGGTGAAGACGCCGCGGCCCGGCCTCGTCATGGCGCCCGATTGGCTCGGCATGACGAAAGACAATGTTGCGCTCGCGAAGAAAATCGCCGGCAGCGACTACGTGATCCTCGTCGCCGACGTCTACGGCGTCGACGCGCAGCCGAAGACGCCCGACGAAGCCGGCAAGGCGACGAAGAACATGTACGCGCATCGCGCCGACCTGCGCGCGCGCATCAACGCGGCGCTCGGCGAGCTGAAGAAGAAAGTCGGCAAGGCGCCGCTCGACGGCAGGCACTGGGGCGCGTTCGGTTTCTGCTTCGGCGGAGCGGCCGCGCTCGATCTCGCGCGAAGCGGCGCCGACATCGCGGGCGTCGTCTCTTTCCACGGCAATCTCTCGACCGACGATCCTTCGATGGCGAAGAACATCAAGGCGAAGGTGCTCGTGCTGCACGGCGCGGACGACAAGTTCGAATCGCCCGAGCAGATCGAGGGCTTCCGGAAGGAGATGCGCGACGCGAACGTCGACTGGCAGTTCCTCGAGTTCGGCGGCGCGGTGCACTGCTTCGCGATTCCGTCCGCAGACGGCAAGGTGCCGGGCTGCAAGTACGACGAGCGCGCCGCGAAGCGCGGTTACCGGCAGATGCGGATGTTCTTCGACGAAGCCTTCGCGGCGCATTGACGCGGGGAAAGGGACGTGGCCGGATCATCGAGGACATCGTGGTTCACGCGCTTCGCGAACGGCGCTTCGCGCGCGACCGGCAAGCCCGGAACGTTCGTGCTCGCCGTCATCGTCGTTCTCGTCTGGGCGGTCACCGGGCCCGTGTTCCGCTTCAGCGACACCTGGCAGCTCATCATCAACACCGGCACGACGATCGTGACGTTCCTGATGGTGTTCCTGATCCAGAACACGCAGAACCGCGATTCCGAGGCGATGCACGTCAAGATGGACGAACTGATCCGCGCGCTCGAAGGCGCCCACAACGCGCTGCTCGACCTCGAGGAGCTCGACGACAAGACGCTCGACGCGATCCGCGAGCGCTATCGCAAGCTCGCTGCGAAGGCGCGCGAGGACATCAAGGCCGGCAAGCTCGACATCGACCGCGTCGACGTCGACCAGGACGATGCCGACGAACGCTAGCCGCCTGCGGCCTCCGCCGCCGCGGATTCGTCGAGAAGTCCGTTGATCTGTTTGACGATCACGTCGAGCTTGTTCTCCGGATAGCCCTTCCATGTGTGCGCGACGCGGCCCGACTTGTCGACCATGACGAGAAACGGCAGCGCGTTCGCGCCGTATTGGTCCGCGGTCGTGTGATTTTCGTCGCGTGCCATCGTCAATTCGAAATTCTTGAGCTGACGCTTCATCTTGAGGTAGTCGCCGCGGTTCTTGTCGATGTTGATCGCGATGACCTCGATGCGATCCTTGCCGAGCACGCGCTGGATCTTTTCGAGGACCGGCAGCTCCTTGAGGCAATAGCCGCACCACGACGCCCAGAAGCTCAGCACGACGACCTTGCCGTGATATGCACTGACGAGCACGTCGGCGCCGTCGCTGTCAACGCCTACGAGGTCGGGCGGCGCGGTCCGGGGACCGACGATCTCGGCGCGCGTGGCGCCCGTCGTTGCGCCGGCGATCACGAGTACGAGCAGCAGCTGTCGCAACATCCGGTTCTCCTTCCCCGAAGTTCGGTGATTCGCTAGCGCGTGCGGTCGATCGCGTAGTCGGCGAGCGTCGCGAGCGCGTCGCGTGCGTCCGAGCGCGGCAGCGCGCTCAACGCATCGCGCGCGGAACGCGCATACGCGTGCGCGCGCTCGCGCGAATGCTCGAGCGCACCGGTGCCTTCGATCGCCGCGAGCACGTCGGCCAGCGCATCGCGTCCGCCTTCGGTGATCGCGCGCCTGAGCTTGTCGGCCTCGGCCGGCGCGCTGCGCGCGATCGCGCAGATCAGCGGCAGCGTCGGCTTGCCCTCGGCAAGATCGTCGCCGGTGTTCTTGCCGAGCGTGCCCGCGTCGGAGACGTAATCGAGCACGTCGTCGGCGATCTGGAACGCGAAGCCGAGATCGAGCCCGTATTTCGCCAGCGCTTGCTCCTGCTCGGGCGAAAGCGCCGCGAGCACGGCGCCGAGGCGCGTCGCTGCCGCGAAAAGCACAGCGGTCTTGCGCTCGATGACGCCGAGGTATGCCGCCTCGTCCGTGTCGGGATTGCCGATGTTGAGGAGTTGCAGCACTTCGCCTTCGGCGATGCGGTTCGTCGTGTCGGCGAGGATCCGCATGACGCGCATGCGGTCGAGCTGGACCATCATCTGGAACGCGCGCGAGTAGAGGAAATCGCCGACGAGCACGCTCGGCGCGTTGCCCCAGAGCGAGTTGGCCGTCTGCCGGCCGCGGCGCAGCGCCGATTCGTCGACGACGTCGTCGTGCAGCAGCGTTGCCGTGTGGATGAATTCGACGACGGCCGCCAGCACGATGTGTTCCTCGCCGCGATAGCCGGCCGCGCGCGCTGCGACGAGGTGCAGCAGCGGACGAAGGCGCTTGCCGCCGCCGCCGACGATGTGCTCGGCGACCTGGTTCACGAGCACGACGTCCGAGGCGAGACGCCTTCGGATCAGCGCGTTGACCGCCTGCATGTCGGCAGCCGCGAGCGCCTGCACGTCGGCGAAGGCAGCGATCGGCGTCGAAGTGGCGGTGGCGGCGGAGCTCAAGGCGGTCCTCTCCAGCAGACGGCCCGCAGTATAGCCGGCGGTTGCGGTGCTTCCGGTGACGTGCGTCAGAATGGATTGCGGTGGGCTGAAGCCCACCC
>DASZYR010000023.1:0-15879 GCA_035545255.1 Rhodanobacteraceae bacterium
CATCTGATCAACAACGCGAGCGAGGCGATGGACGGCAGCGGCCGGCTCAGCGTCGCGACGCGCGCGGCCGGACAGCACGTCGAGATCGACATCGGCGACACCGGCTCCGGCATCGCGGAGAGCCTGCTGCCGGCGATCTTCGATCCGTTCGTGACGACGAAGGCGGCGGGATCAGCGGCAGGCGTCGGCCTTTCGATCGTGCGCGAGATCGTCGGCGCGATGGGCGGATCGATCAAGGTCCGCACGCGGCCGGGCGCGGGCTCGGTGTTCACGATCGTGTTGCCGGTGCAGCCCCGAGCTGCCTCGATCTGAGACCCGAAGACCGCTCGCTCGCGATGGCGCCCTGCCTCGTTTTCGGCGCGAGTGGCGCCATCGGACGTTTCCTCGTGCCGCGGCTCCTGGCCTCCGGCCGCGAGGTGGTCGCGATCAGCCGGACGCCGCGGACGAGCGCGCATCCACGCCTGCGCTGGGTGATGGGCGAGTTGCCGGATGGCGTGCCCGCGTTGCCGGCTGACGCATCGATCCTGAGCGCGGGTCCGCTCGACCGCTTCACAGAGTGGCTGGCCGCGCGCGGCGCGACCGGCAGCTCGCGCATCGTCGCCGTCGGCTCGCTGAGCGCGGTAACGAAGCGGGATTCCGACGATGCCGCCGAGCGCGCGCTGGCCGCGCGGCTCGCGGATTCGGAACGTCGCTTGTTCGATGCGGCGCGATCGAGCGGCGCGCCGGCGATCCTGTTGCGTCCGACGCTGATCTACGGGGCCGGCCTCGACAGGAACCTGACGCCCATCGTCCGCCTCGCACGCCGCTGGCGTGTATTCCCGCTCGTCCCCGAGGCGAGCGGCGCGCGCCAGCCGGTGCATGCGGACGACGTCGCTGCCGCCTGCGTATCGGCGCTTGCCGCGAACGCGCTTGCGCAAGACGTCTACGATCTCGGCGGCGGCGAGCGCCTCGCGTTCGCGACGATGCTGGCGCGCGTGCGCGCATCGCTGCCGTTCGCGACGCTCGCGCTGCCGGTTCCGCTGGCGCTCGCGCGCCGCGCGGCGGGATTGGTCGCGCGTCTGCCGGCGTTCGGCGCGGCGAGCCCGAGCGCGATCGCGCGCCTGCGCGAGGACCTCGTCGCCGACCACGACGCGGCGATGCGCGATCTCGGCTGGATGCCGCGCACGTTCCGTCCGCAAGCGGCGGACTGGGTGCCGCCGTCGCTACCCTGAACGCATGGTGCACGGCATCATGTCGCAAGCACGCGCGCTGTCCCTTCTCTGCGCTGTGCGGAAGGGTGGCGAAGGCGGATCAGGGCGCTTCGAGTGCTTCCTCGAGATTGACCCTCACCCCGCCTCTCCCGCGGGCGGGAGAGGGGAAACACCGCCGGATTTCGCGGCGGTGCAGCGTTGCCAACGCGCGTTTGGACCGCCTAAGATGATCCGTCAGGGTCACGTCGAAGGTGTCATCATGCAGCTCCGCTCGATCACGGCTGCGGCCGTCGCGTCATCGCTTCTCGCCGTGTGCGGCATCGCGAGCGCCTACGACTACACCGCGCCGGTGCCGTTCCATCCGGTGGCGACGTTCGATCCCGCGAACGGCGTCGTCCCGTTTCCGAACAACCTGCTGCTGCTCGGCACGACGGACCTGACGCTCAACATTCCCGTCGCCGATCCCGACGATTTCAGCGATCCCAAAGTCGCGATGAACGCGCTCGACGGCTTCAGCACGGTCGCGCCGTGGTCGACGACGTTCAACATGCCGATCGCGATGTCGTCGATCGCCGGCAACGTGCACGTTTTCCAGGTGAACCTCAGCGGACCGGGCGGCGCCGTGACCGGCGTCGTTCGCGAGCTTGCTTCGCCGGAGGAATTCGTCGTCGCGCTCGCGCCGTCCGACGCGACCGGCCGCAAGCTCGCGATCGTTCCGACGAAGCCGCTTCAGCCGATGAGCTCGTACATGGCCGTGCTGACGACCGGCATCGCGGACGCGAGCGGCGAGCCGATCCGCGCTTCGCTGCCGTATCTCCTTGCCAAGCGCACGTCGCCTCTCTGCTCGGGCGGCGCATCGACCGTTCCGGCGCTCGCGGCCGACGAGGCTTGTGCGCTCGAGCCGCTGCGCCAGCTGACGAACGCGCAGGAAGCCGCGGCGGCGGCGGCCGGCGTTCCGGCCGATTCGATCGCGTTGTCGTGGGTCATGACGACGCAGTCGACGTCGACCGTGCTGCAGGCGGTCGATGCGGTCGTCGAGGCGTCGCCGCCGGCGATGACCGAGCTCGCGCCGACCGGAAAGACGCTCGCCGATCTCGGTCTCGGCCTGCCGCCGGTCGCCGACATCTACGTCGGCGTCATCGCGCTGCCGTATTTCCTTTCCGCGCCGTCGGCCGACGATCCGACCGCGCCGCTGACGAGCTTCTGGCACGCGGCACCGGGCGCCTACATCGACCAGTGCGCCGGTTTCGGGCTCGATCCCGGTTCGACGAATCTCACCTACTGCAATCCGTTGCCGGTCGCGACCTCGACGCAGCTCGTGCCGGTCGTCATGACGATTCCGAATGCGCGCTCGGGCCGCAGCAAGCCCGCTGCCGGCTGGCCGATCGTCATCTACCAGCACGGCATCACGCGCAACCGCACCGACATGTTCGCCATCGCCGGCACGCTTGCCGCACAGGGTTTCGCTGCCGTCGCGATCGATCTTCCGCTGCACGGAATCACCGACACGTCGAGCCCGTTCTACGTCGGCAACACGCCGTTCGCCGCGCTCGGCGCGAAGGAGCGCACGTTCGATCTCGATTTCCAGGACAACTCGACCGGGGCGGCCGGTCCCGACGGCGCGATCGATCCGTCCGGCAGCTGGTTCATCAACCTTTCGAGCCTCCTGACTTCGCGCGACAACCTGCGCGAGGGCGTCGCCGATCTCTTCGCGCTCGCGCACGCGATCCCGTCGATGCACGTCTCGACCGGCGCCGACTTCGACGGCTCGCACATCGCGTTCGTCGGGCAGTCGCTCGGCAGCATCGTCGGCACGATGTTCGTCTCGATCGATCCGAACGTGAACACCGGCGTGATGAGCGTGCCGGGCGGCGGCATCGCGCGGCTGCTCGACGGATCGCCGACGTTCGGTCCGCGCATCCGCGCCGGACTTTCCGCCGCGGGCGTCGAGCCCGGCTCGGCCGACTACGATGCGTTCATGTCGGCCGCGCAGACGGCGATCGATTCGGGAGATCCGATCAATTTCAACATCGCGAGCGCAGCGGACAAGCGCTTCCTGATGCAGGAAGTCATCGGCGGCGGCGACGTCCTGCCCGACCAGGTCATTCCGAACACGGTACCTGGCGCGCCGCTCTCGGGCACCGAGCCGCTGATCGCCGCCTACGGGCTCGCTCCGATTTCGCAGACGACGCAGGCGGCTGACGGCATCCGCGGCGCCGTTCGTCTCCTGCAGGGCGAGCACGGCTCGCTGCTCGATCCGACCGATTTCCCTCTCGCGACGGCCGAGATGCAGGGCGAGATGGCGAGCATGGTCGTGAGCGGCGGGGCGGCCGTGCAGATCACGTATCCGTCGATCGTCGAGCAGCCCGAGCAGTAAGTCGAACCGCAACCGGCCATGCGGGGTCACACCCCGCCGTCATGCCCGCGAAAAGCGGGAATCCACGCTGCTTCTGATGGCAGAAGAAAAACGGATTCCCGCTTTCGCGGGCATGACGGCAGCTGGCCGCTGCGGCCACGCGCGCCTGGCGCTTCAGATCGCGATACCGGCGCGACGCATCAATTTGGCCACCAGCCACGCGGGTCCGATCAGGAGATAAGCGAGATCGGTCAGGAACGAAGGCCGCCGCCCTTCGATTCGATGGCCGATGAACTGGCCGAACCATGCGAGCACGAAAACGACCGCCGCGATCTCGGCGAGTCGCGTCGCGCCGGTCGCGGCAAACGCGAAATGCGTGACGAGCGCGAGCGCGACGAACAACGCGATCATCGCCGCGCCGAGTGGTCGCGAAAGCCGCCAGTAGAACGTCAGTGCCGCGACCATGACGAGCGCGCACCAGAGCCCCGGCTTGCCGATCGACGCCGGCACCGGGATGACCCAGAGCGCCGCGATGACGGACCAGAGGATCGCCGGCACGCAGATCCAGTGGATCAGCTGGTTCGCCGGATTCCGGTGATCGTTGCCGTAGCTTTCGAACCAGTCGTGGACGTTCTGCATCGACAGGATCCCGTGTTTTTTCCCTTCTCCCGCTTGCGGGAGAGGGCAGGGTGAGGGCGATCTTGGTTCGACGTCTCCCGAAGCGGCGATCGGAACGTCTCACTCCGATTTCCCTCACCCGCCGCGCGGTGCGCCGTCGGGCTCTCCCGCAAGCGGGAGAGGCGAAAAGCTTTTAATCGACCACGATCCCCGCGAGCCGTTTCAGCGCTTCGGCATACCGTGCCGCCGTGCCTTCGACGACTTCGCGCGGCAGACGCGGACCCGGCGCGGTCTTGTTCCAGTCGAGCGTCTCGAGATAGTCGCGCACGAACTGCTTGTCGAAACTCGGCGGGCTCGTGCCGGCGCGGTACTCGTCGGCCGGCCAGAAGCGCGAGGAATCCGGCGTCAGCATCTCGTCCATGATGTAGAGCTTGCCGTCGGCGTCGGTGCCGAACTCGAACTTCGTGTCCGCGATCAGGATCCCGCGCTCGGCCGCATGGGCGGCCGCGAAGCGGTAGATCGCGAGTGTCGCCGCACGCACCTTCTCGGCGAGGTCGGCGCCGATCGTCGCGACGACGCGATCGAAGCCGATGTTCTCGTCATGCGATCCCGCGGCGGCTTTCGTCGACGGCGTGAAGATCGGCTCGGGCAAGCGCTCGGCCTGGCGCAAGCCGGTCGGTAGCCGAATGCCGCAGAGCGATCCGGTCGCCTGATAGTCCTTCCATCCCGAGCCGATCAGATAGCCGCGCGCGATCGCCTCGATCGGAACGGCCTTGAGGCGCTTCGCGACGACGCTGCGCTTTGCGTAGAGCGCGACGTCGGTTCCAGCGGGAAGCACGCTCGCGACGCTTTTGCCGGTGAGATGATTCGGAACGAGCGCGGCCGTCGCCGCGAACCAGAAATTCGAGATCTCGGTCAGCATCTCGCCCTTGCCGGGAATCGGATCGGGCAGCACGACGTCGAACGCGCTGAGCCGATCGCTGGCGACGATCAGGAGCTCATCGCGCGAGAGCGCGTAGACGTCGCGCACCTTGCCGCGATGGATCAGATCGAGGCCCGGCAGTTTCGATTCGGAAAGGACGGTCGGCACGCGCGTGGCTCGGCGAGGGACGAGCGTCGCATTGTAGCCGTGCCGCGCTTCGGCGGAGCCGCGGGACCCGCTTGCTAGAATCCGCGCTCCCACGGGGTCCGTCATCGATGCGTTTCCACCTGATCGTTCTTCCCGCGCTGATGCTTGCAGCCGTTGCGAGTGCCGAGTCCGTGCCGCGTCCGGCGCGCCTCGGACTTTGCGCGGCTTGTCACGGCGAGCACGGCGTCGCCACGGCTTCCGGAATTCCGCATCTCGCCGCGCAGGATCGTGCCTACCTTGCCGAGGCGTTGCGCCAGTATCGCAGCGGCGCGCGCAGCGCCGCTGCGATGCGCGCCGCCGCCGGCACGCTTTCGGATGCGGACATCGAAGCGCTTGCGGCGTGGTACGCATCGCAGCCTGCCGTTCCGGGAGCTGTGCAGTGAAGATTGCCGGCAAGCTGATCGGCGCGCTGGTCGGCCTCGTCCTGTTCCACAACCCGATCGGCCTCGTGCTCGGCGCGATCGTCGGGCATTTCTACGACGTCCTCGCGACGCAGTTGCGTCCGCCCTCGCTCGGCAGCGGCTTCATCGAGCCGCTGTTCGCTTTTGCCGGCGCGCTGTCGAAATCGGACGGACGGGTGTCCGAAGTCGAGATCGCCGCGGCCGAATCGCTGATGGCGCGGCTCAGGCTCGATGCCGCTCAGCGGCGCGCCGCGATCGATCGCTTCAATGCCGGCAAGCAGGCGGGTTTCGACGTCTCGCTGCCGGTCCAGGACCTGAAACGCTGGTGCGGCGGCCGGCGCGATCTCGCGTTCCTCGTGCTCGATCTCCTGCTCGATCTCGTCCACGCCGAAGGCGCGCTTGCCGAGGCGAAGCTCGCGCTCGTGCGCAAGCTCTGCTGGGCACTCGGCGTCAGCGACCACGAGCTCGCCGCGCTCTCGGCAATGAAAGGCTACGCGTCGGCCTCGCCGGGCGGACCGCGCGGCGCGCGGCCGCCGCCGGGTGCCGTGCGCGTCGATCCGTACGCCGTGCTCGGCCTCGACCGAAACGCGAACGAGCGCGACATCAAGCGCGCGTACCGCAAGCTCATGAGCCAGCATCATCCGGACAAGCTCGGCGATGTTCCAGACGAGCTGAAGCGTCGCGCCGAGGAGCGCGCGCGCGAGATCAACGCGGCGTACGAGCGCATCAAGAGCGAGCGCGGGTTCAAGTAATCGGTTGTCGGGAGCCGCAAGACGCCCGTTCGGCGATGGACTACGCTAAACGTCGTCCCGGCGAAGGGGGAGCCCGGCCTTGCGCCGGAGTCGCCGGTTCCGCCTTCGCGGGAATGACGAGCTTCCCGATCGGTGCACGAGGAGATCACCATGGCCCGGCAATCCACCGTCATCGCACCCTCGATCCTCTCGGCCGACTTCGCGCGCCTCGGCGAGGAAGTCGACGCCGTGCTCGCCGCGGGCGCCGAGTGGATCCATTTCGACGTGATGGACAACCACTACGTGCCGAACCTCACGATCGGCCCGCTCGTCTGCGAAGCGCTGCGCAAGCACGGCGTCACGGCGCCGATCGACGTGCATCTCATGGTGAAGCCGGTCGATCGCATCGTGCCCGATTTCGCGAAAGCCGGCGCGACGAACATCAGCTTCCATCCCGAAGCGAGCGAGCACATCGACCGCACGATCCAGCTGATCAAGGCGTCCGGCTGCACGGCGGGACTCGTGTTCAATCCCGCGACGCCGCTTTCGTATCTCGACTACGTGCTCGACAAGATCGATCTCGTGCTGCTGATGTCCGTCAATCCGGGCTTCGGCGGCCAGAGCTTCATCCCGTCCGCGCTCGCGAAGCTGCGCGAAGTGCGCGAGCGCATCGACGCGAGCGGCCGCGCGATCCGGCTCGAGGTCGACGGCGGCGTCAAGACCGACAACATCGGCGAGATCGCCCGTGCCGGCGCCGACACGTTCGTCGCGGGCTCGGCGATCTTCGGCGAGAAGGACTATCGCGCGGTCATTTCGACGATGCTGCGCAACGCCGGGGATGCCTGATGTCATCGCGGTCATGCCGGACGCCTTCGTCCGGCATGACATGCCAGGCGCTCGGCAATCTCGACAGCATGGCGACGAGCTGTACCTGACTTCGCGATCCGGTTTTCGCGAAGATGGCTTTCAATTGCGTGCGTGCGGTTTCGACGCTGACCTTGCGCTCCTTCGCATACTGCGGGATCGTGCGTCCGCTCAGCAGCGAATTCGCGAGCCTGCATTCGGCGGACGACAGGTGAAACAGGTCCCGCAGGACGTCGTTCGGGACGAGCCTCGTGGTCGCATCGCTCATGATGAGCAGCGCCAGGCGGTTTCGCTGCGACGTTTGCGATTGCGCATCCTCGCGCATCGGCACTACGGCGGCGTGCAGCAGCGAAGTGCCGTCATGTCCACGGATGTTGATGCTCGTGCTTTGCCGGGTCCCGAGCGCGCGCGCGAGATGCTCCACGAGGATGTTCGCGCGCGCGGTCGCAGTCGGCGCTGACTTGCTCCAGGGAGCGCAGCGCGCGAGCAGCCGCTCCGCGGCGCGATTGGACAGCAGGAGCTGTCCCGCCATGTCGATAACGGCGAGGCCGACGCTGAGGCTTTCGATGGCTTCCATGCCGAGACTCGCGCCGCGCGCCTTGCGCGCCAGCTTCTCGTGCAGGCGCACGGCTCGGCTGGCATGCGTCGTCAACGCCGCAAACCGCAGCCGGTCCTCGCGCGACAGGGGTGCGTCTCCGTTCGTGCCCAGCGGGGAACGGTTCGCTGGGTCGCCGTCGAGCTCCCAGATGCGGGTGCCGCCGGCCCAGCGCACGCCGAGCGGACGCATGATGTCGTCGAGGAATGCGTCGCGCGCGAAACGAGGATGGCCGCGGTCAGACAGGAGCGACGGATCGCGGGAGCTGTCCTGTGATGCGGAATCCGATTCCGGCGTCGGCTCGCGCCAATCCGACGGGAGCGCCGTGAAAGCGTCGCGGCGCGGTGTCTCTTCAGGCCTGTCGAACAGGAGATACACCGAGTCCGCCGCGCCTATCCAGATAGCCACCTTCTCGAATGCCGTTTTCCAGAGCATTTCGTCCGTGGCACCCACGGATGTTGGCGGATCGGCATCGAGTCCCGTGTCACGGTCAGAACGCTTCAAGCTCATGTCGCGGAACGCCGTGTCTCGCCGTGGACCGTGCTCACCTACGGAAAGTTGATCGGAGTCCGGACAATGATCGACCGAAGCGGCATGCGCGGTCAGACAAGCTGGGGCTGCGGCCGGAATGATCGGCATCTCCCCGATGCCGGGTGGCGGCGACGTGGCCATCGAACGATCGAGCGCGGTGCTTGGATTATTTTGCCGGTTGAGTGTTGCCAGGAATGCGCGTTCGTCGAATCCGATCGACGTGATCCGTGCCGCATCGCGCTTGCAGCGCGAGATCCGCGAGAAACATTCGCGTTGATTTCCGCACTGCGGACGGATGCGCGACTTACTCCATTCGGGTGATCAACAGCGGCTTGTCCTGCGCGCAGAATGATCTGCCGCAGGAAACCCTCCATCAGCTGCTCTGCGGGCGGCGCACAAACCGGGGTATGGCATGTTGCTTTCATCTTCGAGCCGGCCGATGCGCCGGGTGCATCTGTTTGCGCAGACGGCGCGTTGGAACGACTCGCCCCAACGTTCGCCGGACTCCGTTCGGTTGGGAATCGCAGCGCTCGTCGCGTGTGTCGCGCTGGCAGCAAGCGTCTTCGGGCATTCTTCTGACGCGAGAGCCGAGGCCGGGTCGAACCCGAGCCCGAATGGCGTCTTGGCGGGTTTCAAGCGCATCGCGCGCCATCCGGTGGATCAGCGCATCTATGGGTTCGAAGCTTCGCCCGACGAGATGGCGTCGGGCGATGAGTTCTTCGCAACGCACGCTGCGGATTTTCATCTCGGCGCCGACGATCGGCTCGTCGAATACGCGAACGAGCAAGATGCGCACGGATACACGATCCGCCGTTATGCGCAGTATTACAAGGGCGTTCCGGTATTCGACGGCAGCTATATCCTGCACGAGCGCAACGGAAGGGTCGTGCGCGGGCACGGGAACGCGACACCCGACATTCATCAGACGGTAGTGCCGCAGATCGACGAGCCAGCTGCCTTCGCGACAGCGTTGCGGGCGCTGGATCTCGACGCCGAATCCGTTCGTCGCGACGTGCGAGCTCCGGCGACGAGACCGGTTGGCCAGCTCGGATTGGCGACGCTGCCGGATGCCGGGAACGGCACTCGCGTCGGCTTGGTCTATCGCTACGATCTGGAATCGGAGCGCGTGGATGTCGATGCCATGACGGGAGAAATCGTCGAGGTCGTCGAACCGATCGCGCACGGCCTTGCGAACCAGGTCACCCCAGGTCGGACCTACTACGACGGCGTCCGATCGATGCGCGTCGCCGGCGTCAACAACGAGGACTGCTCGAGCACGTTCTATCTGGCACAGGATACGGAGGGCCCTTCACGTCCCGGCATCGGCGTAAGGAAAGCGCCGCTCATCCTGAACAACAAGGGAGGCAAGGACACCGACAAGATGATCGACGAATCCGTCGAATATTCGGAGACGGTGACTCCGGGCAGCGGAGGGAGTTCCTTCAAGGAGATCGGCTTAGACCAGCGCGATCCGATTTCGCCTGCGAAGGTCGCCGCGCCGCCGACGCCGTGCTTGATCGTCGGACAGCCGGACTTCATCAATGTGCCGTCGGACTGGTACGCGGCGATCGACATCCTGAGCAAGCTCGAAGGCATCCACGATTTCCTCTATGCCCATTCGACGAGCGCCAGCGACCCAGGCACGGGATATGTCGGTTTTGACGGTAGCAGAAAGGAAACGTATTACGCGTTCTACGTCGCCGATATGACGAGTGCTTTCTATCATTCGGCGGCCATTTATTCCGTCGACGATCCTGGGACTCTTTTCTTCGGAAAGAGCGCACGTTCCGGAAAGCCGGATACGGACATCGACACGATCGGTCATGAGTTTGGGCATGCCGTCATCCACAGAAGCAACAAGGTCACGGCGTTCCACGGCGAGGCCGCATTTCTCGACGAATCGTTTGCCGACATGTTCGCCGTGATTTCTCAGGAATCCAACTCGAGCCCCCATTCCCTGCATCTCAGCGTGCAGTCGAGCGGCTGCCCCGACGGACTCGTCGACATGGCGGAGCCTCTGCTTTCGTGCGGGAAGTGGATTCCCGCGAGTTCGTATCATGACGCTACGTGGTTCGTACCTGCAGCGGGTGCGCCCTGCGACACGACCAACGACAACTGCGGTGCCCACATCAACGCGGGTCCGGCCGACCATTTCTTCGGTCTTCTCGTCGGCAACGGCGGCCTCGGGGTCTTCGGCATCAACACGCTGGGGCAGGCATACAACGTTTTCAGCCTGGATTTCGACGAAGCGGGCCAGATCGCCTGGAAAGCGATGCACGAGCTCGGCGCCAATCCGGATTACCAAACCGCGCGGCAAGCCACGCTCGACGCCGCCGCCGCACTGTTCGGCGATGACACCCCGGGCATCGATCCGCCGGAATACATCGCGGTCATGGACGCCTGGTGCGCGGTCGGCGTGGGCGAGTGCTACGGCGCGGACTGGGAAGCGACTTACGGCGCATCGACCAAGCGCATCGTCGGCAACGCGCATCCGTGGCCATACCGCTCGACGATTCCGTCCAAGTATCCCTATGTCGGCGCCGTCGACTTCAAGCTGTCAGACGACGTCAACTTCGCGGGGGACGCCGCCACGCTCCCGGCGACCACGGATGTCCACGGCGATGCCTACGTCGATGTCGATCTCGACACCGCGAAGACGTACTACATGACGACGGCTGTTACAGGCGGCAACGCCTATTGCACGATCAATGCGGTAACCCAAAGATTCTGTACGTGGATGTTGAACAAGCAGGAAACATCCGGCATCGAATCGATTGTCACGAACGACGGCGTGTTCAGCCTGGATCTGCCGGCACCGAACGGGACGGCATATCCTTGGGACGCGACATTTGAATGGTCCGGCGCGCTGCCGGGAACGGAAAAATATGTCGTGCAGGTATCCACGGACGCGGATGCGGATTTCGAAAATCCGCTCTGCCAGACCGTGATCGCGGCAAGCAACATGCCGTCGCTGTCGTGGACGTTGCCGACGAACAAGGATCTGCGCTATCGAGCGGTCGCGATCGGGCCGACGACGACGTTGGAGCACGAAATCGCATTCGCGCTGCCGTCGCTGGATTCGAACACGTTTCATACCGACGCCGTGCAGGCGACGCTCGTGAGTCCGGGTTTGGCCGCGCATGTTCCGCCCTGGGGAGCACCGCTGGTCCTCGCCTGGTCCAATCCGATCGGCACGGTCAGTGCGAAACCGACATTCGGCGCTTCGAATCCGCCGGGCACGCCGCTTCCGTATTCCGGCACGACGGCGTCGATCAGCAATCTCGATACGGCGGGCTGCGGCGCCCTGTCGAATGGCAAGGCCTGCTGGTGGACCGTGGCGCCGACCGGATCGTCGGTGTGCGGCAATCAAGCCGGCGAAACCGCCGACGCCGCGCCTGCCCGATCGGTCATCGTCGACTATGCGCTCCTGAAGAAGCCGGTGCTGTCGGTAGCGAATCCGAGCTATACCTTCGACACCGATCCGGGCGCGACGGTGTCGTTCAGCTGGAACGCGCTGCCGGGTGCAGATCATTTCGTCATCGTGGTCACGAAGCCGAACAATGAACCGGCGTTCTCGTCCGTGGCGATCGCGGGCAACAAGACGAGCTACAACCTGTTCGGCGTGCGTGACGCGCTCGGCACGATGAGCGCAACGTTGACCGCTTACGGCCCTGCCCCGGACAACATCCCGATCGCATCCGTACCGGTCACGTACGGCGTGACGTTGGCCAAGCCGGTCATCAACACACCGGGCCCCAATCTCGTCTTTCCGTATTTGTACGTGCCGGACGACCCGATCAGTTGGACGACCGTGAAGGGCGCCGATCACTATCAGCTCATGATCCAGGACCCGGACGGAATCGTGACGACGAAGGCGATTGCTGCTTCCGCCAAGCTCACCGTCGGCAACGGGGTCTATCAGGGCGACGGCACGAAGCCGCCGACGGACAAGACCGGCGCTGCGGGCTACAAGATCTGGGTGACGGCGGAAGGTCCGGCGGGAAGCGGAATTTCCGTCGCGTCCAGCGCGGTGACGTATCTGATGGGTCCGCGCAATCCGATGGGCCTCGAAGGCGCGCTCGACGCGGCCAGCGCGCCGACATTGAGCGCTCCGTACGTATTGCACTGGACCAACGAGACGCCCGGCGCGACGTATCGGCTCCAGCTGCGCGACATTACCTTGCCGGTGGAGGACGTCGTGCTGGATCAGCCGAACATCGGCACTCCGTCGTGGAACGTCAACACGTTCCTCAAGCCGGCGCACAAATATGCATGGGACGTGGTGGCCGACCTGAACGGCAAGAAATCGTCGTGGTCGGCGATGCGCTATTTCGCTACCGGCGGCCAGTGCGTACCCGTGATCGGCGCGCCGTCGTTGTCCGCGCTCAACTTCAAGAGCGGAGCGGGCACCGCGCAAGATCCATACATCGTCGGATCGACGGGCGGAAAGGGCGTCGTCACCGCCACGCTGGGCGTGAACGCGGTGCCGGGTGCGACGGACTATCAAGTCGCCGGGCACGGCGACGGGGCCTTGCAGCCTCCCCTGTCGATGGACAGTGGAGGAACGCCGTGGGCCAGCGGCCTGATCTCCGCCGAGACCATCTACGCGGCCGCTGTGCAGGCGAGGGACCAGTTTGGCTGCTGGAAGGTCGGCAACACCGTCTACATCTTCAAATGGACCTATTGATCCTGACCGAAAACGCAGAATCCCTTCGCGCAAAACCCGCCGTCCGGCGGGTTTTGCTTGAGCTGTGCTCCTTCCGCGCGGCCGGACTCACCGTGACGTCAGCCATGTCGCGGGCAGCGTCATCAGGGTCGCGATCAGCTGACTCTGACTGCGAGTGCTGGTCTTCGCCAGAATGGATTTGAGCTGGGTGCGCATCGTTTCGATGCTGAGGCCGCGCTCTTCGGCATAGCTCCGCATGGTCCGTCCCGCGAGCAGCGCGTTCGCGAGGCGCGATTCGGCGGCGGAAAGATCGAACAGCGCGTGCAGCGTCTCCGTGCTCAATCGCTGCGTCTGCGGCGGATGGATGACCAGCATCGCGAGTGGTTGCTGCCAGTGGGTGTTCCAGCGCGAGGTCGCCGGCATCGGCAGCGCCATCGCATGAGCGGCGAATCTTCCGTGCTCGTCGACGATGGTCAGGCTCGCGCTGGTCCCGATGTCGGCAGCATCGCGAACTGCCTGCGCGAACGAGCGCCGGCACCGGGCGTTTCGCGGCGCGGCCCGGTGGGCGGCAGTCGCGTCGAACACGTTGCGCAGGCCGAAGAACAGATCG
Source organism: Rhodanobacteraceae bacterium (assembly GCA_035545255.1). Lineage (GTDB taxonomy): Bacteria > Pseudomonadota > Gammaproteobacteria > Xanthomonadales > Rhodanobacteraceae > Dokdonella_A. Next base: position 13,692 of record DASZYR010000023.1, read on the forward strand.
GCCGACGCATTCGAGAACAGGATTCGTCCGTCGCCCGCAAGCACTGCGACGCCGATGGCGAGACGGTTCATTGCTTCGATGCCAAGCCGCGCCTCTGCGCCTTCGGCCGTGAGCCGCTCGTGCAGCCGCGACATTCTGCGCAATTCGGGAGTCAACGCGCCGAGGCGTGTTCGGTCGAGATCGGAGAACGGTGTTCCATCGGCGGATTTGTGGAACGCAAGACAGGCGGTTTCGCCGGCACCTTCCCACAACCGGCTTCCGGCGACCCAGCGGATTCCCAGGGGTCGCATGATTTCCCGGAAGAACGGATCTGTTTCGACGAATCGCGGGTCGAAGTGATCCTGGCCGAAGAACCACTTCGACGCCGGCGTCGCGATGCCGATCGGCATGTGCGGATCGGCGAAATGCCCTTGCTGCGCATAGGCCGTGCGTGCGCTTTCGGCGTAGCCCGCCGAATGCAGCGAGCGGATCGAAGGACGGCCATGACGGGTTTCGAGCAGGCAGTACATCGAGCCTGTCACGCCGATCCACGAAGCGATCTCCGAAAGCGCGCATTCCCAGCGTTGCGCATCGCCCACGGCGTCGTAGATGCGATCGAGAAGATCGCCGGCCGGCGCGACGCCCGCGTCTGCGTGTTTCTTCGCTTTCATTGCGATTCGAGTGGCGATGCCGGATGCCTGCTTCTACGCAATCCGACAAAAAGTCCGGACATCGTCCCGCAACGGCTTCGGCTGTCGGCGCATCACCCGGATGGGTGATTCCTGTTGGCGCGATCGGAACCATGATCGATCGGCGGCGACCGTCGAGCGCGTGATTCCCGGCCTGTCCGCACGACCTACCGGAAGGAAAATCAGCACATGCCAACTTGGTTTCGCAGGTGGCCTCCAATGGCGTCGTCCGCAAGCCGGCATCGGACCGGTTTTGATGGGCCGTCGGAAAACCCGCTTCGCGTGCGTCCGTGCGGAACTCGCCGCACGACCCGTCTTGCGTTTGTCTTCCTGGCCGCGATAGCGGCACTTCCGGCTTTTGCGAATCCGAGTGACGGCGTGAGCGGACCTCCGAAGCGGGCGGATCTGCCCTTGCTCTCGGGAGATCTGCAACGCGTCGAGCGCAATCCGGACGACGGACGGGTCTACGGCTTCGAAGTCGATTCCGGCGTCGCCGTCCGCAGCGAGGAGTTCTTTCGCCGCTACGCAGCCGATTTTCGGCTCGGCGCGGACGATGCATTGGTCGAATACGCGCACGAATACGCCGCGCCCGATCTCATCATTCGTCGCTACGATCAACGCTACAAGAACCTTCCGGTGTTCGGCGGCGGCTACTTCCTCCATGAGCGCAACGGGCGCGTCGAGCGAGGGCACGGCGACACGATTCCGGGCATCGATCTCGATGTCGTGCCGGCGATCGACGAGCCGTCCGCGTTCTCCACCGTGCTCGCCGCGCTCGATCTCGATGAAAAGGACCTCGTAGGCGATCCTCCGGCAGCGCGTCCGATCGGAGCGCTTGGAATCACGAAGTCGAGCGACCCCGGCGGCACGTTCGAACTGATCTATCGATTCCAGCTCGGCACCCGATCGAAAGTCGTCGATGTCGATGCGAGATCCGGAAGGATCGCCCGCACCTTCGACAGCTCGGCGCGCATGGAGAACTTCCCCACGATGGGACAGGGAGATCTCGGAATCGGTCTGCCGCGCAGCCTGCGCGTCAAAGGCCAGGGCAATCCGGATTGCACCGCGACCTATTTCCTCAGCCAGAAAGGCAACGGCACGTCGCTGCCGGACATCAACGTCAAACTCGCGGACTACAAGGAAGATGCCTACGGCGAACCCGACCAGGCCGCTATCGTCGCCTCCGCCAAGGACATCAGCGAGACGGTCGGCGGGGGAGGAAGCCCGCAGCTGGCCGAGGACGGTTCGGATTCGGCCCGGAGCGAAGATGCCGATGCGAGCAAGGCGTCGGCGAAGAATCCGGGACCTCCGCCCGCGCCATGTACTTTGTTCGTCCCGCCCGATTTCATGAATGTTCCGTCGGATTGGCACGGGCCGATCGACGTGCTCGCGAATCTGGAGGCGATCCACGATTATCTTTTTGCCCATTTCAAGAGCCCGGGCGACCCGGCCGGCACGATGGGGTACATAGGAGCCGATGGAACCACCCCATTGAGTTATAATGTTTACTATGTATACAA
>DASZYR010000024.1:0-19640 GCA_035545255.1 Rhodanobacteraceae bacterium
TTCTCGAAATGGATGTCGGCATCGAGCGAAGGCGCGATGCCGAACGGACGCTCCAGCGTCAGCCCGCTGACGCCGAGATAGCCCCCGAACACGTAGAGATCGAGGCCGCCATGCAGCTCCATGCGATCGCCGGCGAGCTCGATTTCCGGAATGCCTCCGGAAAGATTTCCGCCGAAGCTCGGCCAGCCGAGCGCGGCGCACAGCCGTTGCATGTCGATGCCGGCGAGCGCGAACGAGGCGGCATAGCGCTCGCCGCGCGGCGATCGCGGTTCGAGCCGCATGCGCTCGATGCGCCACTCGCCGCCGAGCACGCCGATCGCAATCGGCTTGGCGAGCGTGATCGCGGCGTCCTGCGAGCGCAGCTCGGCGCGCGCCGCATCGAGCGGAATCCGGAACAGCTCCATCGACTTCCACGCAAGCGATGTCGGCGGCGCCGGCTCGTCGTGGCGCCAGTCGACGCCGCCGTCGAGGCCGACGAAGCGGAAGCGGCCGGCACCGTCGTCGATGTCGACACCGTTCGCCTCGAACGTCAGGCGCTGCAGGCCGTCGGCACCGTAAGCGAACGCGCCTTCGAGCGTGCCGCTCGCCGAAAGGCTCGCGTAGCCGTTGGCGCCGAGCCAGCTCTTCGCGTAACGCAGGATCGCCGGAGCGAGATCGGCGTGCTTCACGTCGAGCGCGAGCGCTGCCACGGGTTTCGATGCGCCGGGGACGATGTCCGCGTGACCGCTGATTTCGAGCACGCCGGGATCGTTCCATTCGAACGCGCCGATGCGCCAGCGCTCGCCTTCGCGATGCGCGGCGATCGAAGCGCGCACTGGCGAGGCCGGCAGCTTCAGGTAGAACGGTCCGTACAGCGCCTCGCCGCCGTGGAATGTCGCCGTCAGCGAGAGCTCCGGCTGGCCGAGCGTGCCGCCGAGCTTCACGTCGCCGGCAGCCTGGATTCCGGCGGCCGCAATCGTGCCGTCGGCGCTCTCGTAACCGATCTTGCGGACATCGTAAGACGCTTCCGCGGCAAGCCCTCGTCCGACGCGCGGATCGAACGAGAGCTTGCCGAGCGCGAGCGTGCCGCCGGAAAACGCCGTCGAGAACGGTCGCGCCAGCGAGACGACACCGTCTTGCGAACGCAAGGTCGCGCGCCCGGCGCCGAGCGCCGCAGAACCGGCCTTGATCGAGGCCCAGCGCAGCGTCGTCGACGGACGCTCGCCGCTTGCGCTCCAGTCGAACGCGCCATCGAGTCCGCGAATCGACTCGTCGCGGCCGGCGGCGGCATCGAGATGATCGAACGAAAGCGCGACGCGCTCAGGAACGCCGTCGATCACGAACTCGCCCGAAAGCGCGCCCTTTGCGCGGATGGCGGGCCAGCCGGTCGCCGCGAAGAGAGAACGCGCGTAACGATCGAATGCAACCGGAAACACGGCGTTTTCGATCCTGACGTCGAGACGGCGCAGTGCGTCCTCTGCCTCCACGTCGATCACGGCGCTCGCAGTGAACGCGAGCGCGGCGGGATCGCGCCAGCTCAGCTGGTCGATGCGCCACGCTCCGTCGACTGCCGACGCGTCGACATCGAACGCGACCGGCGTCGCCGGCAGCTCGACGCGCACGCCGCCCAGGCGCAGGCGACCTCCGCCGAATGTCGCGGCAGCATGCACGTGCGGCGCGACGGAAAGCGCCTCGATCGCGAATTCTCCGTTGGCTGTCGCGCCTTCCGTCGCAAGCGCGCCGTCGCCGGTGTTGAACGTCAATGAGTCGAATGCGTAGTGCCCGGAGATCGCATCGTCCGGACCGAGCGTCACATCGCCGCCGATCGTTCCCTCACGCAATTCCGCGCCCGGCCACGCGCGATCGAGCGCGGCGCGCAGCCAGGCGGCCGGCACGCGCGCCGCATCGAGCCGCGGCACGGCGCCGGCCGCAGTCGGCAACTGCAGGCGGACGTGCGTGTCGCCGCTCGCGAGATCGAGATCGACGCGCTCGCGAAGCAGGCGCGCTTCGAGCGTGGCCGGCGATTCGCCGGAACGTGCGAGCCGGACGGGCCCCGTGCACGAGCGCGTTCCATCGGCAAGCGCGGCAAGCGCGCAATGCCACGTCAACCGGTCCGCGATGCCGAGGGCGGGAACGTCCAGACGATCGATGTCGAGATCGATCGTCGTTGCAGCGCCCTCGTCCACGTGCAGCTCGATGCCGCGCGCATCGGCCTCGGCCGAATGCAGCCGCTCCGCGTGCACGACGAGCGTGCGCGCGTGCAGCGGCGCAAACCCGCACGCAAGCGCGACGATGGCCGACATTCGACAGCAAAGCTTAATCATGAAGCGGCGGCGGACGATTGACGGCTTCGGCATCGACGGCCATTCTGCCAGTCTCGCCCCTGAATCAGAGCGCCGTGCCGAAGATCCTCGTCGCCGACGACAACCCGGTCAGCCTGCGTTTCTTCGCCGATGCCCTCGCGCAGCTCGATTGCAAGGCCGAATGCGCATCCGACGGGCTCGGCGCCGTCGCCGCGGCGCAGCGCGGACGCTTCGATCTGTTGCTGTTCGATGTGAACATGCCCGGCCTCGACGGCATCGGAGCGCTGCGGCGCGTCCGCGAGCAAGCCGGGCCCTCGCGCGATGCGGTCGCCTGCGCGACGACGGCGGCAGGCGGCGACGCCTCGCGCGATACGCTGATCGCGGCCGGTTTCGCCGACGTGATCGCCAAGCCCGTGTCGGTGATCGCATTGCGCGAGCTTTTGCACCGTCATCTGCGGATAACGGCCACGTCAGGCCACGACGGCGCGCGCGTTGCGCCGTCACGCGACGACGCCGGCGATGACGCCGGCCTCGACGATGACGCAGCGCTGGCGGCGACCGGCGGCGATACGAGGATTCTCGCGGCACTGCGCGGTCTCCTGCTGGCCGAGCTCGATGCGCTGCCGGCCGAGCTCGAAGGCATGGCAGCGCGCGGCGATTTCGCGGCGTTGCGCGATCGTCTGCACCGGCTTGACGCCTCGGCCGGATTTTGCGGCGCGCCGGCGCTCGGCACCGCAAGTGCGCGCCTGCGCTCGGCGCTCGGGAACGAAACCTCGTGGCCCGCCTCCGCGATCGATGCGTTCGCTGCGGCCTGCGCCGGCGTGCGCGCCGCGCTTGCCGCCGCTGCTGCGCGCCAGGGCGATCCCTGAGCAGTCCGGTTGCGTTTGAAGCGGCTCCTGCGAAAGCGCGATCGGATCGGATCGGCTGCGACGCGGCGGATTCCGTTCAATCTTTCTCGGCATCGTCGCTGCCGGCGTCGGCGCCGGCGGCATGCGTCGCTCGCCCGATGCCCGCGAGTGTCAGGAAGCGCTGCGGCGATAGCGTCCACGCATTGAGCTCGCCGCCTGCGAGATCGCGGATCACCGCGCGCATCAATCGACGAAGCTCGCCGAGCTCCGCCGCGCCCGGCACCTCGTCGCGGTCGAGCGCCAGCAGCGCCGAACCGCTTACGCGCGGAAAGCGGCTGCTCTGGATTCCGGCGACGGGTCCGGTATCCGCGATGTACGCATACGACGCGCCGGGATCGACCGGCTCGCCGCCGGCCGCGTGCGAGAGCATCAGCGCATAGCCGAGATCGGCGAGCAGATCGCGCTCGAAGCGGCGCAGTGTCCAGGCGATGTCGGATCGCTCGGCGAGTCGAGCAAGGCATTCGGTGTACGAAGCGAACGCCGCGGGATGCGCGTCGTTGCGGCTCGACAGCCGCTGCACGAGCTCGTTGACGTAGATGCCGGCGAAAAGCGCGTCGCCCGACAGCATCCATCGCGTTCCGGTCGGCTCGACGGCCGTCAGCGTGCCGAGTTCGCCGCGCGCGATCCAGCCGAGCAGCAGCGGTTGCAGCGGTTGCAGATGCGCCCGCGCGAAGCGGCTCTTCGATCCGCGCACACCGCGAGCGACGAGCCCGACGCGGCCGTGATCGCGCGTGAAGGCCTCGATCAGGAGCGAGGTCTCGCGGTACGGGCGCGCGTGAAGGATGAAGGCGGGCTGGCTGTCGGTGCGCATGGTTGAAAAGCCGGGATTCGGGATTTTGATTCAGGATCGAACCGGCGGGCGCTTGCCTCGAATCCCGAATCCCGAATCCTGGGCTACTCCCCGTACCCGAACCGCCGCAACACCGCCTCGTCGTCGCTCCACGATTCGCGAACCCGCACCCACAATTCGAGGAACACGCGCCGGCCGAACATGCGTTCCATCGCATGGCGCGCGGCGCTGCCGATCGCTTTCAGCTGCTGGCCGCCCGCGCCGATGACGATCGCTTTCTGCCCTTCGCGCTCGACCCAGATCACGGCGCCGATCCGCGCGACGCCGCGCGCATCCTCGAAGCGTTCGATCTCGACCGCGACCGCATACGGCAACTCCGCCGAAAAGCGCAGCATCACCTGCTCGCGGATGAATTCCGCCGCGAGGAACCGCTCGCTGCGATCGGTCATTTCGTCCTCGCCGTACGCGGCCGCCCCTTCCGGCAGCCGCGCCGCGATGTCGTCGAGCAGCGCCGGCACGCCGTCGCCGCGGCGCGCCGCGACAAAATGCACGGCGGCGTATTCGCGTCCCTGCATGGCCTCGGACGCGAAAGGCAGAAGGCGCGTCTTGTCGTCGACGCGATCGACCTTGTTGATCGCGAGCAGCTTCGGCTGCGGCGTCCTGGCGAGGACACGCCACGCCTCCTCGTCTTCGTCGGTCCAGCGCAGCGCGGCGACGACGTGCACGGCGAGGTCGGTTTCCTCGGGAACCTGGCGCGCGATGCGGTTCATCGCCCGGTTCATCGCGCGCTTGCCGTCCTGATGAAGGCCCGGCGTATCGAGAAAGACGATCTGCGCGCCGGGCCGCGTCGCGACGCCGGCGATGCGATGGCGCGTGGTCTGCGGCTTCGGCGTGACGATGCTGAGCCGCGCGCCGATCAGCGCGTTGAGGAGAGTCGACTTGCCGACGTTCGGGCGCCCGACCAGCGCGACGTGTCCGAACCGGTGCGCGATCGCTTCAGCCATCGGCCGCTTCCGCCAGTGCCGCCAGCGCGCGCTCGGCCGCGGCCTGCTCTGCGCCGCGGCGCGTCGAGCCCGAGCCGTGCGCGCGGATGCCGAGCGCATCGATGCGGCATTCGACATCGAACGTCTTCGCGTGATCGTCGCCATGGCTCGCCACGAGCTCGTACGAGGGCAGCGCCAGCGCGCGCGCCTGGAGGCGCTCTTGAAGCTGCGTCTTCGCGTCCTTCTGCGCTGCTCCGACGCCCGCGGCGCTGCGCTCTTCGAAGAGCGCGCGCACGACGGAGCGGCACGTTTCCCATCCCGCATCGAGGTAGACGGCCGCGACGACCGCCTCGAACGCGTCGGCAAGAATCGAGTCGCGGCGGAATCCGCCGCTCTTGAGCTCGCCGGGGCCGAGGTGCAGCCGGTCGCCGATCTCGGCGGCTCGGGCGATCGCAGCCAATGCATTGCCGTTCACGAGCGCGGCGCGCAGGCGCGTCATCTCGCCTTCGTCGGCACGCGGATGCTGCTCGTAGACGAGTTCGGCGACGATGCAGTTGACGAGCGCGTCGCCGAGGAACTCGAGCCGCTCGTTGTTGCGCTGCCCGGCGCTGCGATGCGTGAGCGCCTGCGCGAGCAGCGCCGGATCGGAGAATGCGTGTCCGAGCGCGGCAGGCGCGTCAGTCGCCACTATTGTTGAGGCTGACCGTCTTGTCGAACGACACGACGAGATCGATGTTGTAGATGAACGGCACGCGCTTCTCGTACGCGATGCGCAGCGTCGCGCCGCCCGATTCGCGCTTGAGCTGGATCGACTGCGGCGGAACGGTGTCGGGATCGACGTACTGGCCGTCGAACGCCGCACCGAGATCCCGGCGGATCTGCTCGATCGGCCGCTGTGCCGCGCCGGGCTCGCTGCGGACCGCTTCCATCGACTTGACGACGCCGAAATACTCGACGTACACCGGGATGAGGCGCATCGCGAGGTATGCGAAGAATCCGACGACGCAGAGCATGATCGCGAAGCCGATCAGCGTGATGCCGCGGACGTTGCGTTGCATGGTCATGCCTGCCTCCCCTGTGAGCTCCGGTCGGAGTCGCGCCTCACTTGATCAGCGTGCCGATGCGACCGAAGTCGATGCCGTCGTTCCAGTTCATCCAGATCACGAGCGCCTTGCCGACGAGGTTCGCCTCGGGGACGAAGCCCCAGAAGCGGCTGTCGAGGCTATTATCACGATTATCGCCCATCGCGAAGTAGTAACCCTCCGGCACTTTCCACGGTCCCTCGCGGCCGATCTGGAGCTGCGGCTGCTCCATGATACGGTGGTCGACGCCCTCGAGCTGCTCGAGCTTGACCTGCGCACCGGTCATCCGGTTCGTCGGCTCCCCGGGGCCGGTGTACGGCCCGAGATAGCTTTCGGCGATCTCCTTGCCGTTGATGAAGAGCGTCTTGTTGCGGTAGGTGATCTCGTCGCCCGGCAGGCCGATCACGCGCTTGATGTAGTCCTCGTGCGGCACCGGCTCGATCGGATACTCGCAGGGCTTGCCGCTTCGCACTTCCTTGCCGGCGCGAACGCACTGATAGCCCGGATAGCGGAAGACGAAGACGTCGCCGCGTTTCGGCTCGCCGATCGGAACGATCTTCTTGTCGAGCACCGGCAGCCGCAAGCCGTAGGCAAACTTGTTCACGAGGATGAAATCGCCGACGACCAGGGTCGGCATCATCGAGCCGGAGGGAATCTTGAACGGCTCGGCGATGAACGAGCGGAACAGGAGGATCAAGAGCAGCACCGGAAAGAACGAGCGCGCGTACTCGGTCACGACCGGTTCGCGCAGCGCCGCCTCGGCCCGCGCCTTGCGCTCGGCCGCCGGCAGCGCGCTCATGTTCTCGAGCGCGGCCGCGCGGCGCCGACGCGCCGGCGCGAGCAGCAGCCAGTCGAACAGCCAGATCACGCCGGCGAGAGCGGTCAGCACGACCAGCAGGAGGGCGAAATCGAAATTCATCATCGTTCCTTTCTCGGTATCGGGGAGCGCTACTTGTCGTCGACCTGCAGCACGGCGAGGAATGCCTCCTGCGGAATCTCGACCCGGCCGACCTGCTTCATGCGCTTCTTGCCTTCCTTCTGTTTCTCCAGAAGTTTGCGTTTGCGCGTGACGTCGCCGCCATAGCACTTGGCGAGCACGTTCTTGCGCAGCGCCTTCACGGTCGACCGCGCGATGATCTGCGCGCCGATCGCGGCCTGGATCGCAACGTCGAACTGCTGGCGCGGGATCAGATCCTTCATCTTCTCGACGAGATCGCGGCCGCGGCGGTCCGCGGCGGTGCGGTGCACGATGAGGCTCAGCGCGTCGACGCGCTCGCCGTTGATGAGCACGTCGACGCGCACGAACGGGCCCGCGTCGAAGCGCTCGAAGTGGTAGTCCATCGAGGCGTAGCCGCGCGAGACCGACTTCAGCTTGTCGAAGAAATCGAGCACGACCTCGGCCAGCGGCAGCTCGTAGCTGATCTGCACCTGCGTCGCGAGGTAGTGGATCGAGCGCTGCACGCCGCGTTTTTCCTCGCACAAGGTGATCACGTTGCCGACGTAATCCGGCGGCGTCAGGATGTTCGCCACGATGATCGGCTCGCGGATCTCCTCGACGTTCTGCACGGGCGGAAGCTTGGCGGGATTGTCGAGCGTCATGACCTTGCCGTCGGTCATGAGAATCTCGTAGACGACCGTCGGCGCGGTCGTGATGAGATTGAGGTCGTATTCGCGCTCGAGGCGTTCCTGCACTATGTCCATGTGCAGGAGGCCGAGAAAGCCGCAGCGAAAGCCGAAACCCATCGCCTCGGAGGTTTCCGGCTCGAAGTAGAGCGCGGCATCGTTGAGCTTCAGCTTGTCGAGTGCCTCGCGCAGCGCGGGATAGTCGTCCGCGACGACCGGAAAGAGGCCCGCGAACACGCGCGGCTGCATCTTCTGGAAGCCCGGCAGCGGATGCGGCGCGGGATCGCGCGATTGCGTCAGCGTGTCGCCGACGGGCGCGCCGTGCACGTCCTTGATCGATGCGGTGACCCAGCCGACCTCGCCCGCGCCGAGCTTGTCGCGCTGGGTGCGCTTGGGCGTGAAGACTCCGACCTGATCGACCTCGTGCGTGCGCCCGGTCGACATCACGAGCAGCTTGTCGCGCGGCTTGATCTCGCCCTGCATGACGCGCACGAGCGAGACGACGCCGAGGTAGTTGTCGAACCACGAATCGATGATGAGCGCCTGCAGCTTTTCGGTGTCGCGCGGCTGCGGCGGCGGAATGCGCGCGACGATCGCCTCGAGCACGGCTTCGACGTTTTGGCCGGTCTTCGCGCTGATGGCGATCGCATCGTCGGCGTGGATGCCGATGACGGCTTCGATCTCCGCCTTCGATTTTTCCACGTCGGCGGTCGGAAGGTCGATCTTGTTGAGGACCGGCACGACCTCGAGCCCCATCTCGACGGCCGTGTAGCAGTTCGCGACCGACTGCGCCTCGACGCCTTGCGCCGCATCGACGACGAGCAGCGCGCCCTCGCACGCGGCGAGCGAGCGGCTGACCTCGTAGCTGAAGTCGACGTGTCCTGGCGTGTCGATGAAGTTGAGCTGGTAGATCTGCCCGTTCTTCGCCGTGTACGGCAGCGAGACCGACTGCGCCTTGATCGTGATGCCGCGCTCGCGCTCGATCGGGTTGTTGTCGAGCACCTGCGCTTCCATCTCGCGCTCGGTCAGGCCGCCGCAAAGCTGGATGATGCGATCGGCAAGCGTGGACTTGCCGTGATCGACGTGCGCGATGATCGAGAAGTTGCGGATGCGCTGCATTCGGAATTCGGGGCCGGCGTCGCCGGTCGCGGGCATAAGTTCGGAATTATCGCAGATTCGGGCGCGACGCGTCCGCGCGCCCTTCCCCTCTCCGCTTGCGGGAGAGAGATGGCAGTCCGAATCTTTCATTCTCCCGCTTGCGGGAGAGGGGGGAAAAGCTGGCGCTCTCGCGCAAGCATGAGAGTAAAAGCAAGCACAGAAAGAAGAGAGCAAACGGATCGATTCTTCCGGCAAGCGGAAAATCCGAAAATAACGCGGCAAGCGAAAACGATGCGGGCGCCGGCCGAACCGCCGACGCCCGCGTCAGAAGCCAGGAAACGAACAACTATCCCTTCTTCGGAATCGGCACCGCGATGAAGCTCGTCGCATCGTCGCGCCGGACGAGCAGCATGACCGAGTCTCCGGGCTTCACGTTCTTGACGGCCGCGTTGAAGTCCGCCGACGATTTCACCGGCTTGCGGCCGACCATGAGAATCACGTCGCCTGGCTCGAGCGCGGCGCGGCGCGCCGCCGCGCCGGTGACGCGCGTCACGACGACGCCTTCCTGCGTGTCGAGTCCGAGTTGCTTGCGCTGCTCGGCGGTGATGTCGTCGACGACGAGTCCGAGCGCATTCGCCTTGCCGCCGGCGTCGCCGCCGAGGCTCGCGACCGCGCCCTTCTCGACCGGCAACTCGCCGACCGTCACCGGCAACGTCAGGTTCTTTCCGTCACGATAGATCTCGATATCGGCCTTGGTTCCGGGCTTCGTCGATCCGACCAGCGGCGGCAGGTCGGACGAGCTCGTCACCTCGCGGCCGGCGAACGAGAGGATAACGTCGCCGATCTGCACGCCGGCCTTATCGGCGCTCGATCCGGGCGTGACCTGATTGACAAGCGCGCCGCCGATGCGCGGCAGGCCGAGCGCTTTCGCCTTGTCGCGGTCGACGTTCTGGATCTGCACGCCGATCATGCCGCGGCTGACGTGGCCGGTGGTCCTGATCTGATCGACCGCGTTCATCGCGATGTCGATCGGAATCGCGAACGAGACGCCCATGAAGCCGCCGGTGTTCGAGAAAATCTGCGAATTGATGCCGACGACGCGGCCCTGGAGATCGAACAACGGCCCGCCCGAGTTGCCGCGGTTGATCGGCACGTCGGTCTGGATGAACGGTACGTACTGCTGGTCGGCAGCGCCGAACTGGCGGCCGACCGCGCTGACGATGCCGGCCGTCACCGAATGGTCGAAGCCGAACGGCGAGCCGATCGCGACGACCCACTGTCCCGCCTTGACGTTCTTGGAATCTCCGACGCTGACGACCGGAAGGTTCGTGGCGGTGATCTTGAGCAGCGCGATGTCGTATTGCGCGTCGGTGCCGACGACTTTCGCATCGAGCTCGCGACGGTCGTTGAGTCGCACCGTGACCTGGTCGGCGCCGTCGACGACGTGGTTGTTCGTCAGCACGTAGCCGTCGGGCGAGATGATGAAGCCCGAGCCCATCGAGACGCGCTGACCGCCGCCGCGCGGATGCGGAATGTTCGGGCCGTTCGGGCCGAAGAAGCGGCGGAAGATCTCGGGAATGTCCTGCTCGTCGGCGCCGTCGACTGCGTTCTCCGGATTGCCCGTGGCTTGCACGTTGACGACGGCGGGACCGTATTTGTCGACGAGCCCGGTGAAATCGGGCAGATCCGCCGACATCGCGCCGGTCGCGAGCAGCAACAGCAGCGGGGCGAACAGCCAGCGGGACGCCGTCCCCTTTCGCGTTTCGATCATGATGCGTGTACCTCGTCGGTTCTCTTGAAGCGTTTCGATGGTTTTCCGGAGCGGCGCCAGCGAATCCGTCGCCGTGTGCACGCGCTTGGATGGGGCTGCCCGCGCAAAGTTCCAACGCGGCTCGCGGCCGGCGCTGCGGTTTAAGCCGCTCTTCAGCCGCCGGCGCTCGCGCGCACGCTGCGCGCCATCGCCTGGACGGTAGCGGACGGCACGTCGCCGAGCGCCGTGACGCGCAGGCCGTCCGCATCGCGCGAGTGGATGCTGAGCGCTCCGCGGACGACCGTCGATTCGACCGCGGACTGCGCGGAGCCTGCGTGCGGTTCGATGTAGACCGAGACGTTCGCGAGCCCGTCCGAGTAGACGAGATGCTCGGCCTTCGCGTCGCCGCCGGCCGGGCGCTGCGCGCGAATCAGGCGAAAGCCCGCGGGTGCGCCGGCGACGATCCACGACGGCCGCGTGGCGATACGGACTTCGTCGCCGGGCGTCGCCGCGTCGGCAATGTCGTGTGCCGGCAGGAGATCGGTTTCGCTCGGCCGCGAGCCGATCTCGAGCGCGACGAACATGAATTGCGCGAGCGGCCGGCGCGCCGCGTCGACGACGGCGGAGCGCAGCAGCAGCTGGTTGTCGCGCTGCAGCCAGAGGCGATAACCGTATCGCCAGGGATCGCGCGGCTCGATGTCGAGGATGCGTGCGTCGTAGCCGGCGACGCGATCTTCTCCAGCCAGCACGACGCTGTATTGCGCGCCGACCTGACGCAGATCCGGCGCGAGCGGCAGGAGACGCATGTCGGCGCGGTTCGCGAACAGCGTCGGCGCGGCGCCGGGTTGCACGCAGGTGATCGTGGCGCCGCTGCGCACGATCTCGCCGCGTCCGCCGTTGAGGCTGACCAGACGTTCGCGCTCGCGCTCGCCGCCCTGGTGGAAGATGCGCAGCGCGTCGGTGCGTCCTTCGTGCTGATAGATGAAGGAGCCTTCGAAGTCGACAGTGCGCAGCGCGACGCTCATGCGCCGCAGGAGCTCTCTCGGATCGGTGTCGTCCGCGATCGCGGCGGAGCTTGCCAGGAGCGCGATCGAGCCGAGCGCGATCGAACGGAAGGCAGCGGAGATCGCGCGACGCGAAGCCGGCATCGAGGTCAGCGGTTCTCCGCCTGGAGCGGCGCCGGCGTCTGGACCGGAAGCAGGATGTACGGCACGAAATCGGACTGGCCGGCAGAGCCCGTCGCCTCGTAATGGCGGATGACGTAGGACTGCAGGCGCGGATCGAAGGCGACGGGTTCCGTGAGCTCGGTGCCGAAGCTCGCCGCCGCGGTCTGGATCGGCGAGTTGGGCACGAGCGGCGCGCGAAGCGCCGGGCCGGCCGCCGCGAGCTTGGGCGCCGGATCCGTCGTCACGGCCTGCGGCGCGCGTTGCGGATTCGCTGCGGCGATCTGCGCCTGTTCGGGGCCGGACGCCGGCTTCGTCACGATCAGCGCGGCGACCGCGACCGCTGCCGCGATCGCGCCGCCCGACCCCCAGCGCAGCCAGTGGCCGCCGCGGGCTACCTGCGGCGCCGCCTCGGCTTCGATCTGTTCCATCACCGCCAGGGCGAAATCGCCGCGAAGCGCGACGACTTCCTGACGGCGCAATACCTGCCGCGCGACGTGGTGGCGCGACCAGCGCTCTGCGAGCTGCGCGTCGCTTTCGAGGCGCCGCAGCAGGAATCGCGTCTCGTCGCTGCCGAGCTCGCCGTCCATGAAGGCCGACAGGTGCTCGTCGATGGGCTGGCTCATGGGACTTTCCTACTCCTGTTCCGACAGCAGCGGCCGCAGCGTCTCGTCGATCGCTTCGCGGGCGCGGAAGATGCGTGACCTGACGGTGCCGATCGGGCAATTCATCGCTTCGGCGATTTCCTCGTAACTCAAGCCGTCGACTTCGCGGAGCGTGATCGCCGTGCGAAGCTCCTCCGGCAGCGATTCGACCGTGGCGAACACGGTTCGTTCAATTTCCTGGCGCAGAAGTTCACGTTCGGGCGTGGCCGATTCGCGCAACCGCGTCGAGCCGTCGAACAGCACGGCGTCCTCGACCGCGATGTCGTCGGTCGGCGGGCGCCGCCCCTGCGAGACGAGGTAGTTCTTCGCGGTGTTGATCGCGATCTTGTAGACCCAGGTGTAGAACTGGCTGTCGCCGCGGAATGCGCCGATCGCGCGGAACGCGCGGATGAACGCCTCCTGCGTGACGTCCTGGCACTCGCTCCAGTCGTTGATGTAGCGGCCCACGACGCTGACCAGCTTGTGCTGGTATTTGCGGACCAGAAGATCGAATGCACGCTTGTCGCCCTTCTGGACACGCAGAACCAGCGCCTGATCGACGTCGTTTTCGCCCATCCGGGCCATTCTCCCTGGTGCCGACCCGTCTGGCATGCCCGCTAGACCGTGGCCGGCGGAAATAGTTTCACGGCACACCCGGCTTTCCGCAGCTGCCGGCGACCCATTCCGCGCTTCTTCCCCTGCATCCCCGCACCGGCTGCCGTCGTCCGTCATCTTGATCGACTTGGGGCGCCAGGCTCGGGCGATCAAGCCGCCCTCGTCAACGCACCGGAGGCGACGCGAAATTCCTGAACAGCCGCTCGCGCTCGGCCAGGAGGTTCTCGAAGCTCGCGGCCGGCAGCGGCCGGCAGAAGAGATATCCCTGGAGCACCTCGCAGCCCTGCTCGCGCAGGAACTCGAGATGCTCCTCGATCTCGACACCCTCGGCAACGACGGCGCGGTTGAGATTGTGCGCCATCGAGATCGTCGCCTGCACGATCGCCTCGTCGTCGGGATCGACGCCGATATTGCGCACGAAGGCCTGGTCGATCTTGATGCGGTCGGCCGGGAACCGCTTGATGTAGTCGAGCGACGACTGGCCCGTGCCGAAGTCGTCGATCGAGATCTGGCAGCCGAGATCGCGCAGCGCCTGCAGCGTTTCGAGCAGGTTCGGGATCGACTTCACGCTGATCGACTCGGTGACCTCGAGATCGAGCAGGTGCGGATCGACGCCGGTCTCCTCAACGACCGCCGCGACGAGCTGCACGAGGTTCGGCTGACGCAACTGCAGGGGCGAGAGGTTGACGCTGATGCGGAGCGGCAGGTGGAACTTCGTCTGCCAGCGTCTCGCGTCGATGCACGCCGCGCGCAACACCCACTCGCCGATCGGAACGATCAGGCCGCTTTCCTCGGCGAGCGGGATGAAGAAGCCGGGGCTGATCATGCCGAGTTCGGGATGCTCCCAGCGGATCAGCGCCTCCATGCCGACGATGTCCTCGGTGCGCGCGTCGACCTGCGGCTGGTAGTGGACGCGAAGCTCGCCGTTCTTCTCGGCCTGGCGCAACTTCGCTTCGAGCGCAAGGCGTTGCTGATGCGATTCCTCGGGCACCGCGACATAGGCCTGATAGTTGTTGCGGCCCATGCCTTTCGCCGTGTACATCGCGACGTCGGCGTGCTTCAGCAAGCGCTCGGCGTTGGTCGCGTCGTCGGGATAGAAACTGAGGCCGAGCGACGCCGTGATATGGAGCTCCAGCCCGCCCGCAAGCGTCAGCGGCGCCTCCATCACGCGCACGACCTTGTCGGCGATGCGCATGACGTCGTCGCGCTGCACGATGTGGCGCAGGATCATCGTGAACTCGTCGCCCGCGTAGCGCGCGACCGTGTCCGACGCGCGCACGCTCGCGCGAAGGCGCTTCGAGACGGCGATGAGAACCTGGTCGCCTACCGCGTGGCCGAGCGAGTCGTTGATGTTCTTGAAGCGGTCGAGATCGACGAACACGACGGCGAACATCTCGCCGGTGCGATGCGCTTCCTGGATCGTCGATTCGAGGCGGTCGTTGAACAGGAGCCGGTTCGGAAGGCCGGTCAGCGCGTCCTGCAAGCCGCGCGCGCGGCCCTGATCGCGCACGCGGCGAAGCTCGAGATCGAGCGCGAGGCGGTGTGCGACGACGCGCAGGCTGTCGAGCACGGCGGGATTGCCGGCGAGCGGCTCGCGACGTCCGACGACGAGCGCGCCGAGGCAGACGCGACGCTCGTCGAGCAGCGGCAGCCCGACCAGGCCCTCGAAGCGGCGCTCGCGCACGAACGCATCCTCCGGCAGGTTCCGCCAGGCATCGGCGAGCTGCACGATCTCCTTGCCGCCGAGCACCTGCCTCACCGCGGCCTGCTGCACCGGATCGGGCGTATCGGCCGTCGGCGCGAAACGATGATGGACCGCGAGCAGGCGCGTCTCGCCGGTCTGCTCCGGCCTCGCCTGCACGAGCATCGCGAAATCGAGCGCGAGCCAGTCGACGATCGAACGTACCGCGGAGTTGACGCCTTCGTCGCCGCCGCCGATCTCGGCGAGCCGCGCGAGCACCCCGAGCGCCTGCTGGTAGCGCCCGATCTCGCCGACTTCGCGGAACGTGTAGAAATGCACGAGGCGGCCGTCCTGCACGGCGAGCCGCGCGTGCAGGTCCACGGGATACGTCGTGCCGTCGGCGCGTGTCTTCTGCGTGCGCAGCAACACGCTGCCCTCGCGCGAAAGACGCAGGTCGAGATCGGAGCGCTGCTCGGGCGAGAGCACCGCGTCGAACGCCTCGATGCGGCCGCCGACGAGCTGCGCGCGTCCGAATCCGGAGCGCTGCGCGAACGTCGCGTTGACTTCGATGATGCGTCCGCTCTTCGGCTCGACGAGAGCGATCTCGTCGACACTACCGTCGAACGCGAAATGGTAGCGGTCGCCGACTGCGGAAGGCGCGGTCGCCGTGCGCGTCTCGCCGCGCGTCGCAAGCACCGCATGGATGCGCGCCATCGCCTCGCCGGCGTGCACGGGGCTGACGATCCACTCGACGACGCCTGGCGGCATGCGGTCCCAGCGTTTCTGCTGCAGGGCGCTGTCGCCGGCAAGGATGCCGATCACCGGCACGGTCACGCCGGGATGGTAATGACGCAGCTCGCTGCAGAACGCGATCGCTGCGCCTTCGTCGAACTGGAACTCGAGCAGCACGAGGTCGATCTGCGGATCCTGCTCGAGGAACGCGCGTGCCTGCGCGACGTCCTTCGCGGTGTAGATCGCATCGAACTCCTGCGCGTCGAGCGCATCGAACAGCACGCGGCGATCGTCGCGGTCGGTCGCGACGATCAAGACGGAACCGCGTCCTTCGCCCGGGGTCATCTCAGGTCACCCACCGCCCGTCGCGCAGCCTCGGCTGCACGCGCACTTCGCTCTCGGGATTGAGGCGCTGCAGCGATTCCTCGATTTCCCCGGGAACGCGCAGGTTCGCGCCGACGAAGACGATCTTGCGCTCGTTGCCGGTATGGATGCGCGAGATGCGCCGAAGCAGCGCGATGTCGAGCGGCTTCAGATGATCCTCGAATCCGGTGAAAAGATAGATGCCGAAATGCATGCTCTGGAGCACGTAGCGCAGCGCATCGGTGATGCGCCTGGAACCCGGCACGCGCAAGCCGCTCTCGCGCAGCGAGGATATGCCGCCATCCGGATCCCAGAGGTACATCGAGGTGCCGGTCCGCATCGCGAGCGTGCGGAACTGCATGAGCGCGTCGCCGACGTGCGAGGTTTCCATCGCGATCAGATTGCCGGGCGCCTTCAGGATCTGCTCGAGCAGCTTCTGCGTGACCAGCAATTCGGCAGCCTTCTCGGTCACAGCCTCTCCGGTCCCGCCGGGCGAATGGCGCCCTGTCGATCGCGCTTCGCGCCCGCATCGCGCGGGCGCGGCCCATCGTACCGTTTTTTCAGGCAGAAATGCGTTTGTTTTCAACGGCCAACCGCCGCGTTGACCCAGCAGCGGCGTTGCCGGGATCATACCCTTCTTTCTCGAGGCGGAGCCGGCGATGTTCGAAGGGCTGCGTTTTCGGCACTGGCGCCCCGAGCGCGATGCGGACGGCATCGTCGTATTGACGCTCGATCGCGCGGATCTTCCGGTCAACGCGCTCGGGCGATCCGTGATCGACGAGCTGCAGGAGATCGTCGAGCGGCTCTCGTTCGAGCCGCCGCAAGGCCTCGTGATCCGCTCGGGCAAGCCGGCAGGTTTCGTCGTCGGCGCCGACCTCAACGAGTTCGCGGCCTACGAGGCTTCCGGAACCGTGCTCGACACGATCGAGTACGGCCAGCGCGTGTTCCAGCAGCTGGCGAGGCTGCCCTGCCCCACCGCGGCCGCGATCCACGGCCCCTGCATGGGCGGCGGGACAGAGCTCGCGCTCGCGTGCCGCTATCGCGTCGCCTCGCGCGATCCCTCGACGCGGATCGGCCTTCCCGAAATCAAGCTCGGACTCCATCCCGGCTGGGGCGGCACTGCGCGTCTGCCCCGCCTCGTCGGCGCGCCGGCGGCAATGGAGCTGATGCTGACCGGCCGCGCCGCGTCGCCCGAGAACGCAAAAGCGATCGGACTCGTCGATGCGCTGGCGGCACCCGACCTTCTCGTCGAGACAGCGAAGGAGACGATCCGCCATCCGAAGCCGCGCGCGATCGGCCAGCGGCTGCTGGCGTTCACAACGAATCTCTGGCCGGTCCGCCAGGTGCTGGCTCCGATCCTGCGCAAGCAGGCCGCCGCCAGGGCGCGGCCGGATCAGTATCCGGCGCCGTTCGCGCTGATCGAGGTGTGGCGCCGCGGCGGAGGAAACATCCAGCAGCGGCTGAAGCTCGAAGCGCGCTCGATGGCGAAACTCGCTGCGACGCCGACCGCGCACAACCTGATCCGCGTGTTCTTCCTGCAGGAGCGCCTGAAGGGCCTCGGCGGCAAGGCCGATCCCGGCATCCGCCATGTGCATGTCGTCGGTGCCGGCGTCATGGGCGGCGACATCGCCGCGTGGTGCGCGCTGCGCGGATTCGACGTCACGTTGCAGGATCGCGAGATGAAGTACGTCGCGCCCGCGCTCGATCGCGCGAAAGCGATGTTCGAGAAGAAGCTCAAGACGAAGGACCGCGTCGATCCCGCGATGGCGCGGCTCAAGGCCGACGTCGAGGGCAGCGGCATCGCGAGCGCCGATCTCGTCATCGAGGCGATCTTCGAGAACGCCGAAGCCAAAGAGGATCTCTATCGCAAGACCGAGCCTGCGATGAAGGCGGACGCACTGCTCGCGACGAACACGTCGAGCATTCCGCTCGACGAGCTGCGCGCGGCCGTCGCGGATGCATCGCGATTCCTCGGACTTCACTATTTCAATCCGGTCGCGCTCATGCCGCTGGTCGAGATCGTGCGCCACGACAAGCTCCGCGATGCGGCGGAGAAGCGTGCGCTCGCGTTCTGCAAGGCGATCGACAAGCTGCCGGTTCCGGTCAAGGGCACGCCGGGGTTCCTCGTCAACCGCATCCTGATGCCGTATCTGCTCGAAGCGATGCGCATCCATCAGGAAGGCGTGCCGGGTCCCGTCATCGACAAGGCCGCGAAGAAGTTCGGCATGCCGATGGGGCCGATCGAGCTTGCCGATACCGTCGGGCTCGACGTCGCGGCTTCGGTCGGCAAGGAGCTCGGACCGTTCCTCGGTCTCGAGATCCCGAAAGCGCTCGACGAGCTCGCGAAGAGCGGCAAGCGCGGCAAGAAGGACGGGCAAGGCCTCTACGCGTGGGAAGACGGCAAGCCGAAGAAACCCGAAGTCGATCCGAACTACGTCGCGCCGGACGATCTTGAAGATCGCCTGATCCTGCCGATGCTGAACGAAGCCGTGGCTTGCCTCCACGATCGCGTCGTCGACGATGCCGATCTCCTCGACGCCGGCGTCATCTTCGGCACGGGATTCGCGCCGTTCCGCGGCGGTCCCATCCAGTACATCCGCGATACTGGCGCCGACGCGCTGAAGGCGAAGCTCGAAGCGCTCGCGTCGCGCCACGACGCGCGCTTCGCGCCGCGGCCCGGCTGGGATTCGCCGGAACTTCGCGCGGATTCGCGCGCGGCGTCGGCAGAGGCCGCATGAAGACGAGCGCCGGCGAAAAAGTGTTCTGGGCGCTCGTCGCGCTGTCGAGCATCGGTGCCGCCGCGTTCGGCTATCACCGTTTCAAGCAGATTCGTCCCGATCTCTACGGAACGCCGCAGGCAGTGACCTTGCCCGAAACCGAGCGCAAGGAGCGCATCGCCGAATACCAGCAGAAAGGCGATGCGCTGACGCGTGCAGCGAATCCGCCCGTTCGCAGCTTGAAGCCGGGCGAAACGTGCGTCGACGGCAACGTCATCGATGCGAACGGCAAGCCCGTCGTCGAGAGCGAAAGTCCGGTTCGCTGCAAAATTCCATAGGGTGGGCCTCGGCCCACCTCGGCTTTTGAGTGCGAGACCACGTCGGCGGGCCGAGGCCCGCCCTATTCGGTTGCGTTGCCTTTCGCGATTCCCGAATGGCGCACGTCCTTGCCTCGCACGAGATACAGCACGTGCTCGCAGAGATTCTTGCAGCGATCGCCGATGCGCTCGAACGATCGCGCGCACCAGAGCCTGTCGAGCTCGATCGGAATCTCGGCCGGCGCATGCTGCATGCGATCGACAAGCGTTTTCGCAAGCTCGGCGTGCATCGCATCGAGCCGGTTGTCCCTGCGCATGACGTCGAGCGCGAGATCTCCGTCGAGGCGGGCGAATGCATCGAGGGCGCCCTGCAGCTGAACGCGCGCCTGCGCACCGAGCTCGGCGAGCGCCGCCGTCACGTCGGCTCCGCCCTCGTCATCCACGAGGCCTGCCGCCAGTCGCGCGATCCGCTTCGCTTCGTCGCCGATGCGCTCGAGGTCGGCCAGCATCTTGACGACCGAAAGCACGAGGCGAAGATCCGACGCCGCCGGCTGCCGCCGCGCGAGCACGTGCGCGCAGCGCTCGTCGATCGCGAGCTCGGCCGCGTTGACTTCGATCTCGCGCTCGCCGATCTCGACCTCGCGCGACGTGTCGCGGTCGAGCAGCATGCCGAGCGCGGCCGCGATCTGTTCCTCGACGAGTCCGCCCATCGCGAGCACGTCGCGGCGCACGTCTTCGATCTCGCTGTTGAACTGGCGCGAGATGTGCTGGGAAAGATGGAGGGGGTCCATGGGAAGGAGCCGGGATTCGGGATTCGGGATTCGGGGATTCGGGATTCGGGGATTCGGGATTCGGGGATTCGGGATTCGGGATTCGGGATTTGCGATTTGCG
>DASZYR010000025.1:0-26540 GCA_035545255.1 Rhodanobacteraceae bacterium
CCGTACTTCGGTTTCATGTTCGTGCTGCTGATGCTGCCGGTCGTGCTGCTGGTTCCGTTCGGGCCGTTCCTGCGCTGGCGCGTGGGAAATTGGCGCGCGGCGGTCGGCGGGCTGAAGCCCGCCCTATATGGGGCGATCGGCGTTGCGGTTGTCGCGGCGATCGTTGCGCACTTCGTCGCGGACGGATTGCCGTTCAAAGCGATCGTCGGCGCGGCAGCATCGATCTGGGTCGGGCTCGGCATCGCGCTCTACGCGCTGATGCGCTGGCGCAACGCGCCGCGCGGACGGCGCTACACGCCGGAGATGCTCGGCATGATCCTCGCGCACTTCGGCATCGCGATCTTTCTCGCCGGCGTGCTGACCGTCGAAGCGACGAGCGTCGAGAAGGACGTGAAGCTCGCGTCGAACGAAACCGTCGCGCTCGGCGGCTTCACGTTCCGCTTCGACGGCGTCAGGAATGCAGCGGGACCGAACTTCGAGGCCGATCAGGGCACGCTGACCGTGCTGAGGGACGATCGCGTCGTCGCGACGCTGCACCCGCAGAAGCGCCAGTACTCGCGCCGCTCGCAGGTTCAGACCGAATCGGCGATCGATCCCGGCCTCTTCCGCGACATCTACGTCGCGCTCGGCGAACCGGTCGGCAGCGACGGCGCGTGGGCCGTGCGCATCTACGTCAAGCCGTTCGTGCGCTGGATCTGGCTCGGCGCGCTGTTCATGATGCTCGGCGGATTCGTCGCGGCCGCGGATCGGCGGTTTCGCGCGTTGCCTCGACTCGCCGAATCCGCGAAGCCTTCGAGCAATGCGCCTTCTTCCTCCTCCGTTCGGAGCACCGCGCCTTTCCCCTCCCCCTTCAAGGGGGAGGCCGGGAGGCGGATGGTTTTCGCGACGACGTCGACGGCGATGTCGCCATCGACACCATCCCCACCCAACCCTCCCCTTGAAGGGGAGGGCTGAAAGGCATGTCGTCGCGTCTTCTGCCGTTCGTCGGATTCGTGCTCGTGCTCGCGCTGCTCGGCTTCGGCATCTACTGGAGCCAGCACCACGATCCGCGCGAGGTGCCGTCGCCGCTGATCGGCAAGCCGGCGCCCGAGTTCTCGCTGCCGCTGCTCGACGATCCTTCGAAGAAGCTCGGCAGCGCCGAACTTGCGGGCGAGCCATATCTCCTCAACGTCTTCGCGAGCTGGTGCTTCGCGTGCCGCGACGAGCATCCGATCCTCATGAACGAAGGCAAGCGGCTCGGCATAAAGCTCGTCGGCTTCGACTACAAGGACGATCCCGCCGACGCGAAGCGCTGGATCGCGCAATTCGGAAATCCGTACGACGTGATCCTCGCGGACTTTCCGGGCGACGTCGCGATCGACTTCGGCGTGACCGGCGCGCCGGAGACGTTCCTCGTCGACGCGAAAGGCATCATCCGCTACAAGTACATTTCTCCGATCACGCCGGAGATCATCGCGACGGAGCTTTTGCCGCGGATCGCGTTGCTCGAGAAGGAAGCCGGCAAATGATGCGCGCCATCCCTCCTTCGTCATTCCGGCGTCTTGCGCAGTCGACCAGTCTCGCCATCGCCATCGCGATCGGCATGACGGCATCCATGACCGTCCACGCGATCGACGCGCTTCCGTTCAAGGACCGCGCCGAGGAACTCCGCTTCCAGGCGCTCACGAAGCAGCTTCGTTGCCTCGTCTGCCAGAACGAGAGCCTCGCCGATTCCAGCGCGCCGCTCGCGGCCGATCTTCGCCGCGACGTGTTCGAGCAGATCCAGGCCGGCAAGAGCGACGAGGAGATCAAGGCCTGGCTCACGTCGCGCTACAGCGATTTCGTGCTCTACGATCCGCCGCTTCGCGCCGGCACTTGGCTGCTCTGGTTCGGTCCCGCGCTCGTTCTCGTCGGCGGAGGCTTCGCCGTCGCGATGATCGTGCGAAGACGCAGCCGCGCGGCGGCGCTCCCTTCGACGGCATCGCGACCGCCGGCCGACGACGGAGACGACTGGTGATGGCGACGTTCCTCGTCCTCGCGGCGCTGATGATCGCCGCGGCGCTCGCGTTCGTGATCGTGCCGCTGCTGCGTCATGCGCGCAGTCCGGCGAGCGTCGACGAAACGCGGCGTTTGCGCGCGCTCGACGAAGCGCTCGCGTCGGGCGTCGTCGATGCGGACGAATACGCGAAGAAACGCGACGCGCTCATGCTGCGCGCATCGGCGCAGGATGCGGCAGCCGCGCCGCGCCCGCGCGCGGCGATCGCGGCCGTTCTCGCCGTCGCGCTCTTGCTGCCGGCTTCGGCCCTGCTTCTGTACCGGCTGATCGGTACGCCCGAAGCGCTCGACCCGGCGAGCCTCGCGCCGCCGCCCGAAGCCCATACCGCGGCCGACCTGGACAAGGCGATCGCCGGCCTCGCTGCGAAGCTCGTGCAACAGCCCGACGACGCGCAGGGCTGGGCGCTGCTCGGTCGCGCTTACGCTGCGACGAACCGCGCCGCGGAATCGCGCGACGCGTTCCGGCACGCGCACGAGCACGCGCCCGACGACGCGGACATCGCGATCGAATACGCGCAGGCGCTCGCGATCGCCGCGCCCGATCATCGTCTCCAGGGCGAGCCGCGAACGCTGCTCGAAAGCGTGCTCGCGAAAGACCCGAAGAATCAGCGCGCGCTCTGGCTGATCGGCATCGGCGACTACCAGAACGAGGATTACGCGAAAGCGATCGAGCGATGGAAGATCCTGCTGCCGATGCTGCAGCCGGATTCCGACGTCGCGCGCAGCGTACGCCACGAGATCGCCGACGCCGAAGCGCGGCGCGACGGCCGTGCGCCGCCGGAGCCCGAAGCAGCGACGGAAGCAGTGGCGGCGGGGAGCCGCGCGCCGGCCGCGTCCGCTCCGGCGGAAGGTCAGCAAAGCCCGGCGCCGCGGCTCACGGTGCATGTCACGCTCGACCCGAAGCTCGCAGGCAAGCTCGACCCGGACGCGACGCTGTTCGTGTTCGCGCGCGCCGCGAGCGGTCCTCCGATGCCGCTCGCGATCCAGCGGCTAAAAGCAAGCCAGTTGCCGGCAACCATAACGCTCGATGACAGCATGGGCATGATGCCTTCGATGAAACTCTCGAAATTCCCCGAAGTCGTCGTCGGAGCGCGCGTCTCGAAATCCGGCAATGCGATGCCGCAGAGCGGCGATCTGGAAACGCTGTCGGCGCCGCTGGACTCGCATCGCAGCGAGCCGATCGAGCTCGCGATCGATCGAGTCGTGCCGTAACGCGCTTTCCCCTCTCCCGCTTTGCGGGAGGGTTGGGTTGAGGGCGGCACTTGGCTCGACACCGCAAAAGCGCCCTCATCCGCCTTCGGCACCTTCTCCCGCGTTGCGGGAGAAGGGAAACCTTCGCTCACAACCAATCGCCGTGCTTTTCTTCCTGCGCGAGCGCCGACATCGCATCGCGGCAGCGCTGCATGTAGGCGGCGCGATCGCCGTCGAACGACAGCGGCTCGCCGACGAAGATGTCGACGAAGAACGGCACGATCAGCCATGCGCCTTTCGGCAACGCCTTGCCGAGCCCGTGAGTGAAGACCGGAATCACGGGCACGTCCTGCCGCCGCTCGGCGATGCGCGCGAGGCCCGTCTTGAATTCGGCCAGACGCTCGGGCTCGCCGCGCGAGCCTTCAGGAAAGAAGATCAGGATGTCGCCGCGATCGAGCGCTGAAGCGACCGGGGCGAGCAGATCCTCGCGCGCATCGCGACGTTCGCGATTCAGCGGCACGATGCCGACGACTTTCAGCGCAAACCACGCAAGCAGGCGGTTGCGCAGGAAGTAGTCGGCCGCGGCGACCGGGCGCACGCGAGGCAGGAGGCGCAACGGCAAAAGGCTGATCAGCGCCATCGCATCGAGATGGCTGTTGTGGTTCGCGGCGATGATCGCGGGGCCCTTCGCCGGCAGTCGCTCGCGATGGCGGACGTTGAGGCCGAGCACGAACAGCACGACGGCGCGGACGAGGACGCCATAGAAGAAAAGGCGGAGCAGATAGCTCATGCGACGCGCTCGCAACCCTTGTCGTCCCGGCGGGAGCCGGGACCCATTTTGCTGTTGGCGCTCATTGAATGGCGAAAATCAAAATGGATCCCGGCTTTCGCCGGGATGACGGCGACGTAGCGGAGCGTCGCCGCGCCATGCATCAAAAGTAGAAAAACGCCATGAAGTGGAAAAACAGCGGCCCCGTGAACAGAAGGCTGTCGATCCTATCGAGGATGCCGCCGTGGCCGGGAATCATCGAGCCCGAATCCTTGACGCCAATGTCGCGCTTGACCGCCGAGATCGTCACGTCGCCGAGGAATCCGCCGAAGCCGATCATGAGGCCGACCGCGATGCTGTCCCCGCGCGTCAGCGGCGTCAGGTACGGAGAAAGCGCCACGCTCAGCACGGTCGTCGTCAGTGCGCCGCCGACGAGACCTTCGAGCGTCTTCTTCGGGCTCACGCTCTCGATGATCTTGCGCTGGCCGAGCGTGCGTCCCCAGATGTATTGAGCGACGTCGTTGAGCTCGGTCAGCAGCACGACGAACAGCAAGAGCGCGGCGCCGTGCGCGGCGACCGGCTTTCCTTCCGGCAGCACGAGCAGGTACGCAAGATGGCTGAGCCCGAACACCATCGTCATCAGGCCCCAATGGATCGTGCCCGCGGCGCGCAGGAAATCCTTCGTGTCGCCGCGGATCACCATCAGCATCGCGATCCAGAGGAACGTCCACACCGGCACGAAGATCAGGAACAGGTTGTACCAGTGCATGCCGATCCAGACGTATTGCAGCGGCACCGCGAGATACGCCCAGAACAGCACGCCGCGATCGGCGCGGCGCGTCGGGATCAGCGAGAGGTATTCCTTCAGCGCGAGGAACGACAGTACCGCGAAGAACGCGATGGCGACGCTGCGCCGGAACGAGATCGCGATCGCGAACACGAAGACGAGGAACCACCACGAACGCACGCGCGCCGCGAGCTCGGCGTGGCGGTTTGATGCATCGCCGCGGCGCATCCACGCGACGACCAGGCTCGAGATGACGAGCAGCGCGACGACCGCGCCGAACGTCCAGAGCACGACCGGCGGAATCCAGAGATGCAGATTCATTCCGTGACTCCTCGCTCCCCACCCGTTGCCGTCATTCCGGCGAAGGCCGGAATCCATTTCGCTCCGGAGGTCCACATCGCCGCCGAAAAGCAAACGGGATCCCGGCTTTCGCCGCGATGACGGCGAACGGGGGCGGCATTGGCGGCTACGTTAGCAGACGGCTATCTGTCGGAACCGACTTGGCGCGAATGACGCGCCCGGCTACATTGCGCGTTCGCTGTGCTGCCGTTAACGAATCCACCGTGCCCGATGCCCGTCGCTATTTCGGCTTGCCCTCTCCGTTCGCGATGAAGCGCGGCGGCTCGCTCGTCGGCGCGACGCTCGCGTACGAAACCTGGGGCGCGCTCGACGCGGATCGCGGCAACGCGGTCTTCATCCTGACCGGCCTCTCGCCGAGTGCGCACGCGGCATCGAGCACCGGAGATCCTTCGCCGGGCTGGTGGGAAGCGATGATCGGCCCCGGCAAGTACATCGACACGAACCGCTGGTTCGTCGTCTGCGCGAACACGCTCGGCTCGTGCAAGGGATCGACCGGCCCGACCTCGATCGACCCCGCGACCGGCGCGCCGTATCGCCTCGATTTCCCCGATCTCACGCTCGAGGACGTGGCGAACGCGAGCTTCGAGCTCGTACGCGGTCTCGGCATCGAAAAGCTCGCCTGTCTCGTCGGCAATTCGATGGGCGGCATGAGCGCGCTCGCGTATCTCGTGCAGCATCCGGGCAGCGTGCGCGCGCACGTCAGCATCTCGACGGCGCCGCAGGCGCAGCCGTTCGCGATCGCGATCCGCTCGCTGCAGCGCGAGGCGATCCGGCTCGATCCGAACTGGCAGCAGGGCCGTTACGACGACGAGCACTATCCCGAAGCCGGCATGTCGATCGCGCGCAAGCTCGGCGTCATCACGTATCGCTCGGCGATGGAATGGGTCGGCCGCTTCGCTCGGATACGGCTCGACTCGGACGAGCGGGAGGAAGAGCCCTTCGCGGTCGAATTCCAGATCGAGTCGTATCTCGCCGGCCACGCGCGCCGCTTCGTGCGCAGTTTCGATCCCAACAGCTATCTTTACCTCTCGCGCGCGAGCGACTGGTTCGACATCGGCGAATACGCGCCATCGAAGCAAGGCGGCGGCGACGTCGCAAGAGCGCTCGCCGCGATCCGCCTCGAGCGCGCGCTCGTGATCGGCGTCAGCACGGACATCCTGTTCCCGCTGACGCAGCAGCAGCAGATCGCCGACGGGCTCGCGGCGGGAGGCGCCGAGGTCGATTTCGTCGCCCTGGACAGCCCGCAGGGCCACGACTCGTTCCTCGTCGACATCCCGCGCTTCGGCGAGCCCGTCGCGCAGCTACTGGCCAGCCTGTAGAATCGGCGCGCGGCAGCCGGTTCGCGGCGGCCGTACCGCAGGGTGGCGATGACAGGTCCGTTCCGATGCTGACGCTCGAATTCCCCGGCAGCCGGCGTCTCGTCGACGCGCTCGACGCCGCCGTCGGCCAGCGGGACCAGGCCGCGATCACCGAATCGCTGCGCAAGACGCTCTGCACGTTGATGCGCAATCGCGACGTCACGCTGCCCGCTTGCGTGTTCGAGCGCGCCAGCGATCACTACGCGCGGCGCGAGCTCTATCGCAGCGAGGCGCTCGGCTACAGCGTCATCGCGATGACGTGGGGACCCGGCCAGGGAACGCCGATCCACGACCACGCCGGCATGTGGTGCGTCGAAGGCGTCTGGGCCGGCACGCTCGAGATCACGCCGTTCGAGCTTGTCGAGGAGCGCGACGGCCGCTATCGCTTCGAGCCGCGCGGCACGATGAACGCAGGCCCGGGTTCCGCCGGCAGCCTGATCCCTCCGCACGAATACCACACGATCCTGAATCCGAGCGAGGACGCGATCGCCGTGTCGCTGCACATCTACCGCGGCGCGATGACCTCGTGCTCGGTGTTCCGGCCCGAAGGCGACGGCTGGTACGGACGCGACCAGCGCCAGCTTTCGCTCGACCAGACGCATTGAGCCGAGTTCGCGATTCGCGGACGCTCAGATTCGCTCGAACGAGAACAGCCGCTCCAGCGGATGCGCCTGCCCGAGGATGCGATGCCGGATCATCCCGGCGCCGACCCGGCTGTATGCGATGCCGTTGCCGCCATAGGCCATCGCGAAATGCACACGCGGGCCGTGCTCGGGATGCGGGCCGAAGAACGGCAGATCGTCCTTCGTGACCGCGAACGTCCCGGCCCACGAGAAGCCTTCCTCGACGTCGTCGCGTGCGAGCAGCGCGCGGAGCTTCGCGATCAGCCGCCGGGCCTTGCGCGGTACCGCGCGATCGCGTTTCGCCGGCACATCGACGCGATCGTCCTCGCCTCCGACCAGAAGACGTCCGTCGCGCGCGCTGCGCATGTAGAGATACGGACGGCGCGATTCCCAGAACAGCGTCCGGCGCGTCCAGGGCGGCGCCTCTTCGATAGGCTCGGTGACGAGCGCGTACGTGCTGTGGTTGCGCGCGACGCGCTGCTGCAGGAACGCTTCGGATTCGTACCCGGCCGCGATCACGAGATATCGGCAGCGAACGACGGCACCGCGATCGGTACGGACGCGAACGTGACTCCGCGCGTTTTCCCAGCGCTCGACGCGGGTCCTGTCGAAGACGCCGCAGCCTCGTTCGGAAAGTTCGCGCAGCAGGCCGATCGCCGTCCGATATGGATCGATCTCGGCGGCGACCTTCGTCAACAGCGCGACCGGCGCATCGATGCCGAAACGCGCGCGCAAAACATCGCGTTCGAGGATGTCGAGCTCGAATCCATGCCGCCGCCGAGCTTCTCCCTCGGCGCGCACTCGCGCGGCGTGCCAGGGCCAGCTCGCGCAATAGAGACTCTCGACGTGCCGAAAGCCCGAGCCGCGCACGCGCTTCGCGATCGGCCCGATCTCGCGAACCGCACGCTCGCAGGCCTTCATTATCGCGGCGGCATTCGCCTCGCCGTAACGGCGTGCGATGCCGAGCAAGCCTGTGTCGACTTCGTACTGCAACATCGCCGTGCTCGCCGCCGTGCTGCCCCAGCCGGCATCGCGCGCGTCGAGCACGACGACGTCGAGACCGGCTTCGCACAACGTGTCGGCGATCAATGCCCCCGTGATGCCGGCGCCGACGATCGCGACGTCGCAGCGCAGATCGCGGAGCAGCGGAGGAAAAGACGCGACTAGGCCGTCGGCCACGGTCCAGAACGGATAGCCGCTTTTCAGGTCCATCACAGCCCTTCGAGTGCACCCGCACCCTGAAGCGGCGTACTACCATGGTTGCGATGAAAGAGCGTTGAACCGGCGCGAGGTGCGCGAGACGAACGCGTGGTCGCAACATCGTCGCGCATGCGTCCGGATTCCGCAGGGATGCCCGGATGTTGTCGCAAGTCCGGATTGTGCTTGGTGCCGAAGGCGAGAATCGAACTCGCACTCTGTTGCCAGAAACGGATTTTGAGTCCGTCGCGTCTACCAGTTCCGCCACTTCGGCCGCGCGATTCCTCGCCGGGAAGGCAGCCGGCGAGGCGCCAGTATAAGGCAGGTCCGGCGGGGCAAGCTCGATCCGCGGTTTTTTTCGCGCTCGGCGACGTTCGATGCATCCGCAAAGCCGAGCATTCGAGTGGTGTCCGGACTTCCGACCCGATGACCGCCGCGAGCCGGTCACGGCGAATCATGCGCGTGGGATCACCAGCCGGAAGCGGGACAGATTGAAGCAGCAATACGGCCGCCGTTTCCGGCGGACGTATTGCTTGCGCGGTCGCTTTTTGCGTGACGTGCGTGCGATCGCGTGCACGGATTCACGCTTCCGCGCCGACTACCCGAATCGCCCGCCGACGATCAGCACGGGTGCAGTCGGCGATAGCAGGTCGATGGCGTGATCGTCCGCTCGTACGCTCCGATGTCGGGCGCAGCGCCGAACGTCCGCGGGAAGCCGTCGCCGCGCTGGTCGTGCTCGAGTGTCGCGGTGTCGTCGCCCGCATCGACCGCGGGACTCTGCGGCGCAAGCGCAAGCGTGCGGGTCGGTCCGCCGTTGTCCTGCAACTCGCCGAGCATCGGATCTGCGACGATCGTGTCCGCCGGGAGAGCGATGGCGCCGGCGTCGACGACGAGATCGTGCGATCCGCTGACCGCGAGCGCATCGTCGGCCGCGAGGTCGAGTGCGAGTGTCGCGTCATCGCCGCCCGCGTTGGCGGCGATGATCGAGCTTTCGGCTCCGAGAATCCCCGCGCTGTCCAGGATGCCCGAGAGCTTGAACAGCATCCCGCCTGCACCCGCTTCCGCAAAGTTGTCGGCGATCGTGCTGTTGGCGAGATACACCGGGCGCGAGCTCGTGATCGCGCCACCGCGCGCGGCCGTGTTGTTGGCGAAGGTCGAGTTCCGGATCGTGAGCGTCGTCTGCGGATTCGACCCGCCGGGCTCGCCGTAAACGCTGTAGATCGCCTTGAAGAGGCCGCCGCCGTCGCCGTCGGCGACATTGCCGTCGATCGTCGAGCTGGAGATGTCGACGATGCCGCGCACGTAGACGCCGCCGCCGGGCGCGCCCTGTCCCGCGGCCGCGACGTCGATCGAGTTGCCCGAGATCGTGCTGTCGGTCATCGAAAGATCGCCGCGCGAGTAGAGCCCGCCGCCGACCGAGAAGTAGCCGTAGCCGTCACCCGTCGACGCGACCGGCGAGGTCACGCTGTTGCCCGAGATCGTGCTGCGCAGCATCGTGACGCCGTCGCTGACGTACGCGCCGCCGCCAGCCGCCGTGTTCCCTGCCGCGGTCGCCGCGCTCGTCGAGTTCGTGATGCTGCTGTCGGTCATGAACAGCGTCGTCACGTCGACCGCGCCGCCGAAGACCAGCGAATAGCGGCCGGTGGTGTGGCAGTTCGTCACGGCCACCCGATTCAGCGCGAGCGCACCGCCGAAGCCCTCGACGCACGCGGCAAGGCTGCCGTCGTAGGCGCCGTTCGCGATCGTGAGATCGTTCGCGGTGAACGTGCCGCGGTTGCTCGAGAAGCCGCCGATGACGAATACCTGCGACTGGCCTCCCGCTTCGATCGTCAGCGCGTCGCGGCCCGGACCCTGCAGCGTGACGTCGTAGAGATGGTGCTCGCCGAGTACGCTCGTGTCGATCGGGCCGTTGGCGAGCGTGATCGTGCTGCAGGTCAGCGTGGTGAGATCGATCGTGTCGCCTTCCGCGGCGCCCGCGAGCACGTTGCGCAGGTTGTCGGGATCCTCGAGATCGTCGGAGCAGCTCGTGACGGTGCGGGTCGTGCCGATCGCTCGCGGGGATGCGACATGCGCGATCAGCATGCGCGCTGCACGCGCGACACGCTGCTGCTGGCGCAGCGCATAGCGCGGCGACACGGGATGCGCGCTGCGGAACGCGATGCCTGCCGCGGCATCGGTCGGCATCGTGGCGGCAGCTCCGCCGATGGCAAACAGAAACGTGAACGAAGCCGCCAGCGGCTTCATGCGCAGGTGAAACGAGCGAAGAGATTTCATCGAATCGGAATTCCCGTTGCGGGCTCCCGCGCTCGGAGCAAAAAGAGAACTCGGCCGGATCGATCGATCGGGAGCCGACGGTCAGGGGCACGGTGATGCGCCACGGCGAATGCGTCGCGCGCAACGACGCGCGATCGATACTATCGAATGCGACGCGTCGCGATCAAACGCAGCAAGAGAGCGGGTCGGCGAGATCCGCGTTCATGAAGGAGCGCGCGGTTTCCTGAACGACGCGTGGCGCGGAATCACTCGGCCCGCGCGATGATTCGCGGCAGTTGGCGCTTGCGCTTCGTGTTCTCCCGGCAGGTTTTTGCCTTCGCAGCAAACGTTCAGCACGGATTTCTCGACACGCCCAGCAAGCTCGCACGTGCATATGCAATTCGAACGCCGGCCCACATCGCGGCGCCGTCGCGCGTTGTGCGTTGCGTCAGAGGCGCGGCATCGCGCTCGACAAAAGCGTTTGGCGCGCGCTCGCGAGCGATCGGCGCGCGTTCACGGCGCAGCGGGATCGAAGCCGTCTGCAAAGATCTCATCGACCTGCACTTCGAACGCGCCGATGTCGGTCCGCGCGCCGCCGATGCGTGCGAAGCCTCGCTGGTCGCCGGCGAGCTCCGCGACATCGTTGCCGGCGTCGATCGCCGGGCTGCCTTCGAGCAACGGAATCGTCTCGGTCGGTCCGCCGTGGTTGCCGAGGTCGCCGAGCATCGGATCCGACGTGAGCGTGCCGGGAGGCATCTGATCGGTCGATGCCACGACGAGATTGTCCTGTCCGGTGATGACCGGCGAGCCGTAGGCTGCGAAGTCGTCCGGCGTGTCGCCCGCCCGCGTGTTGCCCGCGATGATCGTGCTTTCGAGCTCGAGCGTCGGTCCGCTCATCAGGAGGCCGGACAACCCGTTGTTCGCGTCGTTGAGTGCGATCGTCGAATTCGAGATCGTCGCCGCGATCAGCAGATTGACGCCGCCGACCGATCCGAAGGAGTGGTTGGCGGCGATCGTCGAGTTCACGATCGTCGCGGTCGGGCTGCCATCGATGTAGGACGCGCGCATGCCGGCCGCGCTCGATGCGCTGTTGTTCGAGATCGTCGACGAATCGATCGTGACGGAAGCCTGGGTGTAGAGCCCGCCCGCGCCGAATGCGCCGTTGTACGCAATCGTCGTCCGCGTGATCGACGTCGTTCCGACGACGAACACTCCGCCACCGGCGGAATTGTTGATGGGCGCGCCGTACGCCTGATTGTCGCGAATCGTGCTGCCGAGCGCGGTGAGATTGCCGGCGACATAGACGCCTCCGCCGAAGCCGCCGGAGCCGAACGCGGTTCCGTGCGCCTTGCTGGAAGACACGACGCTGTCCGTCAACGCGAGATCGCCGTGCGTGTAGATCGCACCGCCGAGCGCGCTCGCCGAGCCATCGAGACCTTCGAGCGAGCATCCGGAGACGGCCGCGTTCTCGAGCGCGATGTTTCCGGCCGAATAGAGGCAACCGCCCTTCGGGGCGTCTACGCTCTGATAGGTTCCGTTCGCGATCGCGAGGCCGCTGACCGCGAGCGTGCCGGTACCCGAGTGCCTCAGCACCGACGACGCCGCGCCGCCATCGATGGACAGCAGGCCCGCACCGGGTCCGACCAGCCGAAGATCGGACTGCGCGACAGCGATGTAGCCGGTCGTCAATGTGATCGTGCTGCAATCGAGCGCGGTCAGATCGATCGTGCCTCCGTCCGGAGCGTTTGCGATCGCCTGACGCAGGCTGCCGTCCCCGTCGTCCGCGCAGTTCGTCACCGCGATCGATGGCGCGGACGGCGCGACGTCATGAGGGTCGCCTGCGCGGAGAAGCTTCGCGGCCTGCACGTCGGCGGTCCAGAGCGGGACCGATGCACCCGTCAGCGCGATCGCCAGCGAGACGACGAGGGAACGGCGACGGGGGTGATTCTTGGCGGAAAGCGGCGGGCTCATGCGTGGAGTCCTGGATGCGGGGGATTGATCGGCCTCGCCGATCCGGCGGCGCGCCACTATAGGCCGCCGCTTCCTGAGAGAGGTGGCGGAATCGGTCGGAAGGTTTTGCAAAACCTGAGGCTGTGCTGCACCGCGCTCGCCCAGGGGCGTGATGCGAACCGCGAGGCGGACCGGCCGGCTCGTCCGCGAAAAGAAAGCCCCCGCTTTTGACGGGGGCTGTCCCAAACGGAGACCAACTCTGAATGCGCCGGCGGAGTGATACCGGCGCATCCCGGAATATGGGTTCGCCGGACGTGCGCCTCAAGCGGCGCGGGAAGCCTTCGCGGACGTTCAGCGGCCGGATGCTTTCGCCAGGCAGGCCCGGTAGCGCTGGTCGACGCGATTCGCGAACCATTCCGTGGTCAGCTGGCGCCGGATCTTCGGGCTTTTGAGCGCGATGTTCGGGATCGTCGCGCGCGGCAGGCGCTTGCGCGCGATGCGCTCGGCGCGCTCGAACACGCGCGCGTACAACGGGGTTTTGTCGAAGTCGCTCCGCTCGCCTTTCCGAAGCGCATCGCGGATCTCGCCGTCGCCGAGGCCGAGAGCGCGCGCGATCGAGCGGACCGCGCGCTCCGTCGCGCCGGGCTCGCGGCTGTCGTAGCTGACGAGATCGCCGTCGAGCGCGAGCTTCGTTCCGGACGCGATCGCGACGGCGTTCTGGAACGCGGCATTGCGGCTCGCGTAGAGGCCCGCGTTGTAGTCCGCGAACCGATAGATCATGCGGTCGTACGCGGCCGGATATCCGAGCAGATGCGCGATGCCGAAATAGACGCCACCGCGCCGCGTGAACACCTCGTGGCGGATCGAGCCTTCGACGGGATACGGATAATCGGCATCGCGCGCCTCGCGCTCGGCGAACGCGATGGCGACCTGCATCGGGCCGCCCGTGTGTACCGGATTGGAGCCGGCGAAGAGCCGCCGGCCCATCGGCACCTTGCCGATCAGGTCTTCGTAGACGAGACTCAGCTCGCGCTCCGTGCGCACGGCGGCGATGCGCACGGAGT
The DNA here is from genome assembly GCA_035545255.1 of Rhodanobacteraceae bacterium. Classification (GTDB taxonomy): domain Bacteria; phylum Pseudomonadota; class Gammaproteobacteria; order Xanthomonadales; family Rhodanobacteraceae; genus Dokdonella_A. The sequence goes on from DASZYR010000025.1 coordinate 13,587, forward strand.
AGCTTCGTCCATCGGAGGATTTGAGCGACAGCGCCGCGCGGACGAGCAACTGCGGGATGCCGTGCTCGGCGGCGCGGCGGTCGATCTCGCCGCGCGCGATGCGCCCGAGATTCGGTACCGCGGGATCGCTCGCGTAGCCCGATTCCTGGCCGATCACGGCGAGCGTCGCACAGATGTTCGATGCATCGGGCTCGATGTCGAGCGCGCCGAATGCCGTCGCGATGTCGGCCGCCCAGCCGCCGCGATCGTCCGTCGACGGCGGCAAGAGACGCACGATCTCGGCGCGCACCTCGGCCGGCTTGCGCGACGCGCGTGTGCCGTGCGTCGTGCAGCCGGCGACGAAAGCGAGCATCGCGATCGCGGCCGCGAGCCGGAACGAGCGGCAAGTTTCCATCGGCCGTATGTAGCGGCGCGAAGCGGGCGTCGCAAGCCGGCCGCCGAATGCGAAACGGATGTTCGCAATGCCCGATGGAATGCCGCGAGACGCGATCGCGGGCCGTCGGCTGGACTTCGGGCTCTTCTGCGGCTAAATCTCGGCCGCGGGTAAGGTGAGGCGCCATGTCCCGGCTCAAGATCGCAACCTACAACGTCAACGGCATCCGCAGCCGCCTCGAGCGCCTGCTCGAATGGCTCGAGCGCGAGAAGCCGGATGTCGCCTGCCTGCAGGAGCTCAAGACCGCCGACAGCGGCTTTCCCGCGAAGGCGTTGCGCGATGCGGGCTATCGCTCGGTCCACGTCGCGCAGAAATCGTGGAACGGTGTGGCGATCCTCGCGCGCGATCGCGAGCCGGTCGTCGTGCGCCGTGCATTGCCGGGCGATCCGGCCGACGCGCAAGGCCGCTACATCGAAGCGGCGGTCGACGGACTTCTCGTCGCCTGCCTTTATCTTCCGAACGGCAATCCGCAGCCGGGGCCGAAGTTCGATTACAAGCTGGCGTGGTTCGAACGTCTGATCCGCCATGCCGGCGCGCTGCTCGCCAGCGGGCAGCCGGTCATCCTCGCCGGAGATTTCAACGTCGTGCCGACCGATTTCGACATCTACGATCCGCGCTCGTGGCTGAAGGATGCGCTGCTCCAGCCGGCGACGCGCGAAGCGTACGGGCGCCTGCTCGACCAGGGCTGGACCGACGCGATCCGCGCGCGATATCCCGACGAGCGCATCTACACGTTCTGGGATTATTTCCGCCAGCACTGGCCGCGCAACGCAGGCCTTCGCATCGATCATCTGCTGCTGAGCCCGCCGTTGCGCGACCGGCTCGCCGACGCCGGCGTCGACCGCTGGGTGCGCGGTCGCCCCGGCGCAAGCGATCACGCGCCGACCTGGATCGTGCTCGATCGTGCGGCTCGAACGCCGAAGACGCGCACCGGCGCCGGGGCTGCGCGAAAACGCACGGCGGCTCCGCGCAAGCGATCTATCTGAATGCGATGGACGACGCGGCTTGCCTTCAGGAAAGCGCCAGCGACCTCGTGCTAGCGTTCGAGTACCGCCGCCACGGGGAGAAGGCCATGCTCGTCCGCCTCTTCTTCGCTTGCGCGTTGCTCGCGTCGCAAATCGCGAATGCCCAGAGCGCGTCCAATGAAAACGCGACGCTGTCGCTGACCGGAGACGCGATCGTGCGCGTCGTGCCCGGTGCCGAAGCCGCCTTGCCGCTCTCCGTGCGCGTCGTCGATGCGCACGGCGCTCCGCTCGCCGGTCTCGTCGTCGAGTTCTTCGCCGATGCCTGCGTGCCGCCGCCGTCGCGGCCGGATCCGTGCCCTCGATCCGGAACGTACGGCCGTTTCGCCGACGCGGCGGGCGCGCGCCACGCTCTGACCGATGCCGACGGCGTCGCCACCGCGCCGGCGTTCACCGCCGGCGCGCTGCCCGGCGCGTACGACGTCGCCGCCTGCCTTTTTCCGCAACTGCACCCGGAAGACGCGATCGTCGGGACGACGCTCTGCGTCGATCTTCGCGTATTGCAAGTCGCTCCGCTCGCATCGTCGGTGCCGATCACGCCGGCATTCACCGGCACCTGGTACGACCCTGCGCAGGGCGGTCATGGCTTGATCGTCGAGGTGCTGCCCGACAGCGCCTTCCTCGCCTACTGGTTCGCTTTCGATCCCGAGGGTGCGGGCCAATCCTGGTTCGGCGGCGTCGGCTCGATCGCCGACGGCGTCGCGGTCGTCTCGGCGGATATCGGCTCGGGTGGCCGCTGGATCCCTCATTTCGATCCGGCCGCATATTCGCTGAATCGGTGGGGCGTCCTGATCTTCCAGTTCAGCGACTGCAATCATGGCCGCGTCGATTTTTCGTCCGTCGCGAGCATGGGCACCTATGGCACGGGACACATGGACATCACGCGACTGACGCAACCGGCCGGGCTCGCTTGTCCCTGATGCGGCAGCGAAATCGCCGGGACACGATCGACACGATGGCCGGCATCGCTTTCTGTCGGAACCGTCTCGTGCGGAGAACTCTTCCTGAACATTCTCGCCAGCGCGCAATGGCGTTCGGCGAAACACGCGCGCCAACGCTACGGCTTCGCCGATGTTCAGACCGTGCGGCGCAAGCTCGACGCGCAGACCTCAGCAGGAGCAGCCATGATCGTGGACACAGCCGCAACACGCTGCGCACATGCGCCTTGCACATGCCACGCCCAGGACGGAGAGCAGTATTGCAGCGAGAGCTGCCGCAAGGCCGCGGAATCGACGACGTCCGCCGCACACGCGGAGTGCGCCTGCGGCCACGCCAGTTGCGCGGCGACGCCGTATGCCACTGGTCGCGCGAAACCGCGGGACAGCGCGCGCGGCGAACCGGAGCAAGGGCGGCGCCGCGAGTCAGGACGGACGCGCTGATAGTTCGCGCTGATATTCAGCACCGATATTCTCGTTCATCCATCGCGAGGGACTCGCGTGTCGTCGCCGTACGCGGCGAGTTCCTCGGCAACGGCCGCCAGCAGCGTCGCCGATTCGATAGGCCGCTCGACGAAACGGATGCGCTCGACCGGCGGAAGTTCGTCGGCGGATGGCCGGTAGCCAGGACGAACGATCATGATGACCGGGCCGGAATAGGATCGATCGAGCAGCGCCGACAGCGTGCTGACGCCGGTCATGAGGCTCATGTCCGCTTTCATCAGCACGAGATCGGGAAGTCCGTTGCTTTCGATCTCCAGCAAGGCCGCCGAGCCGCTCTGCGCCGCGAAGACGACATAGCCGCTCGCACGCAATACGTCCGCGAGCAGCGAAAGCTTGCCTGCCTCCTCCATGACGACAAGGATGCGCTGGCCCGCGCCCTGGGGGGCCTCCTCGATCGACGCCGCCTGCGCCGCGCGCGTCGCGCAAAGCGGAAAATACAGGGAAAACGTGCTGCCTTTCCCCATCGCGCTTTCGACGCGCAGGTAACTCTTGTGATTGTCGAGAATGCGCCGGCACGAAAGGAGGCCAAGACCGGTGCCCTGCTCCTTCGTCGTGAAGAACGCCTTGAAGAGGTTCGCCTTGACCTCGTCGGACATGCCGGTTCCGGTGTCGCTGATCGATAGCCGAAGGTAGGCTCCCGGCGCCGGATTTTCGCCCTCCTGAAAGAATTCGTCGCGCAGATCCTCGCGGCCGCCGCCGATCTCGAGGCGTCCGCCTTCGGGCATCGCCTGCAGGGCGTTGAGGCAGAGATTCAGGAGGCACTGCTGGAGCTCGGTGTAGTTGCCGTCGATCTCGATGTCGCTGTCGGGCAGCGCGATGACGAGTTCGACGTTGCGCGGCGCGCTGCCCCGCAGGAGCAGCGTGAGGCCTTCGAGCAGCGTGCGCATCTTCACGCGCTCGACGGCGACGCGCGCGCCGCGCGCGAACGTCAGCATCGAATGGATGATGTCGAGGCCGCGCGACGCGCAATCCTGCACGAGCGCGCCGATCTTGTGCGCGCGCTCGTCATCGATCTCGAACAGCATCGAAGCGCCCATCGTGATCGGTTGCAGGACATTGCGCAGATCGTGGCTGAGACCGGACGCGAGCAGCGCGAGCCCCTCGTAGCGCTGCGCGCGCAGGAGGCTGCTCTCGGCCTGCGCGCGCGCGCGACGCTCCTCGGCCTCGCGCAGCGCACGCCGGAACGACGCCGGCAGGCGAGCGAGATTGTGCTTGAGCACGTAGTCGGTCGCGCCGCCGCGCACGGCCTCGACGGCTGCTTCCTCGCCCATCGTCCCCGAAACGAAAAGGAACGGGATGTCCGGCACTTTCGCGTGTGCGATCTCGAGCGCGCGGTAGCCCGAGAACGCCGGCATGCTGAGATCGGAGACGATGACGTCCGGTGCGAAACCGGTCAGCGCCGCCTCGAAGGCGCGCTCGTCATCGACCCGCCGCCATTCGATCGGAAATCCGCCGCGCTCGATCTCGGCGACGATGAGCTCGGCGTCGAGCTCGCTGTCCTCGACGACGAGAAGGCGGATCGGGGCTTGCGCTTCCCGCATGCCGGTCAGGTTCCGGGCCGCGATTCGTTCATGACGGCCCAGAATTGTCCCAGCGTCTGCACGGCGTCGAAGAACTGCCGGGCGTTGACCGGCTTCACGACATAGGCGTTGACGCCGAGATCCCAGCTGCGCGCGAGATCGGATTCCTCGCGCGACGAGGACAGGATCACGACCGGCGTGCGCGAGAACTTGTCGCTCTCGCGTATCGCGCGCAGGACCTCGATGCCGTCCAGTCGCGGCATCTTGATATCGAGCAGGACGACGGCAGGGATCCCGTTCTGGCGATCGGCGAACTCGCCGCGCGCGAAAAGATAGTCGAGCGCCTCGACGCCGTCCTCGACGTGCACGATCGGATTGGCAAGCTTGGCTTCGCGCAGCGCGTCGATCGTCATCTCGGCATCGGCGGCGCTGTCTTCCACGAGCAGGATGGTGCGTATCTCGCGAATCATGTCGTCCTCGTCAGGTGTTCTGGGCGCGGGGAATGGAGAAGAAGAACGTGGAACCCCGGTCCGGCGCGGATTCGGCCCAGGTGCGCCCGCCGAGCCGGCCGACGATGCGGCGCACCGAAGCGAGGCCGATCCCCGTGCCGGGGAACTGCGAAGCCTTGTGCAGGCGCTGAAACACTCCGAACAGTTTCTGCGAATACGCCATGTCGAACCCGATGCCGTTGTCGCGGACGCGGAAGACCCATTCCAGCGGCGTCGGTTCGTCCACGCCGATCTCGATGACGGCCTCCTCGCGCACCGCGGTGTACTTCAGCGCGTTGTCGATGAGGTTCTGCCAGACGAGCCGGATCATGTTCTCGTCGGCGACCACGACCGGCAACGGCGCGATGTTCCAGTTGACGCGCCGTTCGTCGTAGCCGGTCGAAGTCAGCGCGACGCGGACCTCGTCGACCAGCGCCTGCATGTCGACGCCGTGCAGGCGCATCGCGTGGCGGCCGAGGCGCGAATACGTCAGGAGGTCCTCGATCAGCGAGGACATCCGCCGCGACGAATGGATGACGACCTCGCTGTAATGGAGCGTCTCCTCGTCCGCGCTCTCGCCGAGATGGCTGCGCAGCTTTTCGGCGAATCCCGCGATGTGGCGCAACGGCGCGCGCAGATCGTGCGAGACCGAATACGAGAACGCCTCGAGCTCGCGATTGCTTTCGGAAATCTGCGCGACCTTCCCTTCGAGCTGGCGGTTGAGGTCGAGGATCTGCGCTTCGGTCTGCTTGCGCGCCGTGACGTCGCTGACGGTCAGGAGGATCACGGCATCCCGCGATTCCGGCAGCACCATCGGCCGCGCATTGGCGACGACGTAGCGAGTCGCCTGCTCGCCATGCGACTGTTCGAGCTCGCTGTCCCAGATCTCCCGCCGCGTCAGCACGACGTCGCGCAGGCGCTGCTGTAGAACGGGATTGCCCCACGCGGAGTTCTGTCCGAGCGCGTCGCCTCGATGGAGGCCGTAGTGATCCGAGAATGCCTGATTGCAGGTCACGACGTCGAGCGATGACGACACGACCGCGATCGGCTCGCGCACGGTCTGGACGATGAGCTGCGCGCGCTGCTCGGCCTGGCGCGCGCTGGCTTCGGCGGCGAGACGGCGCCTCAGCTGGTTCTCCGAGCTCCAGATGATGCCGGCGAGGAGCGCGAGCTGAATCAGCGACACGGCAGCGACGACCCATCCTCCGACGCGCTGGCGCCGCTCCGCCTCCTGGTCGCGTGCCTCGACCAGGGTTTCCTCGTCCTTGACGATCGCGGCGAGCACATCGTTGACCGGATAGCGCGTCACGGCGGTAGCGAGCCCTCGTCCGGCCGCGGATTCGCGGCCGCGCGCCTGTTGCCGAAGCGCTTCGTCGAATTCGTGGATGCGCCCTTCGATCTGCGCGCGCAGGACACCTGCCCGCTCCTGCTGCGCGGGATTGTCGCGCGTCAGATCGCGCAGCCTCTCCAGGAGCGGCGCGTAGCGTGCGCGCGCTTCGCCATAGCGGTGGGCCGCGCTCTCCGACAGAGGGTCGTATTGCGCCGCGAAAGCGGCTGCCTCCATCTCGTTGAGCGCGGCCGCGAGCTCGAAGACGGTGGCCTTGACCTCGTGCGTGTGCGAAACCCACTTGAACGAATTGATCGTGCCCTCGGTAACGCGCAGGCGGATCAGATACGCGAGCCCGACGATCAACACGAGAGCGGCAAGCAGCACCGCCAGGCGCACGGCGGATTCTTTCGCGGACGGCAATCTCGACAACGGATCGCGTTCGGGCGTATCGGCCAAGGCGGATTCCTTCGTCGTCGGCCGGATGTACGCGCCGACCTTCCCACGCGCTCGATCGAGCCTCCGACGTCCAGTTCAGGTTCGTTCCAGGTCGCGCGCGGCGTTCACCCGGGTTTTTCCGACCCTTTGTCATCATGCAATAGAAGCAGGCTCGCTGCCAGCGGCGCGAGATCGAGATCCTCTCGCGATCGCGATCTCGATCACCGCCGCGCGCGACGCGAGCGATCCCCGACCCTGTCGAGTGCTTCCTGCGCTCCCGATTTGCGAAAGCACTCTGCGGCGCGTTTCAGAACAAATGCGAGAAGATGTAGATGAGGATCAGAAGTCCCGCGGGAACACCGAGAAGCCAGGCGATGAAATACTTGCCCATGCCCTGCACTCCTTCTGAAAGAGGGGGCGGCATGACCGCCCCCGAGATCCCTTACAGCGTGCGGTCGAATTCCCTGACCTGACGCTCCGCCTCGTCCCTGGCGATTCCATAGCGCTCCTGGATTTTTCCAGCCAGGTATTCGCTCGTGCCGTCGGCAACCGTGAGGTCGTCGTCGGTCAGCTTGCCCCACTTCGTCTTGAGCTTGCCGGCAAGCTGTTTCCATTGGCCTTTGATCTTGTCCTCGTTCACGTCTTGCTCCTTGTCTTCTGATGGTTGTGTTGCGTGCGCGATCTACTCGAGCGACTTGAGGCCCGAGTGATCGACCTTCTGGACGCCCTTGACGCTTTCGGCCACCGCGATGGCCTTCTTCACCGCGACATCCGTCGCGAGGGTGCCGGTCAGCGTCACGATGCCGTTGACGGTCTTGACGTCGATGTCGGTGCTCTTGACGCCATCGGTCGTCGCGAGCTCGGTCTTCACCTTCGTCGTGATCCACGTGTCGGTGACCGGCTGATCGGACGAGACCTTCGTCTCGCCGTTCGCGTGGGCAAGCTGAAACGTCGCTGGCGCAAAGCCTGCGAATGCGAGCGCCAGCGAAGCCACGAGCATCCGGTTGAGCGTGCGTTCTTTCATTTCTGCCGGCTCCTTCGTTGTTGGGCGACCGGAACGCTACGCAGCACGACGTGGCTCGATGCTGAATTCCGATTCTTCCTTCAGCGTACGGATAGGTAGCGCGCGCGATTCCGTCGCGGACATGAAAAAAGCGCGGAAAACGCGTTCATTTCCGATAAACGCACCGCCACGAATGCTTGGCCGGCCGCAGACGACGCGGCATCGAGGAGACGCCGATGAAGACCATTCATGCCGCTCTCGCAGCCGCAGCGCTGCTCGCATCGCTCGCCGCATGCGATCGCCGGACATCGACGGCGGAAAACGAAAGCGATGTCGCGAAGGCGCAGCAGGAAGCGTCGAAAGACGTGACGGATGCGAGCCGCAAGGCCGCCGCCGACGTCGATGCCGCGCAACGCAAGCTCGATGCCGCGCGGGCCGAAGCCGAGGCCGACGTCGCGAAGGCGAATGCGGAGGCCAGCGGGAAGATCAACGACGCGACGGCGAAAGCGAGCGAGACCGAGCGCGATGCGGACAAGGACGTCTCGCAGGTCCGCGCGGAATCGTTCTCGAAGGAAGCGGACGCGCGCTACGATGTCGCGATCGCGAAAGCCGATGCCGATTACAAGGTCGCTGTCGAACGATGCGACGCCCAGCCGTCCGAATCGCGCGGAAGCTGCAAGGACACCGCCGATGCCGCGCGCGATGCCGCGAAAGCGCGCGCCGAGCAGGAGCGCGACGACGCGAAGGCGTCGGCGCAGAGCATGAAGCAGTGATCCGCGTGCTGCGCATTCGCCGCCGTCGAGCGGAGCGACAGCAGCATGGAGGGAAGGCATCCGGCGACGGCGGCCGAGGCTGAGGCCGAGGCCGCCTGCGACATGGATCCCGCCGGGATTCGCGCGGAATGCCTCAGATGTACGGATCGTCCGGCAAACGTCCCGGACGCCCGAGAAAATATCCCTGTCCGTACGGAACCCCGAGCTGCTTCAGCATCGCGAGCTCCTCGGCCGTCTCTATGCCTTCGGCGACGATCGACGCCGACGTGCCTCGCGCGAACGTCAGCAGCGCGGCCGCCAGGCTCTGGTGACGGACGCGCGTGTCGATCTCGTGCGTTATCGATCGGTCGAGCTTGATGAGGTCGGGTTCGAGCTTCAGCACGTGGCGCAGGCTCGCGAATCCCGCGCCCGCGTCATCGATCGCGAGATGCACGCCGAGCTTGCGCAGAATGCGCGCACGCTCGGAGAGCACGAGATAGTCGTCGACGCAGGAATGCTCGGTGATCTCGAGCACGATCCGGTCCGCCGCATGGCGCGTGCAAAGACGCAGGATCTCCGGCGACGCGGCTGTCTCCGGCGACACGTTGACCGCGAGATACGTGTTGCCCGGCAGCCGCGGCAAGGCGAGCAGCGCCTTGCGCAGGACCGCGAGCTCGAGCTCGCTGCCGAGGCCCGCCTGCACGGCATCGGCGAACCAGCGGTCCGGCGAGCGCGAACGCGCGTCGGCGAATCGCGCGAGCGCTTCGAACCCGACGACCGCTCCGCTGTCGAGCGCCAGCACCGGCTGGAACGCGATGACGAACGCTTCGCGTTCGATGATGCCGCTGACGATGTCGCGAAGGTTCCTGCGCTCGTCCTCGTCGAGGCGGTCGGCGGCCAGGCGGCTGTTGAATGCGGCCTCGACTGATGCATGGTGCGCCGCGTGGCCCAGCGTCGCGCCGATCAGCGTGTTGAGCAGCTCGAGCGCCCGCACGTCGTCGTCGACATACGCGTTCGGCCATGGCGCAACGACCTTGAGGACCCCGATCACGGTGTCGCCGTAAGGCAGCGGCGCCACCAGCATGGAGCGCAAGCCGACGCGCCGGCAAGCCGCGCGGTCGACGCGCGCATCGGCGTCGCTGTCGTCGCATCGAAGCACGCGTCCCGTACGCACGCAGAGGCCCGAAAGGCTCCTCGCGGCGCTGACGCGCAGGCCGACGTGCGGCAGCATGTGCCCGCTCGCGGACCAGTAGAAAAGCTCGTCGCCATCGAGCAGCTCGACGACGGCGCCCGTCGAATGCGTGAGCTCTTGCGCGCGGCGCGTGACGACGTCGACGACCCGGTGCGGATCGAGGCCGGCCTGGGCGATCTCGGCCTGCACGCCGACGATGCGCGCGAGCCATGCGGCCTCGTCGGTCGGTACCCTGGCCCGGCGCGTCGCTTCCAGCTCGACGACGCGGGAGGATTTGGAACGCGACTTCATCTCGCGAGGCACCCCGCTGTCCGGATGCTGCGTGCACGTCCATCGGCAGGATGCGGATGGCCGCTCCGAATCGTTGCGTCGGGCTGTTGAAGAAAACGTGAAGTCGGGCGATTGTGGAGATCGCGGACTTTTTTGACTTCAGGACTTTGCGGCAGAACCCGGCCGGCGGAGAGCCGCACAGGCCCGCCCCGCCGGAATGCCCGGGCGGCGATCAGGCCTCGTGCAAAGCGCGGCTCGGGTCCAGGCCGGCCGCGCGGCGCGACGGGATCCAGCTCGCGAGGACGGCCACGGCGATCAGCAGCGCCGCGATCGCGAGATAGACGCCGGGCTCGGCCGCGCGCACCTCGAACAACAGCGCAGCCATCAGGTGGGTCATCGCAAGCGCGACGGCCGCCCCGATCGCGAGGCCGATCGCAGCGAGCCTGAGGCCCTGCCCGATGACCATTTTCTGCACGTCGGCCCTCCGCGCGCCGAGGGCCATGCGGATGCCGATCTCGGCAGAACGCTGGGTCACCGAATACGCCATGACGCTGTAGACGCCAAGGCTGGCAAGCGAGAGAGCAAGACCGGCGAACACGATCAGAAGCGTCATCGTCAGGCCGCGATCGGCCATCGACTGCTTGACGAAACCCTGCATCGTGCCGGGCGCGATCAGCGGAATGCCGGGATCGACGTCGTGCAGCGCGGCGCGAACGCTTGCCGTCAGCGCGGCCGGATCGCCGCTGGTGCGCACGAGGATTCCGGTGAAGTTTTCCGGCCGCTGGAACAGCGGGTAGTACATCTCCGGAACCGGCGGCTTCGTCAGATTCTGCGTGTGCGCGTCGGCAACGACGCCGACGATCTCGGCCGTGCGCCCGAGCATGCCCGTGACGAGCTTCTGGCCGAGCGGGTTCTCGTTCGCAAACAGCTGTTTCGCCATCGCCTCGTTGATGATGATGACCTCGGGGCTCGCCGGCGTGTCGTGCTCGTCGAAGTCGCGGCCGGCCTCGAGGGGAATGCCGAGCACGGCGAAGCGGTTCGGGCTGATCAGATGCCGAAGCGCGAGCGGCCGCTCGGACGGCGGCGGCAGCGGCCGGCCGACGACCGCGTACGGCGATTGCGCATCGTTTCCGCTGAGCGGCGGATTGTCCGAGAGCGCGACGCCCTTCTGGCCCGGAATCTCCTCCAGACGGTGATAGAGGCGCCGATAGAAATTCGCCGTCGCCTCGGTGCGCGCCGGATACTGCGCGGGCGGCACGAGCGCGAACGCGACGAAGATGCCGTCGGTGCGGAAGCCGGGCTCGACGTTCTGGATGCGTACGACGGTCGAGATCATCAAGCCCGTCGCGACGAGCAGCACGAACGCGACGGCGATCTCGGCGACGAGCAGCGCGCTGCGGAACCGGTTGTGCTTCGGGCCGCTCGTCGACTCGCGGCTCGAATCCTTGAGGGCGTCGTTCGCCGCGTTCATCGAGGCATGCATCGCCGGCACGAGGCCCATCGCGAGGCCGCAGACGACCGAGACTCCCAGCGTGAACGCAACGATCGCGGGATCGAGCGAGATCTCCTCGGCGCGCGGAACGAAATCGTGGCCGACGTGCGCGAGCAGCGGCAGCACCGCGGCGGCGAAGAGGAGGCCGATCACGCCGCCGCCGACCGCGAGCAGCAGGCTCTCGGCCAGAAACTGTGCGATGACGCGGCTCCGCCTCGCGCCGAGCGCGAAGCGGATGCCGACTTCCTTGCGCCGGCGCGAGAAGCGCGCAAGCAGGAGGTTCGCGACGTTCGCGCATGCGATCAGCAGCACCGCCGCGACCGCGATGAACAGCATCGCGTAGGTCTGGCGCTGGTTGCCGACCAGGTTGGCCTGGAGGAATCCGACATCGAGCTTCGAGGTCGCGTCGACGTTCGCCGGACGCGTTTGCTGGTACGAGGCCGCGATGACGTCCATCGCGCTTTGCGCCTCTTCGATCGAGACGCCGGGTTTCAGCCGCGCGAGCACGTTGTAGAAGAGGCCGCCGTCGTCGATCTGCTTCTGCACGATGAACGGCGATTCGTACGGGTGCGTCGTGAACAGCGCCAGCTGATTCAGCGGGAACGCGGTCGCACGCTGCGGCATGACGCCGACCACCGAGCTGGGTTTGCCGTCGATCGTGAGCGACTGGCCGACGACGTCCTTGCGGCCGGCGAAATGCTTCTGCCAGTAGCCGTAGCTCAGGACGACGACCGGCGCGCCGCCGGGTTGGTCCTCTTCCGGCAGGAAATTGCGCCCGAGCAGCGGCTGCACGCCGAGCAGCGGAAAGAAATTCTGCGAGACCGCGAGGCCCTGCACCTGCTCGGGATCGCCGGCGCCGGTCACGACGAACGCGTTCGGCGTCGATACCGCCATGTCGCTGAAAACGTGCTGGCGCTCGCGCACCGCGAGCATGCGCGGCCACGACACGGGCGCCTGCGCGAGTCCGCGATCAGGCAGCAGCGATTGCAGCTGCACGATCTCGCCGGGGTTCGCGTAAGGCAGCGGGCGCAGGAAGATCGCCTCGATCATGCTGAAAATCGCGCTGTTCGCTCCGATGCCGAGCGCGAGCGCGAGCACCGCGACGAGCGAGAAGACCGGCGACTTGACCAGCGAGCGGAACGCGAACGCGAGCGTGTTCATGGGCGGTCGGTCTCCGTGGCGGAAATCGCGAAGCTCGAATCGGGCATCGGCAAGTCGGATGGCTCGATGAGGCACAAGGTTTGAAGGCAAGCCCCGTCGCCGGCCGATCGATCCGGCAGCAAGAAATCTGCCACTCCGCCGAAGCCGTTTCCGCAAGCCGCGTTCCGCCGGCGGGTGATCGGAATCGAACAGATGCCCGGAATCGGACACCCGTGGCTCGCGGGCTCGCTGACCGAGGCGATCCCGCGCAGCCCCGACGCATCGCGACGGCGCCATAAACGCACGTCATGCGCCGATTCGCGGCGTTTATCGCGATAGAGGGCGCATATCGAGCCATCGAGACATTTCATTGGCGGCTTCCCGGCCGCGTCGACTACGTTGCTGCACCGCTCGCGCGTCCGCAATCGCCGGGGCCGT
>DASZYR010000026.1:0-10241 GCA_035545255.1 Rhodanobacteraceae bacterium
GTCTCTTCGTATCGAACCCCGCGGAGACTCCGATGAGCACGCTCGCGAAGAACACCGTTTCGACGATCATCCCGAGCCTTCGCTACGACGATGCGCTGAAGGCGATCGACTGGCTCTGCGAGGCGTTCGGCTTCGAGAAGCAGGCCGTCCATGCCGACGACAAGGGCGTCGTGCAGCACGCGCAACTCGTGTTCGGCAACGGCATGATCATGCTCGGCTCGACCGCGAACGGCAGCGCGTGGGGCGAGCGCATCGCGCAGCCGCGCGAGATCGGCGGCCGCGAGACGCAATGTCCGTTCGTGATCGTCGCCGATTGCGAGGCGCACTACGCGCGCGCGAAAGCCGCCGGCGCCGAGATCGTCGACGATCTCGAGAAGAAGGAATACGGCGGTGCGGGATACAGCTGCCGCGATCCCGAAGGGCATCTCTGGTGGTTCGGCAGCTACGATCCGTGGATAGCCGAGGCGCAATGACGCGCGTTTCCCCTCTCCCGCTGTGGGGAGAGAGTCGGGGTCAGGGCAAGCCGGAATCAAGCGCACAAGGGAGAAGCCGCCACGGCCGGAGCGTCCCGCTACGCCCGGCCTTCACCCTCGCCTTCGGCTTTTCCCTACTCCTTCTGGAGAGGAAAAGGGCTTGCTCGCGCTCTTGTTTAGATATATCGTAAGGTTGTTACTTACGATACATCGGAGCACTTCAATGCACCCTCATCACTGGTTCGGCCGGCATCACCACCACCGCGATCACGAGGACCACGACCATCGCGACGCCTTCGCGCGCTTCGCCTCTGGCCGCGGACGTTTCCGCCGTCCCGGCGGCGACGATGACGATTTCGGCGCGCCCTTCGGCCGGCGCCACGGCGGCGGACGCTTCGGCCGCATGTTCGGCCATGGCGACCTGCGCCTGATCCTGCTGGCGCTGATTGCCGAGCAGCCGCGCCACGGCTATCAGCTGATCCGCACGATCGAGGAGATGTTCGGCGGCAGTTACGCGCCGAGTCCCGGCGCCGTCTATCCGACGCTGACGATGCTCGAGGAAATGGGCTACGCGCGCGTCGAAGCGAGCGAAGGCTCGCGCAAGCTCTACGTCGTGACCGAAGAGGGCCGCGCGTATCTCGACGAGAACCGCGATACGGTCGACGCGTTGATGTCGCGCCTTGAAGTCACCGCGCGCGCGGCGTCGAGATACGCCGCGCCGATCGCGATCCACGAGGCGATGCGCACGCTGAAGCGAGCACTCGTCATGCGTGCGCCGCAATGGTCGGAAGCCGAAGCGAAGCGCGCACGCGCGATCATCGAGAAGGCCGCGGCCGAGATCAGCGCGATCTGATCGCATGACGTCGCGCCCGTCGCCGCTGCTCGGCGGCGTCGATGAGCTGTCACAAGCGACTCGGAAGCGCGGCGCCACCGGGCCGACGCGCATCGAACCGCCGGCGCGCGTCAGCCGACGATCTCGCGCCTTCGTCCGAAGATGATCCGCGCGTGCCGCTTGTAGGTCCAGTACGACCACGCCCAGTCGACCAGCACGACGATGCGGTTGCGAAAGCCGATCAGGAAGAACACGTGCGCGATCAGCCAGAACCACCAGGCAAGGACGCCCGTGAAGCGAAGCCCGCGCAGGTCGACGACCGCCGCCATGCGGCCGATCGTCGCGAGATTGCCGTAGTCGCGATAGCGGAACGGCTTCGAAGGCTTGCCGGCCAGACGGCCAATCACCGTCTGCGCCGCGTGGGCACCCATCTGCTTCGCCGCCGGCGCGATGCCGGGCACGGGCTTGCCATCCTGCACGACCGTCGCGAGGTCGCCGATCACGAACACTTCGGGATGCCCCTCCAGCGAAAGATCCGGCTGCACCGGCACGCGGCCTGCGCGATCGCAGGACGGACTCAGCATGCGGCCGAGCGGTGACGCCGCGACGCCCGCCGCCCACAGCACCGTTCGCGCCGCGACGCGCCGGCCGGCGAGCTCGATGCCTTCGGCGTCGACGGCCGTGACCGCATCACCGACGTGCACCTCGACGCCGAGATGCTCGAGCTTCTTCCGCGCGTTCCGCGAGAGCGATTCGGGCATCGACGGCAGAACACGCGGACCCGCTTCGACGAGATGAATGCGGGCGTCCAGCGGATCGATCCGGCGAAATTCGCCGCGCAGCGTATGCCTCGCGATCTCCGCCATCGTGCCCGCAAGCTCGACGCCGGTGGGACCGCCGCCGATCACGACGAAACTGAGCCATCCCGCCCGCGCCTCTTCGTCGCTCTCGCGCTCGGCGATCTCGAACGCTTCGAGAACGCGGCGACGAACGACGAACGCGTCGTCGAGCGTCTTCAGTCCCGGCGCGTAACGCGCCCAGTCGTCGTGGCCGAAATACGTGTGCGTCGCGCCGGTCGCGACGATCAGGAAATCGTAGTGAAGCGCGCCGCCATCGAGCGCGACACGGCGAGCATCGGGATCGATACCGCGTACCTCGTCGAGCCGCACTTCGACATTGCGTTGCCGTCGCAGGAGATGGCGCAGCGGCGCCGCGATATCCGGCGCGGAAAGTCCTGCAGTCGCAACCTGGTACAGCAACGGCTGGAAAAGATGATGGTTCGAGCGATCCACGAGCGTGACGCGGACATCCGCGCTCGCGAGCGCGCGCGTCGCCCACAAGCCGCCGAAGCCGCCGCCGAGAACCAGGACATGGGGCATCGTCATCGACGTCACCTCGCTGGATGCGCGCCGATTGTCGCCGATTTGACGGCGATGCCGAACGGCACGTGCGCCGCGTGTGGCAAGATCGCGGAATGACAGCGCAGTCCGATCTCGATCTGGGGCGCGCGCCCGCACGGGCGCACGCGCGCATCCGCGCGGGAACGGGCGGCTGGACTTACGTGCCGTGGCGGAAGAATTTCTATCCGGAAGGCCTCGTCCAGCGGCGCGAGCTCGAATATGCAAGCCGCCGCCTGACGGCCATCGAGATCAACGGCACCTACTACGGTGCGCAGAAGCCCGCGACGTACGCCGCGTGGCGCAAGGAGACGCCGGACGGCTTCGTCTTCTCGCTGAAGGCGCCACGCTACGCGACCGAGCGCGGAAAACTCGCGAGCGCCGGCAAGACGATCCGCGATTTCGTCTTCGGCGGGCTCGCCGAGCTCGGCGATCGGCTCGGGCCGATCAACTGGCAACTTCCTCCGTCGCGGGCATTCGATCGCGACGATCTCGCGGCGTTCCTGGAATCGCTCCCGCGCGATCTCGACGGTGCGCCGCTGCGTCACGTGCTCGAAGTGCGCCATGCGAGCTTCGCCTGCGAAGACTATCTCGCACTCGCCCGCGAGCGGCGCGTGGCGACCGTGTTCACCGATTCGCCCAAGCATCCTTCGCTCGCCGACGTCACCGGCGATTTCGTCTACGCGCGGCTCGTGTGCAGCGCTTCGTCCGAACCGACCGGTTACGCGCCCCGAGCGCTCGATGCATGGGCACGGCGCGCACGCGAGTGGTCAGAAGGCCGGGATCCCGCCGACTTGCCGCGCATCGGCCCGCCGGAACCTGCGTCGGCGATGCGCGACGTCTTCATCTATTTCATCAACGGCGCGAAAGAACGCGCGCCCGCCGCGGCGATGGCGCTGCTCGACCGGATCGGCGACTGACGTTTCAGATCGCTTGCGGCGGATGATCGTCGTGGCACGCCGCCAGCCGCGCGATGGCGGCGGAATTCGCATCGAACCGCACATCGTCGATCGACGCGACGGGCTGGACCGCGCACGATGCGTTCGTGAGGAACGCGAAGTGGTACCGGCCGAGGTCGTCCGGCGCGATGCGTCGCGTCGTCGTCGCGATGCCGCGTTCGCGCGAGCCTGAGCGGATCAGTTGCATCGAAACGCCGTCGAGCATCGGCGCTTCCGGCCAGACGACGGTGTCGCCCTCGAGGAATCCCAGATTCCAGATGGACGCCTCGCTGATGCATCCCGCGTTGCTCACGAAGACGGCGTCGTCGAACCCGGCGAGTTGCGCGAGGCGCCGATGGTAGTAAAGCGGAAAGGTCGCGACGTGCTTGATCTCCGGAAACGCGCGCTCGTAGCGGAACGTCTTCAGCCGCAGCGGCGCCGATGGGCCGCTGCGCGCCGCGCTCAGCGAGACGAGCACGTCGGGCGCGGCTGACGCCGATGGAAGATCGCGACGCAGCTCTTTCGAGAATACGGTCACGCGCATCGCGCACGTTCCCGCGTCTCCTCGCAACGCGCCGCGCATGCGCGTGCGAACGAACTCGGGATCGAGCGGCACGCCCAGCAGCGCGCGCGTCGCCTTGTCGAGCCGATCGAGGTGCAGGTCGAGCCCGCGCACGGCGCCATCCTCGACGCGCAGCGACGTGAAGTGGCCATAGTTCATCAGGGCGAGGCAGCGCAGATCGTCCGCCGTCGCGGCTCGGCCGTTGAGCTCGACGCGATCGGGAACCGCGCCTTGCGGAAGTTCGCTTCCCGGAATTGCTATGGCCGTCACGGAATGGGCGCCTTTTGAGGGATTTTCCCGATGTGGCGTGGGTGCCTCGCCGATGTGCGCCGCGAAGCGCTCGTCTATCGTGGCTCCACCCGAAACACGCTGGATGTCGCGCCAAGGCCGGTGCGGATGCAGAGGAATCGGGACAGCCCGCAGCGGGGCGTTCGCGAAGGTACTCGGCGGTCCCTTTCGCGAAGCCTGCGCTGCGGGCTTATTTTTTCTTCCGCTTCGATCGTGCGCAATCAGCCGGCCATCGGCAGCTTCAGCCCCTGCTCCTTCGCGCACGCGATCGCGATCTCGTAGCCCGCATCGGCATGACGCATGACGCCCGTGCCGGGATCGTTCCAGAGCACGCGTGCGATCCGTCGATCGGCTTCGGCGCTTCCGTCGCAGACGATGACGACGCCGGCGTGCTGGCTGTAGCCCATGCCGACCCCTCCGCCGTGGTGGAAGCTGACCCAGGTCGCGCCGCCGGCGGCGTTGAGCAGTGCGTTGAGGATCGGCCAGTCGGAGACCGCGTCGGAGCCGTCCTGCATCGCTTCGGTTTCGCGGTTCGGCGATGCGACGGAGCCTGAATCGAGATGATCGCGCCCGATCACGATCGGCGCTTTCAGCTCACCGCTGCGCACCATCTCGTTGAACGCGAGTCCGAGCTCGTGACGCTGGCCGAGTCCGACCCAGCAGATGCGCGCCGGCAGGCCCTGAAAGCTGATGCGCTCTTCGGCCATGTCGAGCCAGCGGTGCAGATGCTCATCGTCGGGAATCAGTTCCTTGACCTTGCGATCGGTCTTGTAGATGTCTTCGGGATCGCCCGAGAGCGCGACCCAGCGGAACGGTCCGACGCCGCGGCAGAAGAGCGGCCGCACGTACGCCGGCACGAACCCCGGAAAATCGAACGCGTTCGCGCAGCCTTCGTCCTTCGCCATCTGGCGGATGTTGTTGCCGTAGTCGAACGTCGGGATGCCTTGCTTCTCGAACGCGAGCATCGCTTCGACGTGCACGCGCATCGATTTCTTCGCCGCGTCGCGCGTGCCGTTCGGATCGGACTTGCGGCGCTCGAACCATTGTTCGACCGTCCAGCCGATCGGGAGATAACCGTTGACCGGATCGTGCGCGCTCGTTTGATCGGTGACGGCATCGGGCTTGACGCCGCGGCGCACCAGCTCGGGCAATATCTCCGCCGCGTTGCCGAGCAGCGCGATCGATTTCGCTTCGCCCGCCTTCGTGTACTTCGCGATGCGCGCGAGCGCATCGTCGATGTCGCCCGCCTGCTCGTCGACGTAACGCGTGCGAATGCGCATTTCAATGCGGCTCTGCTGGCATTCGATGTTGAGCGAACACGCACCGGCAAGGCTCGCCGCGAGCGGCTGCGCGCCGCCCATGCCGCCGAGGCCGGCGGTCAGGATCCACCTGCCCTTGAGGTTTCCGCCGTAATGCTGGCGGCCCATCTCGACGAAGGTCTCGTACGTGCCCTGCACGATGCCCTGCGAGCCGATATAGATCCACGATCCCGCCGTCATCTGGCCGTACATCATGAGGCCCTTGCGATCGAGCTCGTTGAAATGCTCCCAGGTCGACCATGCGGGAACGAGATTCGAGTTCGCGAGCAGCACGCGCGGCGCATCCCTGTGCGTCGGGAACACGCCGACCGGTTTGCCGGACTGGATCAGGAGCGTCTCTTCGTCGCCAAGCTCGCGCAGCGAACGCAGGATCGCGTCGAAGCATTCCCAGTTGCGCGCGGCGCGGCCGATGCCGCCGTAGACGACGAGCTCGCTCGGCTTCTCGGCGACGTCCGGATCGAGGTTGTTCTGGATCATGCGGAACGCGGCCTCCGTGAGCCAGCTTTTGCAGCTCATTCCGGTGCCGCGCGGCGCGCGGATCGTGCGGGTCGTGTCGATGCGGGTCGGCGCTGTCATGGCAAGCTCGAGAGACGGGCCATTCATTATAAACCGGCTGCACGAAGCCGCTCTTTTCCCGGCGGTGGCGGACACGCTACGCTGGCGCCTTCCGGCAGCGCCGGAAACATCGATCTGCGGCAACGCGTCCGCGAATGAGCGCGCCGAGCCCGCACGAAGGGCGTATCCGATACGAAATCCCGACGCGAACTCCTTCGCGTCGCTCGTCATTCATCTTGAGGAAAAGCCGATGCACCCCTTGCCGCCCGCTCCACGGATCCGCCTTCGCCGTCGGCCGCTCGCACTCGGACTTGCTGCCGCGATCGCGTGCGCGAGCACGGGCACACGCGTGCATGCCGGCGATTTCCTCGTTCCGGTCGAGAACTGCAACGACTCGGGGCCGGGAAGCCTGCGCGACACGATCGCCGCGAGCTTCAACGGAGACCATCTCGTGCTGTCCCCGGATTGCGACACGATCGCGCTGACGAGCGGGCCGATCCTGATCGGCAACGACTCCGCCGGCATGCCGTTCACGCATCTCGACATCTGGAATTTCGCGAGCGCGCCGGTCACGATCGACGGCGGCGGAGTCGACCGCGTCTTCGTGCAGGACGCCGGCGCGAATGCGACGCTGACCTTCACCCATCTCCGGATCACGAACGGACGCAGCATCGACAGCGGCGGCTGCGTGCTCGCGCACGGCAACGTCGAGCTCGCGAACGTCGAGATCAGCGAATGCGCGGCCGGCTCGATCAGCGGGGATGCGCCGACCGGCGGCCCGGTGCGTGGTGGCGGGCTTTATGCTGCCGGCACCGTGACGATCGACAGCAGCGTCATCGCGTCGAACAGCGTCCACGAAAACAGCGTCTATGCGTATGGTGGCGGCGTATTCGCGGGCCAGGAGCTCACGCTGACCGCATCGACGGTCCGCGACAACTCGGCGCACTCGGTCAACGGCGCGTCGTATGGCGGCGGCATCGCGGCAGGCAACCGCTCCGCCGACGTGCAGGCGACCGTCACGATCGCATCGAGCACGATCACCGGCAACACGACCGAATCGAACTGCGGTTTCTGCGGCGCGCGCGGCGGCGGCGCCTGGGTTCACGGCACGTCGACGCTGACCGGCGGCGAAGTCGGCGAGAACCAGGCGATCAGCTCTTACGGCTACGGCACGGGCGGCGGCCTCTATTCGCACGGACCGGCGACGCTGACGGGCACCGGCGTCCACTGCAATTCCGCCGACAACGCGGGCGGCATCGGCTCGACCGGCACGCTGACGATTTCCGGCGCGACGCTCGACTGCAACAGCGCGAATGCGAGCGGTGGCGCCGTCTATCTGATCGGCGGCGACCTCGCGCTGACCGACAGCACGATTTCCGCGAACACGGCCGGCAGCCGCGGCGGCGGCATCTTCCTGCGCGGCTACGGCGACGTCGCCACGGTCAACAGCACGATCTCGGGCAATTCCGCGGCGAACGGCGGGGCGATCGCGAATACCTACGGCTCGCTGCATCTCTCGAACAGCACGATCGCGTTCAATCAAGCGTCTTCGCACGGCGCAGGCGTCTATTTCCGCTATGCCTACTATCCGTTCGAGCTCACCAGCACGATCGTCGCCGGCAACACGAACGGATCGGGCCCCGAAGACATGTGGCCGCCCGGCCTCGTCGTCAGCGGCTCGCATTCGCTGGTCGTGGCGGCGCCGGGCGTCGATCTGCCGGCCGACACGCTGAGCGACGATCCCCTGCTCGCTCCGCTCGCGATGAACGGCGGGCCGACCGAGACGCATGCGCTCGACGCGAAGAGTCCCGCGATCGATCAGGGAAGCAACGACGCGGCTCTCCCGTTCGACCAGCGCGGCGAGGGCTATGCGCGCGTCTCCGGTCCGGCCGCCGACATCGGTGCGTTCGAATTCGGCGCGGCGCCGCCGGACGAGATCTTCGTCAGCGGCTTCGATCCGTGAGCGATCGATTGCCGGCAATTTTCGTTCCGCAGCGAAGCGTCGAGCCGCAAATTCATTGGGCATCAATGCGTAACGAGACGTTGCTGAAGCCGGTACACCGCATGCGGCAAATCGTCGACATCGGCTTGCGGCGTTCTTAGCAGGCGTTTAACGACGCGTGTGATGGAGTGCGCCTCGCCGGCGACGGCTCGCAGAAGTAGGGGTGCCTCTGCATGACACCGATCGATCTCGATGTGACGCGCAGCGTTCGCGCATACATGATGTCCTGCCTGGAATCGGGCGATTTCAACCTTGACCGCGTGCAGCAGGGCCTGCGCGACGCGGCGTGGTACTCGCCGCGCGACCGTCGCGCGCTGCGCGCGCTCTGCGACCGGAATCCTTCGACGCTGACGCGCTGGTTGTTCGGCCAGGAACGCAGCGGCCGCTACACCGGCCTCATCATGATCTGGCCTCCCGGCTACACGACGCCGGTCCACGATCACGACGGCCTCTGGGGCATCGAATGGGTACTGCAGGGAGCGCTGGGCGTCGATGACTACGCGCTCGTCGACGATGCCGACGGCTCCGTGCAGCCTCGCTTCGTCCGCACGACGTTGCTCGAAGAGGGGCAATCGTGCGCGTTCCTCGGCACGCGCGACCATGCGCACCGCTGCTGCAATCCGTCGACGCGACGGACGTCGATCACGCTGCATCTCTACGGCGGCCTGCTCGAGATGTATCGCAATTACGAGCAGCACGCCGCGGACGGCCGCTTCGTCGCCCTTCCCGGCACGGCGCGCGTCGACGGCGAGATCGGGAACGCGCTGCACGCCTGAGCACGGCGGAACTTGGACCGTGACGCAGCGCGCGAGACTTGCAGCGCACGCTTGCGTCACCATAGGCGGATCGCCTTGCCGAGCCGCCGCGTATGTCCTTCACGATCCGCCGCCTGCTGGCGCTGATTTTCGTCCTGCTCGCCGGCTGCGCTTCCCGCGGCCCGGCGCAACGCGACGTGCAGCGAGCGCCCGAGCCCGTCATCCTGATCTCGATCGACGGATTCCGCGCGGATTATCTCGACCGCGGCCTGACGCCGACGCTCGCCTCGCTCGCCGCGACCGGCGTCAGGGCCGACGCGCTGAAGCCGTCGTTCCCGACCTTGACGTTCCCGAACCACTACACGCTCGTGACCGGGCTTTATCCGGACCATCACGGCATCGTCGACAACCGCATGGTCGATCCGGTCAGCGGCAAGCGGTTCGTCTACAAGGACCCGAAGACAATCGCCGACCCTGCATGGTGGGGCGGCGAGCCGCTCTGGGTTTCCGTCGAAAAACAGGGCCGTCCCGCGGCGACGATGTTCTGGCCGGGCTCGGACGTCGCGATCGACGGCGTACGGCCGAGCGAATGGCTGCCGTTCAACGGGAAAATGACCGCCGACGCGCGCGTCGACCAGCTGCTCCGCTGGACCGATCTTCCGGGAAAGAACAAGCCGATCTTCTACACGCTCTATTTCGACCAGGTCGATCACGCCGGCCACGATCATGGCCCGGATTCGCAAGAAGTCGACGCCGCGCTCGGCGAGATCGATCGCGCGCTCGCCCGGCTCGTCGACGGGCTTTCGCGACGCGGCATGCTCGATTCGACGAACCTCGTGATCGTCTCCGATCACGGCATGACGGCGACCTCGCCGGATCGCGTGATCTATCTCGACGACCTGATCGACCTTCGCGACGTCGATGTCGTCACGTACGGAATCCTCGCCGGCATGGATCCGGAAATCGGCCATGACGATGCGATCGATCGCGCGATCCTCGCGCCGCACGATCACATGCGCTGCTGGCGCAAATCCGAAGTGCCCAAGCGCCTCCACTACGGCACGAATCCGCGCATTCCTGCCCTGCTCTGCCTCGCCGACGACGGCTGGATCGTCAGCTC
>DASZYR010000027.1:0-5184 GCA_035545255.1 Rhodanobacteraceae bacterium
TGCCGCGACGAGCTCGGGAATCCGGCTGACCGGAACGACAACGTCTTCGTTGATCTTCTTCGGCGAGATCGTGCGCAGCGCCGGGGACAGCGCCTTGCGCGCGGTCCAGAGCGCAGCGATTTCATCGGCATTTCCCGCGACTGCAAGCTCGACGAATCCGCTTCCGCGCGCCGCGCGTGAAATGGCATCGACCGCGGCGTCGAGCGCCGCATCCGCGCCGTCCGCTTCGATCAGCAGCAGCGCGCCGGCTTCCGGCACCGAGTCGCCGCCGTGCATGCGTGCGAGGCGCAGGGATTCGGCGTCGAGGAATTCGAGCGCCGACGGCGTCGCCGGCTGCGCCATGATGCGCGCGACGGCAGCCGCCGCGGATTCGATGTCCACGTAGGTCGCGCGCAGCGTACGCTTCGATGCAGGCAGCGGCGTCAGCTTCAGAGTCGCCTCGGTGATGACGGCGAGCGTGCCTTCGGCGCCGACGATGAAGCGCGTGAGATCGTAGCCCGTCGCACCTTTCGTCGTCGCGCTGCCGCAGCGGAAGTCCTCGCCGGTTCCGGCGACAGCGCGAAGCGCGAGCACGTTGTCCCGCGTCGCGCCGTACTTCACCGCGCGCGGTCCGCCGGCGTTGCAAGCGAGGTTGCCGCCGATCGTGCAGTACGGTGCGGACGTCGGGTCGGGCGGCCAGAACAGGCCGTATGGTTTCAGCGCCGATTGCAGATCGGCGTTCAGGACGCCGGGCTCGACGATCGCGATGCGGTTGCCGGGATCGATCGCGAGGATGCGGTTCATGCGCTCGAACGAAGCGACGATGCCCCCCTCGATCGGCACCGTCGCACCGGTCGTGTTCGTGCCACGGCCGCGCGCGATCAGCGGGACGCGATGCGCACGGCATGCGGCGACGAGCGCGACGACCTGCTCGTGCGCGGTCGGGAACACGACCGCGTCCGGCATCGCCTCGCGGCGCGAGTTGTCGTAGCCGTAGACGAGGCGTTCGGACTCGTCGGTGACGACGCCGTCGTCGCCGAACGTCGCACGCAGGCGGTCGAGCAGTTCGGGCGGGAGTGTCATCGCATCGTTCGCATCGGCCTCGCGCTTATGATCGGGCGTCAGGAGGGCTCGTCGCAAATCACCGGTTTTCGCGTCTCCCGCCTTGCGGGAGAGGTCGCGCTGAAGTCGCGGGTGAGGGAAGCCGGAGTGGGGCGTTTCAACAGAGCGTGCGGACGAAGTGGTGAACCACGCCGGCCCTCACCCTGCCCTCTCCCGCAAGCGGGAGAGAGGAAATATTCTCAATCCGTGTATTCGAACACCTTCACGACCTTCTCGACGCCATCGGTGTCGCGTGCGATCTGCGTCACCGCTTCGTCCTCCTCGTGGCTGACTCTTCCCATCAGGTAGACGACGCGGTGCGCCGTGGTCACGTTGACGCGCGTCGGATCGAAGCCGGGCAGGCTCGTGAGGTCGAGAAGGCCCGTCTTGACGCGCGCCGTCAACACGTTGTCCGCGCGGCGCGACCACCAGCCTTCGGGCTCGCGCACCTCGATCTCGTTGACGATCCTGCGCGTGCCTTCAAAGCCGGTGACGAGCCGCTCGGCGCGCTGCTTCAGCTCTTCGGTGCGCACCTCGCCGACGAGCAGCATGACGCCGTCGTAGACGACGATGATGACGCTGTTCTTGAGCGCGAGCTCCTTGTCCTTGTTGATCGCGTCGTAGGCGCCGAGATAGATGCGCTTGTCGTCGATGTACGTGCCGGGGCCGCGGCGGTCGTGGGCGGCGCCCGCTCCGACGGCGGCCCCGCCGACGACGGCTGCGGCACAACCGCCGAGCAGCGGCGCGGCGACAAGGAGGAGGAAGAGCATCGAATCGCGCAATCGCATGGGAACCTCAGCAAGCGTCGAACGCATCGCGTCGCCAGTCGAACGACGGCGCACCGCCGTCATCGCCGATTGCGACGACATCGAACCGGCACGCCCGATCGGCAAGGCGCGGATGATCGGCGAGAAACGCCGACGCCGAGCGCACGAGCTTCGCGCGCTTGCCGGCGTCGACGGAATCGATGCCGCCGCCGAAGCGGCCCGACCGTCGATAGCGGACCTCGACGAAGACGATCGTGTCGCGATCCCGCATGACGAGATCGATCTCGCCGTAGCGGCAGCGGTAGTTGCGTGCGACCAGCGAGAGCCCGGCGGTCTGGAGACGCGCCAGCGCGAGGTCCTCGAAGCGATCGCCGGCAGCACGCGCCGTCCGCGCCGGTATCGTGGATCGCGTCTCTGCGCTTTTGCTCATTGCGCGTCGGGAATCTCGCTGAGCGCGCCGTCGGCAGCGCGAGCGATGCCGCCGCTGAAGCGCGCCCAGCCGACGAGGCGGTGGATGCGTCCGAAACTGTCCGCGGCGAGATCGCCGGTCGCGCCATCGAGATAAGAGTCCGGATGCGCCAGCAGCCAGTCCACGAACGGAAGCAGCGCGTAGGCATCCATGCCGAACGCGAACAGCCGCGCGCCGACGCCGTTCGCGCTCGCGAGCTGGCGCGAAACCGCATCGCGATCCGGCCGCCCTGGCACGGGCCCGAACAGCCAGGGCGCATCGCAGAACTCGACGCCGTCGAGATCGCGATCGAGGCCGGGGTTCGCGTCGCCGGAATAGACGTGCGAGGTGCCGAACACCGGCGCGGCGATGCTCGCGACCTTGAGCTGCGGCAGCAGAAGGCGTGCCTGTTGCGGACGCATGCTGATGAAGACGCCGGCATCGGGCGCGTCGCCGAGCGTGCCGGTCGCCTGCACGATCGCGGTCTTGTAGTTGACGTCGCTGTCGCGCAGGCGCGCTTCGCCGACGATCGTGCCGCCGCTCGCTTCGAACTGAGCGCGGAACGCGAGCGCGGCGCGCTCGGCCCAGTCCGCTTCCGCCGTGATGACGGCGGCGCGCGCGATGCCGCGCTCGCGCATGTGATCGGCGACCTGCGCGCCTTCGGAATCGGGCAGCAGGCCGAACTCGGCGCTGCCGGCCGGCGGGATCTCGCCGGTGTCGGGATGATTCAGCGCGAGCACCGGCGTCGAGAGATCGTGATGGAACAGCTCGCCGACGGCTTCGCGCTGCAATGGTCCGACGACGCGATCGGCGCCGTCGGCGACGGCGGCATCGTACGCCGCGACGGCGTCGGCCGGCGTCTTGCCGGCGTCGTAGATGCGCACGTCGGGCCGCTTCGCCTCGTCGCTCGCGAAATAGGCGGCAAGGAAACCGTCGCGGATGGACTGCGAGACCGCGGCGAGCTGCGCTCCGAGCGGCAGCAGCAAGGCGACGTGCTGCGGCGGCGCGTAACCTTCCGGCTCCGCGGAGCCGCCTTGGCCTGCCTGGATCGTGCCGACCGGCCGGCTCGGCCGCGGCAGCGCGCGCGCGAGTGCTTCGCCTTTCGAGCGGAGCGCCTGCTCGATCCAGGGACGCAGCGGATCGTCCGGCCTCAGCGCCTCGGCACGCTGCTTCAGCTCGCCCGCGTCGAGCGCGGCGAGCGTATCGATGATCTCCTTGCGATTCTGGTCGCGATCGGCGTTCGAAAGATAGCGGTCGAGTTCGGCGCGCGAGCGCGCCGCCGCGTAGCGATCGCCCTTCGCGACCTCGGCGCGCGCGCGCAATTCGAGCGCGCGGGGCCGAAGGTCTTCGGGCAGGGTCTCGACCGGCGCGGCGAGCAATGCCTCGGCTTGCGCGAAGTCGCCGTGGGCGAGCGCGATCTCGGCGTCGAGCAGGTCGAGCCGAATCTGATCCGCGCCGTGCAGCCGGCGGCGCTTGAGATCGCCGAGCGCGCGTGCGGCGCCGTCGAGATCGCCGGCATCGCGCAACGATTCGGCCGCGCGCAGGCGGTAGTGCGCGGCCGTATCGCCGCCGCTCGAGGCGGCAAGCGCCTCGAACGCCGCCGCGGCCTGATCGAGATCGCCGTGGCGATAGAGCTGCTCGGCCTTCGCGGCGTCCGCGGACGGCTCGGCCGGTGGTTCTTCTCCGATCGTCGCGCACGCTGCGAGCGCGAGAGCGAGCAGCGCTGCAGCGAGTGGACGTCCCTGTCGGAAGCGAGCGTGCACGGCGGCTCCTCGGTGATCGGCACGGATCGCATGATAGCGGATCGACGCACGCGGGCCGTGCGCTTCGGCGCGCATCCGCTATGCTCGTTCAGCATCGAAGGAGGAAACGCCATGGCCGCGGGCCGTCTCTGGGTCGTCGCGACGCCGATCGGCAATCTCGACGATCTGTCGGCGCGTGCGGCGGCAGTGCTGAAATCCGCCGCGATCGTCGCGGCCGAGGACACGCGCCACAGCGCGCCTCTGCTTGCGCGCGCCGGCAGCTCGGCGCGCGTCGTCGCGCTGCACGAGCACAACGAGCGCGAACAGGCGGATCGCCTCGTCGACGCGATCCGTTCCGGCGCCGACGTCGCGATGATCAGCGATGCCGGCACGCCGCTCGTCAGCGACCCCGGCTTCCGTCTCGTGCGCGCCGTGCGCGAGGCTGGGTTCGCCGTGTCGCCGGTCCCGGGACCGTGCGCCGCGATCGCGGCGTTGTCGGTCGCGGGACTTCCGAGCGATCGCTTCGTCTTTGAAGGATTCCTTCCCGCGAGAGCGGCCGCGCGCCGCGAGCGCATGCGCGCGCTCGCCATCGAGACGCGCACGCTCATCTTCTACGAATCGAGCCATCGAATCGTCGAATCGCTCGCCGACGCGCTCGCCGAGTTCGGCCCCGGGCGCGAGGCCGTGCTCGCGCGCGAGCTGACCAAGGTGTTCGAGACGATCATCGCGGCGCCGCTCGCCGAACTCGCCGCGCGCGTCGAGGCCGAAGCGAACCAGCAGCGCGGCGAGTTCGTGCTGCTCGTCGCGGGCGCGAGCGACGCCGACGCCGATGCGAAAATCGCCGAAGGCCGACGCGTCTTCGCGCTCCTGCGCGAGGAATTGCCGCCCGCGAAAGCCGCCAAGCTTGCGGCCGCGATCAGCGGCGCGCCGCGCAAGGCGCTGTATCATCCGGAGTGATCGATTCGCGCGCCGCGCAGGAGATCGCGATGAATGAGCTCTTGCGCGACGCCGCCCGGCGCGCTTCCGCCTATCTCGATGGTCTCGCGACGCGCGCGGTCGCGCCGGACCCGGCGACCGTCGCGCGGCTCGACCTGCTCGACATCGACCTGCCGCAACGCGGCGTTCCGGATGCGACCGTGATCGCCGC
>DASZYR010000028.1:0-3566 GCA_035545255.1 Rhodanobacteraceae bacterium
TGCCCGACGCGAACGCGATCCTGCGCGAAGGGGACGCGCACTGGCACGACTACGGCAAGGAGCCGCGCGCCGGACGCAAGGTCGGGCATGCGACGATCTGCGCGCGCACGAATGCCGAACTGAGCGAGCGTCTCGCGCGGATCGCGCGCGCGCTCGGGCGCGAGGCGCTCTCTCAATTCCGCGTTCGTGCGCGCGCACACCGTCGCGTGACCGACCTTGCGGCCCGCGCGCGGCTCCTTGCCGTAGTCGTGCCAGTGCGCGTCCGGTTCGCGAAGGATCGCGTTGGCATCGGGCAATTCGCCGATCCAGTTGAGCATGACGCTCGGCATGCGCAACGACGTGTCGCCGAGCGGGAAGCCGACGACCGCGCGCACGTGATTCTCGAACTGGCTCGTGACCGCGCCTTCGATCGTCCAGTGTCCCGAGTTGTGGACG
Source organism: Rhodanobacteraceae bacterium (assembly GCA_035545255.1). Lineage (GTDB taxonomy): Bacteria > Pseudomonadota > Gammaproteobacteria > Xanthomonadales > Rhodanobacteraceae > Dokdonella_A. The sequence goes on from DASZYR010000028.1 coordinate 436, forward strand.
CGCGGCGCGATCTCGTTGCCGAGCAGGTCGCCTTCGCGATCGAAAAGCTCGAGCGCGAACGTGCCGACGTAATCGAGCCGCTCGGCGAGCGCACGCGCGTGCGCGAATGCGCGTTCGGCGAGCGCGTCCGCGTCGGGCGCGGGCGCGAGGCTCGCGGCGAGGATGCCGCCCGAGTGCCAGTTCTGCGTCAGCGGATACGCGCGGAATTCGCCCGATTGCGAGCGCACGGCGACGACGGAGACTTCTCGCGTGAACGGCACGAACGCTTCGAGGATCAGCGGCGCTCCGCCGAGCAGCGCCCACGCGACATCGGCGTCTTTCTGCGAGCGCAGCACGGCCTGGCCCTTGCCGTCGTAGCCGAGACGACGCGTCTTCACCACGGCCGGCAATCCGATCGCTTCGATCGCGCGCGCGAGATCCTCGCGCGTATCGACCGCGGCGAATGCGGGCGTCGCAAGGCCGATTTCGCGGAACAGGTTTTTCTCGGCGAGTCGATCCTGTGCGAGAGCGAGCGCGCGCGGGTTCGGGAAAACGCGCGTGTGCAGGGTCAGCCAGTCGGCGGTCTCGGCCGGCACGTTCTCGAAATCGAACGTCGCGACGTCGATGCGCCTGGCGAAACCTTCGAGCGCATCGAAATCGCGCCAGTCGGCCACGAGCAGCGGCGCGACCTGGCCCGCGCACGCGTCGGCCACGCTGTCGACGACGAGGAACTGCTGCCCGAGCGGGGCACCCGCGAGCGCGAGCATGCGCGCAAGCTGGCCGCCACCGAGGATGCCTATCGTGGCCATGCGTCCGGCCGTTCGCCGATCATGGGATGCTCTCCCGTGCTGCGCTGTTCCCCCTCTCCCGCTTGCGGGAGAGGGCTGGGGTGAGGGCAAGCTCGCGAAGCGCTTCCCTCATCCGCCTCCGGCACCCGAATTCGCCCGGAGGGGCGAATTCGATCCCGCAAGCGGGAGAAGGAAAAGAAAGCGCTTCGGCGCGCGAGCGCCGGGGCGTGAGAAGGAAAACCATCACTCGGCTCGCGGATCGGGCTTGTCGAGCACGCTCTTCGTCTGCGCCTCGCGAAACGCATCCAGCCGCTTCGCGACCGCGGCATCGCTCGACGAAAGAATCGCCGCGGCGAACAGCGCCGCGTTGATCGCGCCGGCCTTGCCGATCGCGAACGTCGCGACCGGCACGCCGGCCGGCATCTGCACGATCGAGAGCAGCGAATCCATGCCGTTCAGCGCGTGCGACTGCACCGGCACGCCGAGCACCGGCACGCGCGTCTTCGCGGCGAGCATGCCGGGCAGATGCGCCGCGCCTCCGGCGCCGGCGATGATGGCGGCGAGCCCGTTCGACAGCGCGCCTTCGGCGTACTCGAAGAGGAGATCGGGCGTGCGATGCGCGGAAACGACGCGCACGTCGTGCGCTATCCCGAGATCGGCCAGCGTCGCGGCTGCGTGCTGCAGCGTGTCCCAGTCCGAGCGGGAGCCCATCACGATGCCGACGCGGGGACGCTCGTTGGAAGGTCCGCTCATGGAGGGTCCGCGGCAAAACCGGTATTGTACGCCGAAGCTGGATCGGCCCGCGGCGCGCGGGCACCCGCCGGGACTCTCGCTCATGCTCGACCGCCGTCTTCTCGACATCCTCTGCTGCCCGGTGACGAAGGTGCCAGTCCGCGTGCTCGCGTCCGCGGAGCTCGACGCGCTGAATCGCGCGATCGCGGCCGGAAGCGTGCGCAACGAGGCGGGCGCCGCGCTCGCGGCCGCCGCGGCGGCCGGCCTCATCACGCGCGACGGGCGGACGATCTACCGTATCGAGGACGACATTCCGGTCATGCTCGCCGACGAAGGCATCGCGACGGCGCAGATCGCCGATTTCCCGCACGCCTGACCGCGCCGGCGATCCGGCGTGCCGACCCCGCGCTCTGCCGCAGAAACGGCCCAAGCGTGACGCAAATCACGCCGCCTTAACGATTATTTCCTATTATTCCTGAGCAAGGTTCCGCATCTCGTTGAGCGAGATCGCACAGCGAGGACTGCCGACGGATGACCGCCCCGAAGGACACCCACAATGTCGTCGATCTGTCGCAGCGCCAGGGCGCTGCCGGCGGAGGGGATCGCCTTGGCGATCTCTTGAAGCTCGTGCGCGGCATCGCGCAGAAGCGGATCAACGGACTCGTATCGACGCTGTTCGAGAACGTCGACGACGCGCTGTTCGACCTCGCCGAGCGGGCGGGCTCGAACGCGCTCCAGACCGAGTATTTCGACGGCATGCGCGAGGTGCGCAAGAAGCGCCAGCTCGTCGAGCGCCTGTTCCAGGAGCAGGCGTCGAAGAATTTCGCCGACTTCGCCGAAGGCAAGCTGAAAGCGGTCAAGCCCGAGGCGGCGCCGACGGCGGGCAATGCAGGCCTTTCGCTGGTCGACGACCAGGAGCTCGAGGAATCGCTCGCGGTCTCGAGCATGGTCGCGAAAGCCGAGAACCGGCTGCAGCGCTCGCTTTATCAGATCAACCAGCGGCTCGGCGTCATCATCGGCGGCGGTAAGGTCGAGGACGCGAGCAATCCGATCGGGCCGGCCGTACTCGGCCAGGCTTTCCGCGCGGCGGTCCGCGAGCTGCAGGTCAACGTCCAGGTCAAGCTGATCATCTACAAGCTGTTCGACCGCTACGTGATGGCCGGGCTCGATCCGCTCTACGAAGAGGTCAACATCGAGCTGATCCGCGCGGGCGTGCTGCCGCAGATCCGCCACGTGCTCCCGCACGGAGTCCGCCCGATTCCGGCGCCCGCCGGCGTACACGGACCGATCGCTCCCGGCGTCATGCCGTCGGGCGCGGGTTCCGTCGGGGGCGCAGCGTCGTATTACGACCCGGCCGCGGCCGAGCTCCAGGCCGAGCTGTACGGCACGCTGCGCTCGCTGCTCGCGAGCCGGCACGGTCACGGTCATGCATCCGGCGAATACGTCGGCGCCGGGGGCGGCGGCGGAGCGCCGGGCCTCAGCCCGACGGAACGGCTCAGCGCGCGGACGATCCTGCAGAGCCAGTCGACGACGGCGTACGCGCGCGGCGACGGCGTCGATGCCGCGCAGGCCGTGCAGCAGCTCAAGCAGGAGCTGATGGAGCAGGTCCGCAAGCTTTCCGGCGAGACGAAA